>JAYUZE010000001.1:0-3334 GCA_043752035.1 Gammaproteobacteria bacterium
GCACGTGGACGAGCGCGAATGGGTGGCCGCCCAAAGCGAATATCGTGGAGCGACGGCGGCCACCCATTCGTGCTCGCGCCGCGTGCCAGCGCGCGCCCCAGGACTTAACCCCATGCCCGGCACAAAAGAAATTCGGACCAAGATTGCGAGCGTCAAGAGCACGCAGAAGATCACGAAGGCGATGGAAATGGTCGCGGCGAGCAAGATGCGGCGGGCGCAGGATCGGATGCGCGTCGCGCGGCCTTATGCGGCGAAGATGCGGGCGGTGATTGGGAATCTTACGGAAGCCAATCCTGACTATCGGCATCCGTTCCTCATCGAGCGCGAGCCTAAGTCGGTGGGGATTATTCTGATATCGACCGATCGCGGGTTGTGCGGCGGGTTGAATACCAATGTGTTCAAGAATGTGTTGCTGTTGCTGCGTGAGTGGCAGGGCAAGGGCGCGCAGGTGAATCTGTGCGTGCTGGGCACCAAGGGGTTGGCATTTTTCCGGCGGCTGGGGCTGCCGATTCTGGCCAGCACCACGGGTATGGGCGATCACCCGCACGTGAAGGATCTGATCGGCGCGGTCAAGGTAATGCTCGATGCCTATCGCGACGGCAAGATCGACCGGCTGTTCCTGGTGAACGCGCAGTTCGTGAACACGATGACGCAGAAGCCGCTGGTTCAGCAGTTGCTGCCGGCGCAGCCGACCAAGGATGCGAGCCTGCCGCAGCACTGGGACTATCTCTACGAGCCCGATGCCGCGCACATTCTCGATGGGCTGCTGATGCGTTACATCGAGTCGCAGGTGTACCAGGGTGCGGTGGAGAATGTGGCCTGCGAAATGGCGGCGCGCATGGTGGCGATGAAGAGCGCGTCGGATAATGCCGGCACGCTGATCGGCGATCTGCAGCTGGTCTACAACAAGGCGCGGCAGGCGGCGATAACGAAAGAGCTGGCGGAGATCGTCGGCGGCGCAGCGGCGGTTTAGCGCAGGCGCACAGGCGCACGAGCGCACGAAGATCTGTTAAAGGAAATTTTATGGCTACTGGCAAGATCACACAAATCATCGGCGCGGTCATCGACGTGGAGTTTCCACGTGAGTCGGTGCCGAAAATCTACGAGGCGCTGCGCCTCGCGGACGTCGAGCTCACGCTCGAAGTGCAGCAGCAGTTGGGTGACGGCGTGGTGCGCACCATCGCGATGGGCGCTTCCGAAGGCCTGAAGCGCGGCCTCACGGTGAACTCCACCGGTGCGCCGATCCGGGTGCCGGTGGGCAAGGGCACACTGGGCCGCATCATGGACGTGCTCGGCACGCCGCAGGACAACCGCGGTCCGGTCGATACGAAAGATCATTTGCCAATTCACCGTCCGGCGCCGGCCTACGACGAACAGGCGGGCGGCCAGGACCTCCTGGTTACAGGCATCAAGGTCATCGACCTGCTGGTGCCGTTCGCGAAGGGCGGCAAGGTCGGCCTGTTCGGCGGCGCGGGCGTGGGCAAGACCGTGAACATGCTCGAGCTGATCAACAACATCGCCAAGCAGTATTCGGGTCTGTCCGTGTTCGCCGGCGTCGGCGAGCGCACCCGCGAAGGCAACGACTTCTATCATGAGATGATCGAGTCGGGCGTCATCGACAAGGACAACCTCGCCAATTCCAAAGTGGCGATGGTGTACGGCCAGATGAACGAGCCGCCGGGCAACCGCCTGCGCGTGGCGCTTACCGGCCTCACGATGGCGGAATTTTTCCGCGACGAAAAGCAGGCCAGTGGCCGCGGGCGCGACGTATTGTTCTTCGTCGACAACATCTATCGCTACACACTTGCAGGCACCGAGGTGTCGGCACTGCTGGGCCGCATGCCCTCGGCCGTGGGTTACCAGCCTACGCTCGCCGAAGAAATGGGCGTGCTGCAGGAGCGCATCACCTCGACCAAGACGGGTTCGATCACTTCGATCCAGGCCGTGTACGTGCCGGCGGACGATCTCACCGATCCGTCGCCCGCGACTACCTTCGCGCACCTCGATTCCACGGTGACGCTCTCGCGTCAGATCGCCTCGCTCGGCATTTATCCCGCGGTCGATCCGCTCGATTCGACCAGCCGTCAGCTCGATCCGCTGGTGGTCGGCGAAGAGCACTACAACACCGCACGCGCCGTCCAGGCGGTGCTACAGCGTTACAAGGAACTACAGGACATCATCGCGATTCTGGGAATGGACGAGCTCTCGGAAGAAGACAAGCTCACAGTGTTCCGCGCCCGCAAGATCCAGCGCTTCCTGTCGCAGCCCTTCAACGTGGCCAAGGTGTTCACCGGCCAGGATGGCAAGATCGTGCCCCTGAAGGACACGATCCGCGGCTTCAAAGGCATCCTCGCCGGCGACTACGATGCGCTTCCCGAGCAGGCCTTTTACATGGTGGGCGCGATCGAAGAAGCGGTCGAGAAAGCCAAAACGCTGCAGTAAGGCAGCGCAACGTAGCACGACAGCAGAGCGGAGCAAGCAGCAGTGGCAGAAACCATACACGTGGACATCGTCAGCGCCGAAGGCGAGATTTTCTCAGGCCTTGCGAAGATGGTGTTCCTGCCGGCGGTCGAAGGCGAGATCGGCGTGGCGCCGCGCCACGCACCGCTGCTCACCTTGCTGAAAGCCGGTGAAGTGCGCGTGCAGCCGGTGGAGGGCGAGGAGCAGTCGTTCTTTGTCGGCGGCGGTGCGCTCGAGGTGCAGCCACGCCGGGTCACCGTGCTGGCCGATACCGCCACGCGCGCGGCCGATCTCGACGAGGCCGCAGCCGAGACCGCCCGGCAGCGCGCCGAAGAAGCGCTGGCCGGCAAGATCGACAAGATCGAACAGGCCGAGGCGCTGGCGGAACTCGCACGAGCGGCTGCGCAGCTCAAGCTGATCCAGCGGCTGCGCAAGATCAAGGGCTGAGCAGCTACATCGTCCACACGTGCAATCGCGTGCTGCGCGCATCATTGATCGCGATCACGCGCGTGGCAGTCTCGCCCGGCACCTCGAAACTGCTGCTGATGAACAAGCTCCCCGCGCGCATCTCGCGGCGCGCCTTGTGCCACAGCGCGCTCATCGGCACCGGCGATAAAAACGCGAACACCACATCGTACTGCGCCAGATCCAGCGGCCAGTAACTGCCCCAGCGCATGCTGCAATTGCGCTGCCGCCGCAGCGCGACCCGCAGCTTGCTGATCAACAGCGGGAGCGGCGCGAGTTCCA
Organism: Gammaproteobacteria bacterium; assembly: GCA_043752035.1. Classification (GTDB taxonomy): domain Bacteria; phylum Pseudomonadota; class Gammaproteobacteria; order Steroidobacterales; family Steroidobacteraceae; genus FEN-1191. The sequence goes on from JAYUZE010000001.1 coordinate 3,208, forward strand.
CACCGTGAAATTCCGCATCGCCACGTTGCGCGGCGAGTGCGAGCAGCAGGCCGCCGAGGCCGCTGCCCAGATCGATCACGCGTAAAGTGCGACCAGGCTGTGCCGACGGCAGCAGCGCCAGCACCGC
>JAYUZE010000002.1:0-14736 GCA_043752035.1 Gammaproteobacteria bacterium
CCGCCATCGCCGCCTCAAACGTCGGCCCGTAGGCAAGCCGGTCCTGCACCGCGAGCACCACCACCCGTAGTTCTGGCATCGGACTGCGATCCGCCTGCAAATAGATCGGCTCCGCATACAGCAGTGCACGGCCCACCGGGATGACAATCAGCGCACCGCGCCGCACGTGCGAACCTTGCTGATTCCACAGCGACAGCTGACCTGACAACTGGGCGTTCTGATCGATGCGCGCCTCGATCTGCAGGGGCCCGTCGATCAGTTTGGTCTTGGGGAAATCGTAGACCACCGCCTGACCGTAGTGTTCGCCATCGCTGCGCCCCGCAATCCAGCCGATCAGATTATTGCGGTTGGCCGGCGTGAACGGCAGCATCTCGATGAACTCGCTGTTCCTCTCACCCGGCAGCGTCATTAGCACGAAGTTGGGCTCCATCATCTGCTGGCGCTGATCGGCCATGCCGATCTCGGTGGCCACGCTCCACAAGTCTTCGCGGTTGTAGAACACATCCGGATTGGTCATGTGATAGAGGCCGTAGACTGAGGCCTGCACGTCCAGCAGCAGTTCCGGATAACGCACATGCTGGCGCAGGTCCGTCGGCATGGCCGCGGCATCGGCAAACAGGCTCGGAAACAGCGCACGATAGGCCCTGATAATCGGGTCCTCGGGATCGAACACGTACAGAGTCGTCGCCCCGGTGTAGGCATCGATGAGAATTTTGACGCTGTTGCGCAGGTAATTGATACGTTCATCGCCGAGCACCGCTCCGCTGGCGTACGGATAGGCCTCCGAGGTCGTGAAGCCATCCATCAGCCAGAAGATCCGGCCGGACGCACCGATCACAACATAGGGATCCGGGTCCAGTGTGAGAAATGGCGCCAGCTCGTGCACCCGCGCCATCAGGTTCCGCCGCATCAGCAGGCGGCTGTCGGGGGTCACATCGTCGCTGAACGGCAGTTTGGCCAGATCGCCCCGATCGATGGCAATCAGCATGCGTCGCAGGAACCCGCCCAGCCGGATGCCCCCTTCCCCCTGGTAGGAAGTCAAGTTGTTGCTGTCGCCCTGCGGATAGTTAAATTCCTTCTGGCGGGTCTTCACATACACGTCGGTATTGGTGAGCTCACCGAAGTAGATCTCAGGGCGCGTGACAGCGATACCCGGCACCGTGCTCTGCACCGGCATGTTGCTCAACAGCAGCGTCGGCAGCCCCTCCGGCGTGAAGCCGTTCACAGGGTTCATAGTCAGGCCGTAGCCGTGCGTGTACACCAGCTTCTCGTTGATCCAGTTGCGGCTGCTCGGAGGCAACTTGTCGACATTCATCTCCCGCACCGCCAGCATCATCTGTTGGGTGGTCCCGTTGGCGGTATAGCGGTCGATGTCGATGTCCGGAAAATCGTAGTAGGTACGAATTTCCTGGATCTGCCGCAGGGTGTCTTGCAACGCACGCCAGTCCCACAGCCGAATGTTCTCGAGCGTCGCGCGGTTTTTGTCGGCTTCTACCGCCTCGATGCCGGTGTCAGCGGGGAACGGGTGCGGCGTAATGCGATCGAGCGCGTAGGCGCGGCGCGTCATTTCGATGTTGTGTGCAATGTACGGGCGCTCGCGCACCAGCTGGTTAGGCTTGACGATAAATCCGTTCACGTACCAACCCACCAGGGCCACCATCAGGTAGCAGGCTATGCCCGGTGCCAGTGCCACCAGCAGCCAACGCGGGCGCGGCGCGGAGAACGCGCCCAGCAGCGCAAGCGCGGCGCCCACAAGCAAGGCGAAGGCCACAACCACCAGCCCGTTCAGTGTGACGTGTGCGTCTGTATAAGTGACGCCGGCGAACACTTCGCCGTTCTGGACCAGTCGATCGTAGCGCCCGAGGAAGGTGCGCACCGCCGCCATCACCAAAAGCGCCGCGAAACTGACGAGCACGCCGCGCCACAGCCGGGCCTGCACGGTATCGACGCGGCGCGCGGTCATCGCGCTCACGCCGCCGGTGAGCGCGACCCACAATACGGCGGTGCTGCAAGCGATCGCGGCGAGGGTAAGCAGCCAGCCCGAGATCAACTGCCACGCTGGTAGCTTGAACAGATAGAAAGCCAGCGGCCAGCCAAAAATGGGATCTGGCGCGAGCGCGTCGTGCGGCGCACTCCAGAACAGCGCCAGCGTCGGCCACCGCGCCATCATGTTCAGGCCTGCGATGGCGGCGATCGCGAGCGCCGCACCGAGGCTGAGCACCTGCAGCACGGGCTCGAGGAGCGGTAGCACGCGGCGGCGATTGAAGATTAGGGCGCCGCCGATCAGCGCATCGAGCCGCGCCGGTTGCAGCGAGCGAAACGCGCCATAGAGGATCAGAAAGGTAAGTAGGGCAAAGCACGCGAAGATCCCACCCTGAAGGTTGAGGCGGGTCCAGAACACGGTGGCATAGCCCAGCGACTCATACCACAGGGCGTCCACATAATAAGAGAGTACACCGCCGAGGCCGATGGCGACGGCCACCAGCAGCATGACCAGCCACAGCAGCCGGCCGCCACGGCGTGCCGGCTGAATCGGTAAGGCCGCGCCGCCCGGCTCGTCAGGGTATTGGTTCATCACCTAGTCTCCGCGCGGTAAAGCACGATGGTCAAAAGAGGCACCGCCGCTCGCCCGTGTCGACCGCCGCACATGCCACAATCGACTTACGCTAACCCTTTTGCCTCGGCAGTACCAGCACGAGAGCTCGTGCGGGGAAATCGCGGAACTTGTGGCCAGCATCGTCGGCATGCGGACGGAAGGCATCACCGCGAGCACCGGCCGGAAGGGCGACAGCCACAGCGACGGACAGGTAACGAACGTCGCGACAACGACAAGGCCGAGCAGGCCCGGCGGCCGCTCGGCCGCCAGCCGTACGGCGATGGGTCCCGAGTAAGATTTCCTCAGCAGTACAAACGGTCGAGCCTTCGGCAAAGCCCGTCGCGCCTGATCCATATGCTCTTCGAAGTCCGCGGTCCGCGACGAATAGGCGACGACCCGGGCCGACATCGCATTGCCGAGCGCCGTCAGGAACGGCGCGAACAGATGACCGGTGACGTCGAGTCCGGGCAAAAGCACCAGAGTAATCATGCTTGTGGCGTTACGGCTCGCCCGCCGGGGGCTCATTACTTAGCGTTCCCCGCCGTCGACCCCACCACCACGCGACAACCAGGCCTAACGCCACCACATGAAATGTCGCGTGCACCACCAGCCCTTTGCGAAGCGTGCCCTCTTCCGTCGCTAGCTTGACGTATTGCACATTCATCCACAGCGCCCAGGTGTTGAAGGCCACGAGATAGAGCACCGGCCACAGGCCCGGCCTCCACGCCCACCACAGGATTCCCGCTGACAGAATCCCGACATCCCAAGCGACCGTGCGCGCGCTCTAAAGTATCACGGCGCCCAGGATCATCCACAGCACCAACCCACCCTGCACGGCGATACCATAGGCTCGCAGTCGATCCTCCTTCTGCATCGCCTTCCCTATGGCCAGCCACACCAGAAATGCCCCCACCAGCGGATACATCAGGAAGTACCCCGCGTAGGCACCCAACCCGGTTGCAATCCCCATCACCACAACATTGATCAGTTCCTGAGGATTGCGTTTAGATCCCGCAGCAGACACAGAGCGCGACGCGTTTCCCAACAGCGTGGGCCCTTGACCGCGCTTGACGGCCTCCAGCAATTCCTGCGTCCCGGGCGACCGCAAGGCTGGCGGGCAACGTTGCAGCATCCACTCCGACAGTTGCGACACCCCGCACAGGAAGATGGAGAACTTCCCCTGTTGTCCGCTTTGGTCGGTGACGACTAACTGCTTGCGCCGCTCGTTGTACTGAACGTTGGCAATGTCGGTCCACCGGATGACGACGCTCCGACCCCACGCGTTGGCTATCTATCACATATTACTTGCGAAACTCGAATCCGCGCGGCGGCCAGAACTTCGCATAAACTAGTGAGGTCTCGCGATCCGCCCCACATTGCGACGCTTGATCTGCTCGAGAAACGGCAGGTGGATGGGCAACCCGTGACCCCCGCCACGCGTGGTGGGCAGGTGCGGATGCGGGGGCTCTGCTTTCACTGGCGCAGGGGTTCGCGCCGCGCGCTTCTTGGGCAGCGGCGCTGGCGCCTCGGCGCCTCTCTTGGAGTCTTCCCCATTCATGGACGCTTCTTCGTGTTGTCTTTTTATGGAACCGGCCTAGTCTAGCCGCGAAACTCTCCGCTCGGACGGGCCGTCGCGATCGGCTCCAGTCACCTGGCCCGCCACCTCGCGTTACCTGGGTTTCCTGTTGTGCTGTGACTGAAAAGAACCAGAGGGCGACTACGCGATCCAGCTCAAGCTATAGTGCGTCGCACCATTTCCATTTGTGCTGCAGCACCCGTATAGATAGAGCGAGCAGACAGGCGTCCAGATTGCTGTCATTTGGGCCCCTGGCAGACGCTCACGTCCCCGAGCTGGAGCGCCTTAGTTATAGCTTTATTAGTGATATTAGTGTTTATTGATAATATTGCTAAGTTCGCTATAATTGGCCCATGAATCCGGTCACCAACCCGTACGCGCCCGGCGCCGGTGCCCCACCCCCAGAACTCGCAGGACGCGGTGACATTCGCGAAACCGTGCGCATCGCAATCGAGCGTGTCCGACGGGGGCTGTCCACCAAGAGCGTACTCATGGTGGGATTGCGCGGCGTCGGCAAAACTGTCTTGCTCGATCGCATGCGTGAAGATGCCGAAGCAACCGGCATTCACACGGTGCGCATAGAGGCCCCGGAAGGCCGCTCGCTCCCCGCGCTGCTCGCTCCTGAACTGCGCCAGGCCTTGCTGCGCTTAAGTCGTATCGAGCAATCCAAAGACACTGCGCACCGTGCGCTTCGCGCGCTTGCGGGCTTCGCCAAAGCACTGAAGATCAAGTACCACGATATCGAAGTGGGCTACGACTATGAGCCGGAGCCCGGCCTCGCTGACAACGGCGATCTTGAGCACGATCTGCAGGCGCTCTTCGAAACCGTGGGCACGGCCGCACAGCGTGCGGGTAGCGCGCTGGTGCTGTTCATCGACGAGCTGCAGTATGTGCCGGAGGCGGAACTGGCGGTCCTCATCACCGCGCTGCACCGCTGTGCACAGCGGAAGTTACCCATTACGCTGGTCGGTGCCGGCCTTCCGCAGCTGCGCGGTCAAATGGGTAACGCCAAGTCCTACGCGGAGCGGCTCTTCGAATTCCCGGAGATTGGCCCGCTCACGCCCGAAGCGGCCACGCAGGCCTTGTGCAAACCCGCTGAAGTCGAGCACGTCCAGTATGACGACGCGGCGGTTGCGGATATCCTGGCCTCGACGCACCGCTACCCCTACTTTCTACAGGAATGGGGCAAACATGCCTGGGATACCGCGCAACACTCGCCCATCACGCTCGCCGATACCCTCACCGCATCGCGCTCTGCCCTCGCCGCACTCGATGAAAGTTTCTTTCGTGTCCGCTTTGATCGACTGACGCCCAGCGAGAAGAAATATCTGCGCGCGATGGCCGAGCTCGGTGCGGGCCCGCACCGCTCCGGCGATATCGCCACCGCGCTGAATCGCCCGGTGAGTTCACTCGGCCCCACGCGCAGCAAACTCATTGGCAAAGGCATGATCTGGAGCCCCAATCACGGCGATACCGCCTTTACGGTCCCCCTGTTCGACGAATTCATGAAGCGCATCTGGCCCGACGACTCCTGGAAAACCTGATCTTGCACCGGCGCTGAACGCCAATCGTCCTCACGGTGCGCTATCCCGCTAGGAACCACACCGTGCCGCTGCAAGCGGAACACGCTCGCCTACCTGTGCCCCGCATTTCCGTTCATTTCCACCCCATTTGCCCTCTGGCCGACCTGCCCCGCCGACCCCAAACTTTACTTGGTGGCAAATCGCCGTTCAATATCCAACTCCGTTCACTCCCGGTAGACGGCCGACTGGTCGTCCTTCCGGCGAATGCCAACGAGGACGCTGAACCAGCAGCCCCCCCCGGTGCGGCAGGCCCGCGGCGCACGACGCTAGACGCTATACGCGCAAAGCCCCCGGTGCCGCCAGGTGCCGCGGGTTTCTTTTTCAATGGGCCGCGACGGTCGGCAAGCAGTCAGCCTCCCGTCGGCCCACTTCCGGTTCACGTTGTTCGACAAATCCGCCCATCGCGAGGCCACGCTCAGATACGCTCCGCATAGGATCGGACACTCCGCGCGCGGTGCCCATGACAGTGCCGACGCGGATTCATCGCCCGCACCGCAGTGGGCGAGAGCCGTCCGCATCTCACCACCAGAAATGAAAACGCCCGCGGTAGTCGCGGGCGCCCTCTAGTCGACCCTGGCGCCTCGCGGCGCGAGTGCCTTAGGGTCCCGGACTTGGGTTATCGGGGAGCGAAGGAATAGAGCGCAGGTATTCATAAATGGCGCGCAGATCGCGTTCCGACATCTTGCCATACACCGGCCACGGCATGACCTGCAAGATTATCGGCTGGCCATTGGCATCGACGGCGTCCGGATCATGGCCGGTGCGCAGCACCTACTTGAATTGTTCAAAACTCAGGCCAGCGGGCTTGCCAAAACTATCCGGCGTCAGGTTCTTCGAAGTGAACGGCCCGAATTGCCGCCCGCCCGCCAGGTACTGCGCGCCGTTGATCATCTCAGTCTGGCCCACGTACGGATCGCCACCCGGCGCATAGTTCGGGTGCGTGTGACAATCGTTGCATGCGCTCCTTCCGTTGACGATATAGCTGCCCAGGCCAACCAGGTCCTTGTTCTTGCCGACAGTGTCGAGTGCTACCGGCGCAATCTTGTACCCGATGCGAATCTCCTCTTTCGAGCTTTCTGCTTTGTCGCCCTCGCCCGCTGTCACGGGCACCACCGCCCACACCAACGTCGTGGCGGACGCGCAAGCGATCAGCGCATTTCTGATGATGATCGCTATTTCCCCTTATGTTAAATTATTGAAATTCTAAGGAAGAAGCGGCCACGCGAATCGGCAGCCGTCATGCAGTATGCACCTCTGGCGCAGGTGCGTATCACTTACCCTGCGCCTTTGAATTTGGCAGCCCTCGTAAACTGTCTTTCCTCAGCGTCCCTGATCCGCCGATGGGGAAAATCCGGACACGGCGTGCTTAAAGAGGATGGCAATGCTGACGGGGTGATCTGCACGCAGCTCACTCTGATCAAACCAAACTTCAATTCCCGCCGCTCGCAAGCTCTGCGCAATACGGCGCTGCCTCTGCATCTTGGGAGGCGTAACTCAAGGGCACGGCATTGCTGGAGTCGGCCACGAGTGTGAGACCCGGGTTCACGTCTCCGGCAGCTTCATCTTCCGTAACAACGCCTTGTAGCAAGGTACCCCCACCTCGGTATATGCGCTCCTCACTTTGCGTTACCCTTCCCCAGCGCGCGGCCACTATGCGCACGAGCACTTCCACGGAGGGACTCCTATGCTCAGTTACGTCTATTTCGGCACCAATCAACTTGAACGCGCCAAGACCTTCTACGACGCCGTATTCGAGACACTCGGCATGCAGCGCTGCGTCACAGGCGATGCCGCCTGGGATCAGATATCCGCCGGCTGGGGTATTTACGACAACGACGGCACCCGCGAACTCGCCTTCTGGATCGGCACTCCTTTCGATGGACGCGCCGCCACCGCCGGAAACGGGACCATGGCCGCCTTCATCGCACGCTCTTGGCACGCCGTGGATGCCTTCTACTCCGCGGCGCTGGCCCTGGGCGGAACCTGCGACGGACCCCCGGGCCTCCGACCCCAGTACAACCCAGATTTCTATGCCGCCTATGTCCGCGATCTCGATGGCAACAAACTGGCCGCTGTGTGCCGCGGATTTACCTCGCGGATTTGACGCACGAGGGCCCGATCAACCACCCGCGCTTATGGCGCTGCTCACGATTCTCTCTTACGAAACCCCTTGGTCGTCGTCACTCAAGCGCGCTACTAAAATAGCACTCAGATCTGGCGTATTGTCTGATCAGCCCCCGGAGCTCATCCAGCTCTAGCGCTTACAACGCTTCCCTTGCAGGGGGCCGCAAGGCTTCCTCTTCATGCATTTGCACACTGCCGTCAACTGCCCCCTCGTCATCGCCGCGTCACATTATTGCGGCACTGTAGGCGCTCAGCGCGCTTGCGCATGTGAACACGACACTCCAGGAGCACTTTACTATGACCCTATCCCGACTCGCACAGCCCCTAACGGTGGCAGCGCTCCTCGCTATCGCCCTCGCACCTTTGGCCGCACACGCAGAGCGTCACGACGAAATCCACGCCCAGCACGTGATCGTGATTTCGGCAGACGGGCTCCACCAGACCGAGCTTGAATCGTACGTGGCAGCGCACTCGACCTCCACGCTCGCCCGGTTCGTTAACGAGGGCGCTTCGTACTCGAACGCGCGCGCACCCTTCCCATCCGATTCCTTCCCCGGCCTCACCGCAATCGTGACTGGCGCTCATCCGAAGTCCTCCGGTGTCTACTACGATGACAGCTGGAACCGCTCCCTTCTCCCGGCGGGCACGCTGGACTGCACGCACGCCGCGCCCGGCGTCGAAGTCACTTACTTCGAAGCACTCGACTTGAACCTCGACTCGATCGACGCCGGTTATGGCGTGGGAGATCTCTCCACACGCGCGGCAATCCAGAGCAATATCTACAAGATGCCCAACCGGGCGCGCGACCTGATCAACGATGCACTGCTCCCTGTTGACCCGACGACCTGCACCGCCGTCTATCCGCACGCCTACTTGCGCATCAACACGATGTTCGAAGTGGCAAAGGCCCACGGGCTCCACACCGCCTGGTCCGACAAGCACGCCGCGTACGACCTCGTGAACGGCCCGTCGGGCGCGGGCGTCGACGATTTGTTCGTCCCCGAGATCAACAGTCTCGTTCCCGACGGCAGCGGCAATGACTGGACTAAGGACAACCTGAACACCCAGTTCTACGACACTCTCAAAGTACAGGCGGTGATCAACTGGGCCAGGGGCGGTAACCATGATGGTAGCCTGAACGCATCGGGCGAACCCGCTATCTTCGGCATGAACTTCCAGTCGGTGTCGACGGCGCAGAAACTGAATCTCTCCCATTACGCCAACGACGGCGGCGTCAAAGGACTCGGCGGCTACACGAACGCCGGCACCGTCGCCAGACCGGTCGTGGCCAGCGCGCTCGACTTCATCGACACCCAACTCACCCGGATCGTCTCGGCCATCAACCCCCGGGACACGCTGGTCATCGTCTCCGACAAGCACGGCCAGTCACCGGTAGATCGCACCCAATTGCGCCTCATTGACGATGGCGAAGTCACCGGGGCGCTCAATGCCGCCTGGGCTACTGCGCACCCGTCTTCGACCACGGCGCTCGTGTCTTTTTCAATCAGCGATGATGCCATGTTGCTGTGGCTGTCGACCGATCTGAGGCCGCTACCGATTTCGCGAGAGCGTTCCTCTGGAACTACCGGCCCCTCAAGGTCGGCGGGTCCGACGCCAACGGCACGTTCGTCGAATACAGCGGGACGGTGCTGCATTCCGGTCTGGCCCGCGTTCTGGCCAGCGAGGACGCCGCGAAATTCATCGGTGTCCGACCGAGTGACGATCGCGTCCCTGACCTGATCGGCGTCGCGACTATCGGCACGGTCTACTCGAGCCCCGTAAAAATCAAAAAGATCTCCGAACACGGCGGCGACGCTCGGCAGGACCGGCACGTGCCTATCATTGTCTTGGGTGCCGGCGTGCACAGTGTCCGCATCGACGAGCGCGTCGAAACGACACAGATTGCCCCCACCATCCTCGAGGCGCTCGGCCTTCCGGCCCGCGAACTCAAGGCGGTCCGGCTCGAACACACGGAGTCACTCCCCGGCATCCGCTGATCGCGCCCAGCTCCGCTGCCTGCGACGCCTGGTCGTTAGGGTTTACGCGTGCGCTCGATGCGTTTGTTGGGCGGCACGAATTGCCACCGCCGCCGCGGCGCATGCGAGAACGCAAACGATTAGCCAATCCAAAAGCAATCCAACAACAAATCCACGGTGCCAATTTACAAATAATGTAACTTCAACAACCAGTGGTAATATCGTCGCTGCCCAGAGCGTCAATCCAACGATAGCACCGCGCATAACCGCGGACCCTGCGATGCCTGGTAGAGTACTTGCAACTGCGGCGTAAATTGACGCGATGGCGATGCACGCGCAGATTCTGGCGGCCGCGGCGTACTGGTAATGACTCCAAGATTCGGAGGCCCTCCACGTATTTGGTGTCTTGGCCTGAAACCGATGAAAGAGACACCCGGTAATGGCGTAACCCGTTACGTTCGAGAGTATGCCGGCGATGCTTCCGGCTACGATTATCTTTGCGATTAACACAGCACCCACCAGTGCCGCATAACAAAGCGTTGTGTGGCCGCGCAAACCTCGTAAACTAGCGCCGCGGGTGCACACTGCCTTTGCGCCTGCGCACGCGCATACTTCAGGTCAATGCCGAGTGCCTGCCGGTACCGAGCTATAGCCAGTTCGTTGTCGCCCTGCAGAACCAAATTGTAGGCCTCAAGAACGGTCGATGAGTTCCTAAGAAAGCCCATCCGAGAAATACTTCTGATCGTGCTTCTCGCTCATATCGAGGAACGGCAAGACAGCATTGGATTTCTCAGCGCTTGCAGGCGTCGTGCGTGCCGCAGGCGCACCCGGGGCTTCAGCGACCACGGGCCCCACCCGCTTCGACAGCAGATTTCCCTCCGGGGTAGCGTACTTCATCCTGCGTCGCAATATCTCAAGCGCCGGCCGAGCGGATCGGCGCCGACGCCCAGAGTCCAGAATGACCTGAGCAGTTCGACTGGCTTCGGCATGCGTCCCTCACTCGATTGGCTTGCGAAACACCCGCTGGATGAACACGAACAACACCGGCACGAACAACACGCCGAGTATCGTGCCGGCCAGCATGCCGCCGAAAATGCCCGTGCCGATGGCGCGCTGCGCGCCAGCGCCGGCGCCATGGGCGAGCGCCAGTGGCAGCACGCCAAAGCCGAAGGCCAGCGAGGTCATCACGATCGGGCGCAGTCGATCGTGCACGGCGTGCAGCGTCGCGTCGATCAGCTTGCTGCCCGCGTCCATGTTCAGTTTGGCGAATTCGACGATCAGGATGGCGTTCTTACTTGCCAGCCCGATGGTCGTGAGCATGCCGACCTGGAAATACACATCGCGCTCGAGCCCCCGTGCCGCAGTGGCGAGCACGGCGCCGATGATGCCCAGCGGCACCGCCAGCAGGATCGGGAACGGCATCACCCAGCTTTCATAGAGCGCAGCGAGCGCCAGGAACACGATCACCAGCGACATCGCGTAGAGCACCGGCGTCTGCGTGCCGGCCACACGCTCTTCGTAGGACTGCCCGGTCCAGTCGACGCGGAAGCCTGGCGGCAATTTGGCCGCGGCGTCGAGCACGATCTTCATGGCAGTGCCCGAAGACACGCCAGGGGCCGCCGAGCCATTGATGTTGAAGGCGGCCGCGCCATTGAAGCGCTGCAGCTCGGGTGCGCCAAACTCCCAGTGTGTGGCCGTAAAGGCCGGCACCGGCACCATCTTGCCCGCGCTGCTGCGCACATACCAGAGATTGAAATCCTCGGGATTCATGCGGAACGGCGCGTCCGCCTGCACAAAAACCCGCTTGACCTTGCCGCGATCGATGAAGTCGTCGATGTAGCGTCCGCCCCAGGCCATCGCCAGCGTGTTGTTCACTTCATCGAGCGACACGCCCAGCGCGCTGGCGCGGGTCGCATCGATATCGAGCCGGTATTGCGGAGAGTCTTCCGAGCCGCTCGGACGCACGCCTACCAGTCGCTTGTCCTGCGACAACATGCCCAGCAGCTGGTTGCGGGCCGCGATCAGCGCCTGGTGGCCGTTGCCACCATCATCCTTCAGGTAGAAGTCGAAGCCCGAGGTGTTGCCCAGTTCGGTGACTGCCGGCGGCACGATCGGAAACACCAGGCCATCCTTGATCTGGCTGAAGGGCATATACGCGCGGCCCGCGACCGCATCGACGCTCTGGTCGCCGCGCGGCCGGTTAGCCCAGTCGGACAGCAGCACGAAACCGACGCCGGAATTCTGGCCAGCGCCGCTGAAACTGAAACCCTGGACTGTGAATACCGACTCAACCAGCTTGCTCTCGTGGTCCAGGAAATAGTCCTGCACCTTGTCGAGCACCCGCTTGGTGCGAGTCGCAGTGGCACCTACCGGCGCCTGCGCGAACACCATCATGTAGCCCTGGTCCTCGGGCGGCAGAAACGAGGTCGGCAGGCGCAGGAATAGCACGCCCATTAACGCTGCCAGGCCTCCGTAAATCACCATATAGCGCCCAGTACGCCCCAGCATGCGCTGCACCGTGTCGCGGTAGCGCTGGTGCGTGCGCAGGTAGGCGCGATTGAAGCCGCCGAACAGCCTGGCCCCGATACCCTGCGGATTAGGCTTGCTGGGTTTGAGCAGGGTGGCGCACAGCGCCGGCGTGAGGGTGAGCGCGACGATCACTGAGAGGATCATTGCGGCCACGATGGTCACTGAGAACTGGCGGTAGATGACTCCCGTGGCACCGTCGAGAAACGCCATCGGAATGAACACTGCCGTCAGTACGGTGCCGATGCCAATCAGCGCGCCAGTGATCTGGTCCATCGACTTGCGTGTGGCCTCGAGCGCCGACAGGCGCTCCTCGCTCATCAGGCGCTCGACGTTTTCCACGACTACGATGGCGTCGTCGACTAGCAGCCCGATCGCCAGCACCACCGCGAACATGGTCAGCATGTTGATCGAAAACCCGAACCACAGCAGCACCGGGAAGGTTCCCAGCAGCACTACCGGCACGGCGATAGTCGGAATCAACGTGGCCCGCAGGTTTTGCAGGAACACATACATCACCAGGAACACGAGAATCACAGCCTCGATCAGCGTCTTGGCCACTTCGCGGATCGACACTCGCACATAGGGCGTGGTGTCGAAAGGCACAAAATCCTTGAGGCTGCGCGGATATTGCGCGCGCAGTTCCGCGAGGCGCGCCCGCACCCGATCAGCGGTGGCCAGCGCATTGGCACCGGCCGCCAGCTGCACTTCGAAACCGGTGGCAGGCTTGCGGTTGTAGATCACGGAGAAGGTGTAGGTGCTCGCGCCCAGCTCTACGCGCGCAACATCGCGCAGCCGCAGCGCGGCGCCGCTGGTCGAACCACGCACGATGATGTCGCCGAATTCCTCAGCCGTGTGCAAGCGACCGCGGGCGGTCACGGTGGCGTTGATCTCTTGATTGGCCACCTGCGGCATGTCGCCGAGCTGGCCGACCGAGAACTGCGCATTCTGCGCGCGCACGGCGCCGACCACGTCGGCTGGCGTCAGCGCATAGGCGCGCAGCCGGTTCGGGTCCAACCAGATGCGCATGGCATAGCCGGCGCCGAATTGATTGACGTTGCCCACCCCCTCGACACGCGCCAACTCGTTGGCGACCTTGTTCGCTACGAAATCGCCCATGTCGCTCTCGCTCAGCGACCCGTCTTCGGAATAGAATCCCACCCCCAACAAGGTGGAATTGACGATCTTGTTGACCGTGATGCCCTGCTGCTGGACGATCTGCGGCAGCAGCGGCACCACAGCCTGCAAGCGGTTCTGCACCTGTACCTGGGCAATGTCGGGATTGGTACCGCTGGCGAAGGTCAGCGTAATGTTGACGCCGCCACGGGAAGTGCTTCTCGCCGAGGAATAGAGCAGTTTGTCGAGCGAGTTCATGTTCTGCTCGATGATCTGGGTCACCGAGTCTTCGACCGTGCGCGCATCAGCGCCGGGGTACATGGCGTTCACTGCGATAGACGGCGGCGCGATGGTCGGATAGGGTGTCAGCGGCAGGCGCAGGATCGAGAGTACGCCCAAGAGCGAGAGCAGGATCGCCAGCACCCAGGCAAAGATCGGGCGATCAATGAAAAAGCGCGACATCGCAGCCCGCGCCTACTTTGCGGCCGCTTCTGCGGGCTGCACCGGCATGCCGGGCTGGATCTTCTGCAAGCCCTCGACGACCACGCGATCACCAGCGGCCAGGCCGCTAGTGATCATCCACTGATCACCCACCGCGCGCGCCGTGGTCACGTTGCGCAGCTCCACCTTGTTGCCGACACCCACCACCATTGCCGTGGCGTTGCCCTTCGGATCGCGTGTGATGCCACGCTGCGGGGCCAGCAGGCCATTGGGCAGCACGCCCTCGACGATCGTGGCGCGCACGTACATGCCCGGCAGCAACAGCGCCTTCGGGTTGGGCACCAGCACGCGCAGCAGAAAACTGCCGGTGCCGGGCTCGACCGTGACGTCGCTGAACTGCAGTTGGCCGGGCACCGGATACGCGCTGCCATCCTCGAGCGTGATGTGCACTTCGCTCTGGCCACTGCCCTTGCCGCCGGCAGCCAGTTCCTGCTGCAGTTGCAGCCACTCGCCGCTCGACTGCGTGAGATCGACGTATACGGTTTCGAGCTGCTGCACACGTGCCAGCGGATCGGGCTGGTTCGCTACCACCAGCGCGCCGGCGGTCACTGCGGATTTGCCGATGCGGCCGGAGATCGGCGCTGTAATGTGCGCGTATTCCACATTGATGCGTGCGCTGTCCGCCGCCGCCTGCGCGGTGGCGAGATCGGCCTCGGCCTGATGCAGCGCCGACTGCAGATTGTCGTTGTCCTGGACGCTGATCATGTGCGCCTTGATCAGCTCGGTGCCGCGCTCAGC
>JAYUZE010000003.1:0-3801 GCA_043752035.1 Gammaproteobacteria bacterium
CTGGATTACCAGCGCGCCGCAGCAGATCTGGACTGGGCGGCGGCCCAACATCGCGAAGCCGTCATCCGCAACGCGATCGACGGCAGCGGCCCCGCCAGCAACTATGTCTCAGTACCACGGCATTGACTGGTTGGCCATGTGCCTGACGTTCGCCGCAATCTACCTGCTCGGTAGCAAGCGCCGCGCCGGATTCGTGCTGATGATGATCGGCAATCTCATGTGGTGCGCCATTGGAACATGGGCGCATAGCTACGCGATGATCATTGCAAACGTGGCATTCTTTGCTATGAATGTCAGAGGGTTCCTCAAGTGGACTGCTCCGGAAGGGACCCCAGCGCGGCCCCACAGTGAATGATGACACTTAAGCCCACCCCACCGAAGTCGCCTATGCATCGCCTAGTGACTCTATTGATTGCACTGTTGTGGGCTGTCCGACTGGCGCCTGCGCTGGGTCAACCGGCTTCGACGCCGCCCGAAGTCCCGGCGACCCGCCCGTGCCCGCACTGCGCCGAGTGGAACGCACCGCAGCGACCGTTTCGAATCTACGGCAATACCTACTTCGTGGGCCCCCATGGATTGAGTTCGATCCTGATCACCTCCGACCAGGGACACATTCTGATCGATGGAGATTTGCCAGAATCCGCGCCGCTAATCGAAGCCCACATCCGCGAGTTAGGTTTCCGGATAGTCGACGTCAAAATGATCCTCAACTCTCACACCCATCACGATCATGCGGGTGGGATTGCCGAGCTGCAACGGGAGTCGGGCGCCATGGTCGCTGCCAGCCCAACCAGCGCGCGCGTGCTGAAGACTGGCGTGTCAGGTGTCGACGATCCGCAGTACGGGGAGACCTTAGCGTTTCCCGCCGTCCGGGCAGTGCGAGAGCTTGCCGATGGCGAAACCCTGAGGATGGGCACGCTCGCCGTGACCGCACATTTCACGCCGGGCCACACGCCCGGCGGCACCAGCTGGTCGTGGGACTCGTGCGAGCGTGGCCACTGCCTTCATATGGTGTATGCAGACAGTCAAACCGCGATCTCCGCCCAAGGGTTCTCGTTTTCGCACAGCGCGACCTATCCCACCGCTATCCAGGATTTCCGCCACGGCCTCCATACTCTCGAGCATCTGCCCTGTGACATTCTGCTGACGCCTCACCCCCAGACCTCCGACTTATGGGGGCGGCTGGCGCGCCGCGAGCACGGTGCGACTAAGGCATTCGTGGATTCAACTGCTTGCCGCCGGTTCGTGGCCGAAGCGCGACGCGACCTTGACCAACGCGTAGCAGAGGAATCCCGCGCCCACTAACTCAAAGAGGCCGCGCGAGCGTCAAGTGTCCCCGCCGTCCCTGCTAATTTGTTGCGGACGCAGCCACCCACTCGCTCACATTGAAGTCCGGAATAACCAGTCGGCGTACAAAGTGATTTCTGGGCGTGTAGTTCAAAAAGGCGACCTGCGCGTTCTTGATGTGTGCTCCATCAATAGGGAAATGCGCCAAACCGGTTGGATCCAGAAACGGAAATTCCAGGTCGAATGTCGGCACTGCGCTCGTGAGGTGCACGCGGGTCAGACCATAATCGGGCGCGCAGGAGTGCAGATCGGGATTCTTGAGCGGCGTATCGGGCAGCACCAGATAGGCGCGGAAGCAAGTTGGCAGGCTGCCGCCATTGAGGCATGCCAGCACCACGCCGTCGCCATCTCGATCGACTTTGGTTCCGCACCAGCCGAGGTCACCCGACCGTTCACTTCCAGCGACTGCGGTAACGTGGTGTGTCTGGAAGACTCTGAAAAGTGTCAACGAATAGTCGACGGCAAGCCGCACCCGCATGGAGGCCAGCGACGCATACACCTTGCGAGGCAGGAAGAGTCTCTGGTGAACGAAGCTCGCGCCCTGTTTACTGGGCGGCGGTTCGATCTCGAGCTGCGCATCACGAAAGCTTCCCGGGCCATCAATACTGATATTCGACCGACCGCGATAGAGGGGGCGGCCGTCGAGGCTATCGATCGATACGACTGCTGCGTCAGCAATCAGGAGGCCGTCTGCCGGCACCGCTTCGGCGCGCAGCGGCAGGTACAATGTGACGGGCCCCACGGCCGATACTCCTTCTGCCGTTTCCGCTGCAGCACCGGCATCATAGTGAAAGCGCCCGTAGTCTGGTGCGAAGCTCAGTATGATATTGCGCCCAGCTTGCGGCTCACCGGACAATGTCGTTTGAAGGGCAAAGCCAGTGGACCAAGGCAAGAAGAGCATTGCGGTGGCCATTACGACACCGGCGGCAATGACAGCACGTGCCGTCGCAGTTCGCCGATAGGTGTACTGGAACCAGGCGAGTATCGGGGCGCTGAGCAGTGGCAGGAGGCACCACCCGGCGAAGATCATCCACATCAGTCCGGATCCGCCGATACTTGATCTCGCGTTCAATAGGTCGCTGACCACTGCAACACCAACACATAGTGCGGCGGCGGCAATACCCACCATCAGCGCCTCGGTGACATTGCGCGTGACGGCGCCGAGTGCCAGGGCGGGCATGCCAAACAGGCACAGGACAGCAGCACTACGCCAGCTGGCGCTGCTCAGTGCCGCGGCAACTGGAAATCCGTCCAGCATGGCAGCGAGCAGATCGGCCGCCAGGAGTGGCGCGGCTGCAAAGAGAATCACAAACAGCAGTTTGGCGCACGCCAGATCACGTCGACGGATGGGGCGCGCGAGCCAATCCTGTCGATCTCCCGGGACCGGGTCCTGATGGAAGACCACCACCGTGAGCACCACGACACCCAGGAAGGAGAGCAGGCTCAGCATGGGGATGTATTTTGCGAGCGATTGTGGTTCGCTGAAGCGACCCACATAAACGCCGAGCAGGGCGGCTAGCATATGTACGGCGGCGACTGTCAGAACAACCGGCCACAAGAGAGACAGGTCCTTTCTCACGATGTGCCAGATCATGCTGCGGCTCCTTTGTCCTGCGCCGCCCTGGCCAGCGCAACGAAGAGTTGGCGCAGTCCAATCGGGCGAACATCCACCTGCCGAATGCCGGTCAGCACTCCACCAAGCTGACTGGCCAGGTCGGCTTCGGAGAATTGAGTGTGGACAAAACTCAGCACATTGCCAGCGACTGTGGGCTGCAGCCATCCGTCGGGCAGAGATTGGAGCGGCGCGGGTTCGTGTTGCAGCGTGATCCGAACTGAGCGCGACCTATTGTTCAGATCCGCCATGGCATCCTGAAACAGCAATTGACCTTGCTCGAGATAGGCAATGTGAGTCGCGACGCCCTCAATCTCGCTCAGTTCGTGGGAGGAGATGAGGATGGTCATCTCTCCGGCCTGCTGGAGGAGCCGTTCCATGAACTCCTCGCGTACCAGAGGGTCAAGGCCGCTGAACGGCTCGTCCAGGATCAGGAGCTTAGGCCTGAAGGGCAGGGCACAAGCCAATGCCATCTTCAACCGCATACCGTGCGACAGTTCACCGATTCGTCGCGCAATCGGCAGGCGCAGTTGCGCGAGAATGGAGTGCTCCAGGTCCCGATCCCAGGTCGCGTAGAACGGCCGCAGGTAGTCAAGATAGGCGCCGACGGTCAGGCGGCTGGGCATGATTTGATTTTCAGACACGTAGCCGATCGTGGCCAACTCTCGATGCGACAGTCGTCTTGAATCCATGCCCAATACGCTGGCCATACCGCGCGATGGCCTAAGAATGTTCATCAAAACCTTTATGGTTGTGGTCTTGCCGGCGCCGTTGGCGCCGATCAGAGCAAAGGCGCTCCCCTCAGGCACCGAAAGATTGAGCCCTAACAGGGCTTCGTGGCG
>JAYUZE010000004.1:0-4962 GCA_043752035.1 Gammaproteobacteria bacterium
ATTCTTGCCATGCGATGCGATCCTGGAGGAATGCCTAGAGTTCAAGCCCGGCTTCGCGGGCGGCGTCGGCCAGCGCCTTGACGCGGCCGTGATACTGGAAACCGGAACGATCGAAAGCCACGCGCGTGACACCCGCGGCCTTGGCGCGCTCGGCGATCGCACGGCCCACGGCCTTGGCAGCCTCGACGTTGCCGGTGTATTTGAGATCCTTGGCGACCGGCTTCTGCAAGGTGGAAGCCGCGGCCAGCACCTTCGAGCCATCGCTGGCAAACAGCTGCGCATAGATATGCCGCGGAGTGCGATGCACCGTGAGGCGGGCCACGCCCAGCTCGCGGATCTTGGCGCGGGTCTTGATGGCGCGGCGCGCGCGGCGCTGCTGCTTGGTGATGTTCATTTCTTCTTCCCTTCCTTGAGGGAAATCTTTTCATCCGAATAACGCACACCCTTGCCCTTGTAGGGCTCGGGCGGGCGGATGCCGCGGATCTCGGCGGCCGTCTGGCCGACACGCTGCCGGTCGGCACCCTTGATCACGATCTCGGTCTGGCTCGGCGTCTCGATGCTGATGCCTTCGGGAATATCGAAGCTCACCGGGTGCGAGAAACCAAGTGTCAGGTTCAGCGCCTTGCCGGCCACCGCGGCGCGGAAGCCCACGCCCACCAGCTCGAGCTTCTTCTCGTAGCCGCGCGTCACGCCCAGCACCATGTTGGCCAGGTGCGCCCGGGTCGAGCCGGCGCGCATGCGCGCCTCGCCCATGCCCTCGTAGCTGATCGTGAGCTGCTTGTTCTCCTGCCTCACGCCCACGCCCACTGCCATCGGCAGGCTGAGTGCGCCCTTGGCACCCTTGACCGTGACCGCGTCGCTGCCGACCGTGATGGTCACGCCCGTCGGGATGTCGATGACTTTCTTTGCAACTCTGGACATGTTCAGTATTCCGTATGCCACGCCGCCATCAGGCGACGATGCAAATGACCTCGCCACCCTGACCTATGGCACGCGCCGCCTTGTCCGTCATCACGCCCTTGGGCGTGGAGACGATCACCGTACCCATGCCGCCCAGTACTTTCGGCAACTCATCCTTGCCGCGATAAATGCGCAGCCCCGGACGGCTGACGCGCTCGAGCCGGTCGATCACCGGCCGGCCGTCGAAATATTTCAGATCGACCGTCAATGCCGGCTTGCCGGATTCATCGGCGATATTGAAATCGCTGATGAAGCCCTCGTCCTTCAGCACCCGCAGAATCGCGGTCTTCAGTTTCGAGGAGGCCATCGTTACGGTGGTCTTGCGCGCACTCTGCCCGTTGCGGATTCGGGTCAGCAGGTCGGCAACCGGATCGGTCATGCTCATCGTTTTGGCTCCTACCAGCTCGCTTTCGCGAGTCCGGGAATCTCGCCGCGCGCCGCCACTTCGCGGATCTTGGTGCGGCCCAGGCCGAATTTGCGGTACACGCCGCGCGAACGGCCGGTGATCGCACAGCGATTGCGCTGGCGCGTCGGGCTGGCATCGCGCGGCAGCGATTGCAGCTTGGCCTGCGCCGTGCTGCGCTCTTCCGGCGAAGACTTGGGCGTGCGGATCGTCTCCTTGAGACGCGCGCGCAACGCGGCATATTTCTTCACCGTCTGCGTGCGGCGCTTGTCGCGCTCGATCATGTTGGTCTTGGCCATTGCCGGATCCTTGCCTGACGCCTGGTGCTTACTTGCGGAACGGAAAGTTGAAGGCTTCCAGCAGCGCGCGCCCGTGCTGGTTGTCGCGCGCCGTGGTGGTGATCGTGATATCCATGCCCCGGATCTTGTCGATCTGGTCGTACTGGATCTCCGGGAATATGATCTGTTCCTTGACGCCCAGCGTGTAGTTGCCACGGCCATCGAAGGCGCGCGCCGAGACGCCGCGGAAATCGCGGATGCGCGGCATGGCAACACTGATCAGGCGATCGAGGAATTCGTACATGCGCGCGCCGCGTAGCGTGACCTTGCAGCCGATCGCCAGGCCTTCGCGCAGCTTGAAGGAGGCGATGGCCTTCTTCGACTTGCAGATGATCGGCTTCTGGCCGGTGATGCGCGTGAGATCGGCAACCGCGGCATCGATCAGCTTGCGATCGGCCACGGCTTCGCCGACACCCATGTTGACCGTGATCTTGGTGATCTTCGGCACTTCCATGGGATTGTTCAGCGCCAGCGAGCTGCGCAGCTGCGGCACGATCTTTTCGCGATAAACCTGTATGAGTCTTGCCATGATTATTTCGCTCGTACGCCCTCAGGCGTCGATGACCTCGCCGTTCGATTTGAAGAAGCGCACCTTCTTGCCATCGGCCAGCGTTTTGATGCCGACCCGATCGCCCTTCTTCGCGCCCGGATTCCAGATCGCGACCTTCGAGAGTGGCATCGGCATGTCTTTCTCGATAATGCCGCCAGGCTGATTGGCCTGCGGGTTGGCCTTGGTGTGCCGCTTGACGCGATTGATATTCTCGACCAGCACGGTGTTGCCGGCCAGCACGCGCACCACGGCGCCGCGCCGACCCTTGTCACGCCCGGAGAGCACCACCACCTGATCGCCTTTCTTAATTTTTTCCATTACAGGACTTCCGGCGCGAGCGAAATGATCTTCATGAACTGCACCGTGCGCAGCTCGCGCGTCACGGGTCCGAAAATACGCGTGCCGATCGGCTCGAGCTTGTTGGTCAGCAGCACCGCGGCATTGCCGTCGAACTTGATCAGCGAACCGTCGCTGCGGCGCACACCTTTGCGGGTACGCACCACGACTGCGTCATAGACTTCGCCCTTCTTGACCTTGCCGCGCGGGATCGCGTCCTTGATGCTGACCTTGATGACATCACCCACGGTTGCGTAACGACGGTGCGAGCCACCAAGTACCTTGATACACATCAGCGTGCGCGCGCCACTGTTGTCGGCGGCCTGGAGCGTGGTTTGCATCTGAATCATGGCAGCGGTTCCGTATTGAATCCTGGTGCGGGCCGTTACTGCGCCGCGCGCTCGACGATCGACAGCAGTCGCCACGACTTGCGGCGCGAGAGCGGCCGGCATGGCGTGATCATCACAGTGTCGCCTGCGCGCGCACTCTTGTCTTCATCGTGCGCCAGCAGCTTGGTGCTGCGACGCAGGTACTTGCCGTAGGTCTCGTGCTTGACCATGCGTTCGATCACTACCGCGATGGTTTTATCCATCTTGGTGCTGACTACTTTGCCGGTCAGCGTACGTGCGCCACGCTCGGTGACAGCGGCCGTTTCATTGCTCATCACTTGGCTCCTGTCTTCTTCACGGCGCGCGTCGCCTTTTTGGCGGCCGGCTTGGTGGCGGGACTGGCGGCCTTCGTGGCTTTCGCCGACTTGGCTGCCGGGGCCGCAGACTGGCCGCTGCCGCCGACGGGCAGGCCCAGTTCACCAGCACGCAGCGCCGTCTTCATACGCGCGATACTGCGGCGCACCTTGCCGAACTGGTCGGGCTTAACGGCCTGACCGGTGGCACGCTGCAGGCGCAGCGCAAACTGTTCCTTGCGGAGCTTGAGCAGCTCGGCACGCAATTCCGCGGCCGGCCTGGCACGCAGTTCACTGGCTTTCATCAACGCACCTGCCGCTTAACGAACGAGGTGGTCACCGAGAGTTTGGCGCCGGCGAGCCGGAAGGCCTCGCGCGCGGTTTCCTCCGTTACACCTTCCATTTCAAACAACACCTTGCCGGGCTTGACCTTGGCAACCCAGTACTCGACGTTGCCCTTGCCGCTGCCCATGCGCACTTCCAATGGCTTTTTGGTGATCGGCACGTCGGGAAACACGCGAATCCAGATCTGGCCGCCGCGCTTCACATAACGCGCCATCGCGCGTCGCGCCGCCTCGATCTCGCGCGCCGTCATGCGGCAGCGCTCGGTCGCCTTGAGGCCGAAATCGCCAAAGGCCACAGAACTGCCGCGCGTCGCGAGGCCGTAGTTGTTGCCCTTGAACATCTTGCGGTACTTGGTGCGTTTCGGTTGCAGCATTGCCTTGAAACCCTATAGACAGACCAGTGCTCAGCCCGCGACCGCGGCAGCGGCAGCGGCAGCGGCAGCGGCCGGTACAGCCGGCGCGGCGGTAGCGGTCGGAGCCGCAGCCGGCGCAGCAGCCGCATCCACCACTGCAGCGGCATTGCGATCGAGCTCGGCCTGATCGAACACTTCGCCCTTGAAGATCCATACCTTGACGCCGATCACGCCGTAGGTAGTGCGCGCCTCGGCGAGGCCATAGTCGATGTCGGCGCGGAAAGTGTGCAGCGGGACGCGCCCTTCGCGCACCCACTCGGTACGGGCGATTTCCGAGCCATTCAGGCGGCCTGCCAGCCGCACCTTCACGCCCAGCGCGCCGCTGCGCATGGTGCTCATCACGGCGCGCTTCATTGCGCGGCGGAACATCACGCGCTTCTCGATCTGCTGGGCGATGCCCTCGGCCACCAGCTGCGAATCGAGCTCCGGCTTGCGGATCTCGGCGATATTGAGGCGCACGTCGATGACCGCCATGTTCAGCAGCTTGGCGGTCTCTGCGCGCAGCTTCTCGATGTCCTCGCCCTTCTTGCCGATCACGATGCCCGGACGCGCGGTCTGGATCGTGATGTTGACCTTCTTGGCGGCGCGCTCGATCAGCACGCGGCTGACCGAAGCCTCGGCCAGGCGCTTCTTCAGGAACTGGCGCAGGCGAAAATCGGTGTGCACCAGCACTGGGAACTGCCGCTTGCCGGCATACCACTTCGACACCCAGTCGCGAGTGATGCCCAGCCGTATGCCCAGCGGATTGACCTTCTGGCCCATCGTTTAATCCTTCTTCCCGTCGCTGACGCGAATCGTGATGTGGCTGTTGCGCTTGACGATCTGGCTTCCGCGGCCCTTGGCGCGCGCATGCATGCGCTTGAGCACCGGCGCGGTGTCGATCTCGATGCGTTCCACCTTGAGCTGGTCGATGTCGGCGCCGAGGTTGTGCTCGGC
>JAYUZE010000005.1:0-3151 GCA_043752035.1 Gammaproteobacteria bacterium
TGGCACATCAACGAGGGACATGCGGCATTCCTGATTCTCGAATTGCTGCGTGAAGCGATCGCGCGGGGACTCGATTTCGAGACCGCGTTGGAGGCCACGGCGCCGCAGTGTGTATTTACCACGCACACGCCCGTGGCGGCCGGGCATGACGCCTTCGATGATGGCCTGTTCAACGCCTGCTTCGCCGACTACTTTCGCCAGTCCGGGCTGCCCCAGGAGCGCGTGATGCAGCTGGCTCGCGCACCGGGCGACAATCAGCGCTTCAACATGACACGCCTGGCGCTGGCGGGCGCACGGCGCGTCAACGGTGTCAGCCGGATACACGGACGGGTCTCGGCCAAGCTCTGCGCCGATCACTGGAATGACGTGCCGGTGAGTGAAAACCCGGTCGGCTATATCACCAACGGCGTGCACGTGCCGACGTTCCTGGCGCAGACCTGGGCACGCTTCTTCGACGCCCAGCTGGGCGCCGACTGGCGCGAGCGGCTCAACGACGCTGCCTTCTGGCAGGGCCTGGAGCGGGTTCCCGAAAAGAAATTCTGGGAGACCTCGCAGGAAGTGAAGGCGCGGATGCTCGCGGGCGTGCGCGAGCGCCTGCGCCGCCAGTATGCGAGTCAGGACCTGAGCGTCGCGGAGCTGCGCCACGTTACGCGCCTGCTCGATCCGCAGCGGCCCGACGTGCTCACACTCGGTTTCGCACGCCGCTTCGCCACCTACAAGCGGGCCGCGCTGCTGCTGCGCGACCGCGCACGGCTGGCCCGGCTCATCGACGGCGCGGATCGCCCGGTGCTGCTGCTGTTTGCGGGCAAGGCGCATCCGGCCGATCAGCCCGGCCAACAGATGCTGCGCGAGATCAAGCAGCTGATGCTCGATCGCGAGTTCGCCGGCAACGTCGTGTTTCTCGAGGACTACGACATCGAACTGGCACGCTGGCTGGTCTCCGGCGTGGATGTCTGGCTCAACAATCCGATCGCGCCGCTCGAGGCCAGCGGCACCTCGGGCATCAAGGCGGCGATCAACGGCCGGCTCAACCTCAGCGTGCTCGACGGCTGGTGGGCGGAAGCCTGGGACGGGAGCAATGGCTGGGGGATTCCGGCCGCCCAGGTCCAGGATCCGGAGCGCCGCGATGCGCTCGATGCCGATCTGATGCTCGATACGCTCGAGGAAGAGGTGGTGCCGCTCTACTACGCGCGCGGCGCGCAGGGCTATTCTCCGGAGTGGGTGCGCCGCTGCAGGCGCGCCATGATGACGGTGATTCCGCAGTTCAATATGCGGCGGATGATTTGCGACTATGAGCGCGGCCTGTACCGGAGCGCCGCCGCGCAGCATGCGCGCATCGCGAGCGATCACGACGCCGGTGCACGCACGCTGGCGCGCTGGAAGCAGCGGGTGCGCAAGGCCTGGCCCGGTGTGTCCCTGCGTTCGCTGTCCGCGCCGGCGCGCGAATTGCAGCGTGACGGCCGATTGAACCAGCGCATCGCCGTCGCACTCAACGGGCTGGAGGCCGAGGATGTCGCCGTGGAGTTCCTGGCGCGCCGCACGCTGCCACGGGAGCGGTTGCAATGGCCGGCCCTCTCCTCCTATGGTCGGGCTGAAGAGCCAGACCTGTGGCGGGCGCGTCTCAGGCCCACCGGTGAAGTCGACAGCGACGGCTCGCGGGTCTTCGAGCTCGACGCGACGCCGCCCACTGCGGGTCAGTTTGCGATGGAGTTTCGCGTGCGGCCTGAGCACGAGCTGCAGGGGCACCCGTTGGAGATGGGCCTGATCAAGCGCCTGTAGGGGCCTACCCGGGCGCGAAAATCACGCCCGCCAGTGGCGGCAGGCTCACTTCGATCGAATGCGGTTGTCCGTGCCAGGGCGTCGCGGAAGCCTGCGCGCCCAGGCCATTGCCGAGATTCGCGCCCCCGTAATAGCCCGAGTCGGAGTTGAAGACTTCCCCGTAGCGGCCGCCGTGCGGCACGCCGAGGCGAAAGCCTTGGCGAGGCACCGGCGTAAAATTGAGGGCGACGATCAGATGCTGCTCATCGGCCCAACGCGCAAAACTCAGGGTGGAATTGGCGGCGTCGTTGCAGTCGAGCCAGCTGAAGCCGCGCGGCTCGAATTCATAGCGGTGCAGCGCGGGTCGCTGCACGTACAGGCGATTCAGATCGGCGATGACCCGCTGTACGCCGGCGTGTTCGGCGTGGCGCGTGAGCCACCAGGGGAGCTCGCTGCGAAAGTCCCATTCCCAGGGGTGCGCGAATTCACCCCCCATGAACAGGAGTTTCTTGCCGGGGAAGGTCCACATGTACGTGTACAGCAACCGCAGGTTCGCCAGCTGCTGCCAGCGATCACCGGGCATGCGCCCGAGGAGCGAGCGCTTGAGGTGCACCACTTCGTCGTGTGAGAAGGGCAGCACGAAGTTCTCGCTGTAGGCGTACATCTGCCCAAAGCTGAGCTTGTTGTGATGATGGCGGCGATAGAGCGGGTCTTCCTTGAAGTAGCTCAACGTGTCATGCATCCAGCCCATGTTCCACTTCATGCTGAAGCCGAGGCCGCCGGCATCGGTGGGGCGCGAGACCTGGGGCCAGTCGGTGGACTCCTCGGCGATGATCAGCGTGCCTGGGTTGCGACTGTGGGCGGTCGCGTTCAGTGAGCGCAGGAACTCGATGGCCTCGAGATTCTCGCGGCCGCCGTAGCGGTTGGGCACGAAGTCGCCCTGACGGCCGAAATCCAGGTACAGCATCGAGGCGACCGCATCGACGCGCAGCCCATCGAAGTGAAATTCCTCGAGCCAGTAACAGGCGCTCGAGAGCAGGAAGGAGCGCACTTCGTGACGTTCGTAGTTGAAGATCAACGTGCCCCAGTCGCGGTGCTCGGCCTTGCGCGGGTCCTCGTATTCGTAGAGCGCAGTGCCATCGAAGCGCGGCAGACCGTGGGTGTCGCGCGGGAAGTGTCCGGGCACCCAGTCAAGCAGCACGCCGATGCCGGCCTGGTGGCATTGATCGACGAAGTAGCGCAGTTCGTCGGGCGCGCCGTGGCGGCTGGTGGGGGCAAAATAGCCCGTGGTCTGATACCCCCAGGAGTCGTCCAGCGGATGCTCGGTGATCGGCAGCAATTCGATATGCGTGAAGCCCTGCTCGCGCACATAGGGGATGAGGGCGGCCGCCAG
>JAYUZE010000006.1:0-5448 GCA_043752035.1 Gammaproteobacteria bacterium
TCGGTCACCTTCAATGAGACCACGCGCGACTATTTCACGCGGCTGATTCCGACCCGCACGCCTGAAGAGCAGCAGGCGCTCACCGCGTTGCTGAAGGATCCGAGCAACGAACCGGCGCGCGCACTGCTCGAGCGCGACCCGGATATCAATTCGATTTTGCACACCAATTGCGTCGCCACGCTGCTCAGTGCCGGTCACGCCACTAACGCGCTGCCACAGCGCGCGACTGCAAACGTCAACTGCCGTATTTTCCCGGGCACCAGTGCCGCGACCGTGCGCCAGACCCTGGACCAGGTGATCGCCGACGCCAGCGTGCATGTGAGCTTGCGCGAAGTGCGCAACGCCCCCGCTCCGCCACCGCCGCTCGATCCGAAAGTGCTCGGTCCGGCCGAGAAGCTGGCCACGGAAATGTGGCCTGGCACACCGCAGTTGCGACTGATGTCAGCCGGCGCGACCGACGGCGCCTTCCTGACGCCGGTGGGCATTCCTACCTATGGCATTTCCGGTGATTTCGGCGATCCCGATGGCAACGGTGTGCACGGGCTCAACGAGTACCTGCGGGTCAAGGTGGTCTACCAGTGCCGTGACTACCTGTACCGGCTGATGAAGATCTACGGCGAGCAGTAACGTTCAGTGCTCCCCACCTTCAGCGCTTGGCGGCGACTATCGCATCGACGTGTTGCCGCAACTGCCCCTGGGTCTCCGGATGGGGAATGATGTAGAGCTGATTTTCTTCGATGGCGCGCTTCACGTGGCCGGCGATAGATACTGTGCAGTGAGGCCATCGGCTGTTCGTTGTCGACGAAACCCGTGGCCCCAAAGCGCTGATCGCGGGTGCGTGTGGCTTCGGCAATGTACGACTTGATGTTCGCCTGGCACAGCACCGACACGCCGATCTCGTATTTCGCCAGCGCCAGGTAGCCACGCCGTGAGTCAGAATTCAAAATCGCGTGCCGTAGTTGGCAGGCAACCAGGTGTAGCCCGTGCCCGAGTGTTGGAGATGACCGATGCCCGGAAAGGACAGATGCGCGCCGGCCACCCAGTAGCCGTGTGCGGCCGCCTCAGCAAAGACCCTGGCGCGCTGGGCAATGGCTGCTGCGGAATCCGTATCGAAGCGGATGCCGACCCCAGGTCTGGGAAACTGCACAGCGGCGACATGTATCAGATCGCCGAGCACGAGCAGCGTAGCGCCGCGGCTCTCGATCACATAGCTGGTATGTCCTGGCGTGTGTCCGCGCGTGGCGCGTGCCCGGATACCCGGCACCAGCGTGAGACCCTGCTCACCGCCGCTCGCGCTGTCGAAGGGCTTGAACTGGCCCGCGACAACATAGGGGTGGAGATGACTCATCGCTCCCGCAAAGCTGTCCTGTGCGTCTTTGGGCGCCGCATTCATCGTCTTCGCATCAAGCCAGTAACCGGATTCGTGGCTGTCGGCACGTACCACTGCATTGGGAAAGCTGCGCTGCTCGCCACTCAGTAAACCGCCAACGTGGTCACCGTGAAAATGCGTGAGATACACCTCATCCACCTGGCCAGGCTTGTAACCTGCAGCCTCCAGGTTGGCGAGCAGATGGCCGGTGCCGGGCCCCATGCCATTGCCGGCGCCGGTATCGATCAGCACCAGCTTCGAGCCGGTATTGATCAGGAAGCCATTGAAAGAGGTTTCGACGGCTTCGGCCAGATATGACTTCGCGAGCAGCTTCTTGAGGTCAGCCTGAGTGACATGCTGCAGCAACGCCGACACCGGCAAGGCATTCGTGCCATCCGACAGGGCGGTGATCTCGAAATCACCGAGCATCATGCGGTAGAAACCCGGTGCCTGTGATTTCTGCTGCGGAGCCGCGGCCAGGCTGGCGCCGGTCGCCAGCAGTGCGCAGAGCCCCGCACTCATCCCTGTACGCCATCCGATCGTAGACTTCATTGTGATTCTCCTGTGGCAGCCACCTGCCCGCACCGCCAAAAGCAATTGACTCCAGTGCACACCGAGGCGACTCTAGTCACCGCATGAGTGCACGGATAGTTTACATCGGCGCCCCGGAAGTGCCCGCGGCATTGTTCGAGCGCCGCACGCAGAGCGATTTTCGGGGGCTTGATCTCCTGGCCAGCGACGAGCGCCAGGCGGCGGTGCGCGACCTGTCCAGCACCGAGGTCATCATCGGCCATCACTTCCATTTTGACGAGGCGCTGCTGGCGAGCGCGCCCAAACTGCGCTGGATCCAGTCCCTGAGCTCAGGGACTGACTCGATCCTGCGACAGCCGAACCTGCGCCGCGAGGTCATCGTCACCAACACACGCGGCATGCACGGGCCACAGGTATCCGAGCTGGTGTTCATGGACATGCTGGCGCTGCTGCGCGATTTCCCGCGCCTGCAGCGCAACCAGGCTGCGGCGCGCTGGGAGCGCTGGCCGCAGCCCTTGCTGCTGGGCAAGACCGTGGTCATTGTCGGTGTAGGCACGATTGCCGAGGCGCTGGCGCTGCGCTGCAAGGCTTTCGGCATGACAGTACACGGGGTGTCGGCGCGCCCCCAGCGGCCCGAGCACTTCGATGGCCTGCATGCCTACGGCAGGTTGGCGTACGCGGCCACGCTCGCCGATTTCCTGGTGCTGCTGGTGCCGCTGTCGGCCGCAACCGAGAAACTGGTCGATGCCCGGGTCATCGCCGCGATGAAGCCCGGCGCCTACCTGATCAATGTGGCCCGCGGCGGCGTACTCGACGAGACCGCACTGCTGCAGGCGCTGCGCGGGCGGCATCTGGCCGGTGCCGCGCTCGATGTGTTTCGCACCACCCCGCTCCCGGCCGAGCACCCGCTGTGGCGCGAACCGCGGGTCGTGCTCACGCCGCACATTGGTGGCATGAGCGATATCTATTTCGAGCAGGCCTACCCCGTGGTGCGCGATAATCTGCGCCTGTTTCTTGACGGCCGGCCGGAAGCCCTCATCAATGTCGTCCCCCACTAACGGCGTCGCACCCTAGCGCGCGCTCAATGCCGTCTCGGTGCCGGAACTGCGCCGCCGCTGGGCCGCGAACTCGCGGCCAGGCGTTCGGCCCATCGGGATCGACGATCACCGAAGTCTTGTCGTAGGGGTTGAGCGCCAGGAACTCCGGCGACTACTGGTCGCGTGTCTCAAAACTCACTTTATGCACTTCGTAGGGCAGACCGGTCTCCTCGAGCATAATGGACACCTTGGCGCCACTGGGCGTATCAAGGGAATGCAGTTGCAGGCGCTCGGGATGATTCACAGGCCGCATCGGCACCATGAAGTTCAACCGCCCCCAAGCGGCACGCTGACGCCGAGCGTCAGGCTGCGACCGGCCAGCCGGTAGTAACCGGCGGTGCGGGTAACGGTGACCGACTGCTGCAGCTCGCTCACGGATACCGGATCGCGCCGGTCGGTGAGGTTGTAGGCGCTGAGGCGCAGCGTGCAGGCCCCGACCCGATAGCTCAAGTTCGCATCCAGGGTGGTGTAGCCGCCAGCCTCGATAGTGTTGCTCTTGTTGAGCATGCGACTGCCGATGGCGTTGACGACGACCGCCGCGCTGGCAGCGCCCGAGCTGCTGGCGTAGATCAGGCCGAGGCCTCCTACCGTACGTGGCGACACCTCGACCCGGTTGCCCGACACATTGGCGCCATTGTCATTGATGTAGCTCCTGAATCGTGCATCATGATCGGCAAAGTGCGCCAGCAGTTGCAGCGAAGTCGCAACGGCGTATTTCGCCTCGACCTCGAAGCCCTGGAAGCGGGTCTCGCCGCCATTGGCTCGCACGAAAGCGCCGGCGCCGTTGTCAGCGAAGGTGAGCCCGTTGCGGAAATCCATGCGGAACGCGCTGGAATCGAGATCCAGGGCACCATCGAGCAGACGCAGCTTCAGGCCGATCTCATAGCTGTCCGCCGTTTCGGGCTTCAATATCTCCACCTCGGCCTCGGGGCCGAAGTCGATCGCCAGCGGCTTGAAGCTGTTGCGATAGTCGCCGTACAGCGTGAGCGTATCTTTGCCAGAGGTCCAGGCGTGCCAGCTCGCGCCCAGTACGCCGCTGAGCCGCGTATTGTGCTGCGACTGCGAACCCACAAAGGCGATCACCGGCGCGGGACCCGTGTTGTTGATCGCTTGGCCGCTGGCGCTCTCGTGGGTACGGTTGAGCCGCAGCCCGCCCAGCACGTCGAATGCGTCATCGGGTCGGTAGTCGAACTGCGCGTACAGCCCAGAGAACTCGCGCTGATCGCGCGACTGTACGATCTCGTCCGGGTGACGTGCGCCGGCGCAGATGTATTCGTGACCGAGCGGATCGATGCAGTAGCCGAAATTGATCGCGTGTTCACTGCCGAGCCCGTGCAGGTGATCGATGCCATAAGTGAAGTTGAGCCGTGGCCCGAAACTACGGCTGAGGTGCGCATCAAAATACACATCGGTGATGCCGCGCGTCTGTGAGTAACCATCGGCCTGCAGGCCGTCGCCCACACCGGCATCCGGCGGTACGATGAAAGCATCACCGCGCACGAAGCCGCGCAGGATGTCGTCCAACGTGCGGGTCAGTGCCAGCGTAACGGCCCAGCTGTCTTCGGTGCTACCGCCGTCCAAACCGAGGGCCAGATGGTAGCGATCCTGATTCAGTTTGGCACCCGCTGGATTGAAGTTGGTGTCGATTGCAAGCTCACTGTGAAATTGCGGACCGTCGCGCAACAGCAGATTCCCCGAAGGTCTCTGCGGCAGGATGCTGACATCAGCATCCGCATGGAATCGTGCGCCCGAAAAACTCGTGGCGCCGCGATACAGTGCATGGTAACGCCCGAAGGAGGCACGATCCTCCGCATAGCCGCGACGCTCGAGATTAAAGGCCAGCGATTGCCGGTAACTGCCGAGCGCTGGCAGATTGGTGTGCAGCGCGATGCTGCCACCGCGCGGCGCAGTACCGCTGAGTTCGACACCTGGGTGCGCCTCGCCCGCGGCCTCGTGAATAACGTGGATGACACCCACGAACGCGGTGGCGCCAAACATCACCGGCGCCGCTCCGCGCAATATTTCAATGCGCGCTACGCCCGTCAGGTCGACCGAGGGGGTGGCGGGATTGAAGGCGCCGCCCCAGGGCACATTGTCGACCACCAGCAGAAAGGCATCGGCCTCGCGCAGGCCCCACAGCGCCGGCACCGAACCGGCTGGCCCCGCATCGCCACCCGGCGTGCCTTCTACGCCCGCAACCAGCGACAACGCAGTACGCAGATCATTGGCGCCGACGGCGCGCAATTGCTGGCCGGTCACGACGCTGATCGCGGCGGGTACGTTGTCGATGGCCTCAGGTACGCGCGTAGCGGTGACCTCGAGCGCATCGGGCAGATCGGTGATTTTATCTGCAGCGTGCGCCACACTGCCACACGACCCCAGACCCAGCACGACAGTCATGACCCCGACACGCATCGCGATAGCTCCTCCCTTGCGAGGGCGGCATACTAC
>JAYUZE010000007.1:0-19094 GCA_043752035.1 Gammaproteobacteria bacterium
CCAATCACAACGGGGGTCGTTTGCAGTTCGGGCCGGATGGTTACCTGTACCTGGGTCTGGGTGATGGCGGTGGTGGCGGCGACGTGCACGGCACCATCGGCAACGGCCAGGATATGAACACGCTGCTCGGCAAGGTGCTGCGCATCGACGTGGATCACGCCGCGCCGTATGCGATTCCGCCGACCGGCAATCCCTATGCTGCCAATCCGTTGTGCGGAAGCGGCGGCACTGGCAGCGCACCGTGTCCGGAGATCTACGCCTCGGGTGTGCGCAATCCGTGGAAGTACAGTTTTGACCGCAGCGGCGGCGCGCTCTGGATCGCCGATGTCGGGCAGGATGCCTGGGAAGAAGTCGATCGCATCACCGTGACCGCCAATCTGGGCTGGCGCTGCCGCGAAGGT
The DNA here is from genome assembly GCA_043752035.1 of Gammaproteobacteria bacterium. Taxonomy (GTDB): domain Bacteria; phylum Pseudomonadota; class Gammaproteobacteria; order Steroidobacterales; family Steroidobacteraceae; genus FEN-1191. The sequence continues at coordinate 402 of JAYUZE010000007.1, forward strand.
GCGCACGTGTACAACGCGAGTTGCGGTCCGGCTACGGGGCTCACCGATCCGGTGGCGGAATACGCGCATCCGCTCGGCGAAGCGATTACCGGCGGGTTCGTGTATCGCGGCAGCCTGTTTCCGGCGCTGCGCGGCCGCTATGTGTTCGGTGATTTCATTACTGGCCTGCTGTTCAACATCGACGCTGCCACGCCTTCCGGCAGCACGCTCGACGTCACGGCCGGTAACAGCGCCGGTGGCATCTCGCCAGTGGCATTCGCCGAGGACCAGGCCGGCGAGCTCTATGTCCTCAACTACTACGGCGGCGTGTACCGCATCAACGCCATGTAGCGCTGTGCCCTTCAGGGCACGGCGGCGCGCTTTTCCTCGAACTCGATCACCGGCTCCTTGCCGGTGCAGATCATCTCGCCCTCGACCAGTGCCCCGCGCGCAATGGCGATCAGCTGCGCGCTCACGCGGCCGCGGATGCGCGCGCTGGCGCCGATCTCGAGTTTTTCATCGACTACCAGATCGCCGCTCAGACTGCCGGCCACCACAGCGCGACGCGCATGGATATTGCCTTCCCACTGCGCGTTGCTCGCGATGGCGATCTCGCCGCCGACGCGGGCATTGCCATGTACTGCGCCACTGACCAGCAGTGCGCCCTGGGTTTCAATATCTCCTCGCAACACGGTGTGCTGGGCGATCAGGGTGGGCGTCGAGCCCAGCCGGTCGAGGAGCCGGCGGCGCGGCAGATCGGACATGCGGCGAACTCCCTGGATCAAAGTGCCGGCAAAGTTGCGGTCATGAGTGGCGGCGTTTTGCCGCAGCACTGTTACAATATCCGACTTGCACAGGGAGGAAGGGATGCGCAAGTCTCATATTGTGTTGTTGGCGTTGCTGACGGCCGTCACATTTGGCGTTGCCGGTTGCAGTCATGTGGCCGAGGACTGGAAGGCGGCGCAGGGCGCCGATACCGCGGAGGGTTACCAGGATTTCCTGCGCCAGCACCCGGACAGTGAATTCGGCGTCAACGCGCAGGAGCGCATCAAGCAACTAGCCGAAGACCGCGACTGGCAGCAGGCTTCGACCGCCGACACACTGGATGCCTACCAGCAGTTCGTAGCAGCCCACGCCGATGGCAAATGGGCGCAGGAAGCGCGGGTACGCATCGAGAATTTCCAGCTCAACGGCAGCAGTCAGTCGGTGGCACCCGCCGCTGCACCCGCCGGCGCCGCGCCGGCTGCTGCTCCGGCAGCGTCCGCGGCGCCCAAGAGCGCGCCGGCCGCTACTGCGCACAAGGCCGCTCCGGCACCCGCCAAGCCCAAAACCAGCCACGCCGCTGCTACCACGGCCGCCAAGGGTGGCAAGCACCTGGCGCAGCTCGGGGCATTCACCTCGCGCGCCGGGGCCGAGTCGGCCTGGCACAAGCTCGCGGGTCGCTTCCCGCACGAGCTCAAATCCATGGAGCCGCACTATGCGTCCGGCACCAGCCATGGGAAGAGCGTCGTGCGCCTGCAGGTCGGGCTATCCTCGGCGCAGCATGCGCGTGACCTGTGCGCGGCGCTGAAGAAAAAATCGCAACCGTGCGTTCCGCTCGGTTAAGTGCGCTCTCAGCGCTGGCCGCCGTCAGCTTGCTGTGCGGCGCGCACAACGGCGCGCAGGCAGCTGCGCACAATGCACATGGCGCGCCCATGAGCTTCGCCGCTGCCGCTGCTCATGTAAGCACCCGCACGCTGAGCAACGGCATGCAGGTGATCGTCTGGCCAGATCACAGTATCCCGAGCGTGGTGCTGTACAACTGGGTGCACGTCGGCAGCCGCAACGAGGGCTCGGGCACTACCGGGCTCGCGCATTTCTTCGAGCACATGATGTTCAACGGCACTTCGCGCCGCGCGCAGGGCGAGTTCGATCGCCTGCTCGAAGCCAGCGGCGGCAGCAATAACGCCTTCACCTCGCAGGATGTCACCGTCTACCAGGACTGGTTCCCGCGCTCCAGCCTGGAACTGGTGCTCGAGCTGGAAAGCGATCGGCTCGCGAATCTGGCCTTCGTGCCCAAGGTGGTCGAGAAAGAGCGCGAGGTGGTCTACTCCGAGCGGCGCCTGCGGGTCGAGGACAGCAATCCCGCCTTTCTCGAGGAGCAGGTGCAGGCGAGCGCCTTTGTCGCGCATCCCTATCGCATTCCGACCATCGGCTGGCCGGCCGACATCAAGTCATGGACGCTGGCCGACCTGCAGAATTTCTATCACAGCTGGTATGCGCCCAATAACTGCACGCTGGTGCTGGTGGGCGATCTCGATCCGGAGCTGACATTTGCGCTGGCAGAAAAATATTACGGACCCATTGGTCGCAGGCCGGCGGCGCAGGGCGTGCGCACTACCGAACCCGAACAGCAGGGCGAGCGGCGCCTGACGGTTGAGCGCAACGGGCAGAACCCGCTGGTGCTGCTGGCTTATCACGCGGTCTCTGCCGACGATGCGCGCGCGCCGGCACTCAACCTGCTGCAGACCATACTCACCGGCGGCGACGCGGCGCGCCTGCATCGCTCGCTGGTCGAGGAGCGCAAGCTGGCCGTGGAGATCAGCAGCGGCTGGTCCGAAGGCTTCGATCCGAATCTCTATCTGATTTCCGCAACGCTGCCTGAAGGCGGCTCGGTGGCGGAATTCGAGACGGCGCTCAATGGTGAGCTGGCGCGCGTGGTCAAGGAAGGCGTCACGACCGCAGAACTGACCCGCGCCAAGAACCAGCAGGCGGCGCAGTTCTGGCGCGGTGTCTCGACACTGGATGGCAAGGCGCGGTTGCTCGGCGAGTTCGCGGTATTGCACAGCGACTACCGCAAGCTGTTTTCGGCACCCGCCGCCTATGAGGCGGTCACTGCCGAACAGGTACTGGTCGTGGCGCGCGATGTGTTCAAGCCGCAGCAACGCACGGTGGGCATCCTGCAGCCGCGCGCAGCCGCGGAGCACTGATCATGAGGGGAATGCTGATGCTCGCTGCTGGCTTGCTGGCGACACTGCCAGCCATGGCGGCATCGCCTGGCGATGCGCACGTCAATGTCCCGATGCCCGCGCACCAGAATCTGGTGCTGCCCAACGGGCTGAAGCTGATTCTGGTGCCGCGTCCGGACCTGCCGCTGGTGGCTTTCAACCTGGTGCTGCGCGGTGGCGCGCGGCTCGACCCGCAAGGTCGTGAGGGCACTGCCGCACTGACGGCCGATCTGCTCACCTATGGTGCTGGCACGCGCGATGCCTATGCCTGGGCCGATACGGTCGAGGGTGCGGGCGGCAACCTGGATGCCGGCGCGCAGGGCGAGGCGATACTGGTGCGCGGCCAGTTCCTGGCGCGCGATGGCAGTTTGATGTTGCAGCTGCTCGCCGATGCCATGCTGCGCCCGCACTTCGCCGCCGATGATTTCGAGAAACTGCGCGGCCGCCGCATCGAGGAGCTGAAAGCCATCAAGGATTCCTCGCCCGAGGCGCTGCTCGGCAACTATGGGCGCGCGCTGCTGTTCGGCACCCACAGCTACGCACGCGCGGTGGGCGGGAGTGAAGCGAGCCTGGCGCGCATCACGCATGCCGACATCAGGAATTTCTACGCCGGCGAATTCGGTGCCGACCGCGCCACGCTGGTGATCGCCGGTGACTTCGCACCGGCACAGATGCAGAAGGCAGTTGCGGCGAGCTTTGGCGGCTGGCGGCGTGCGCCGCAGGCTTTGCCGCCGCTTGCGGAACCGCAGCGAATCAAGGGCCGTCATGTGCTGCTGATCGATGCTCCGGGTGCTGCGCAGAGCTACTTTTGGCTGGGAAACGTCGGCGTGCCGCGCCGCTATCCCGAGCGTGCTGCGCTGCAGGTCAGCAATACCGCTTTCGGCGGGCGCTTCGGTTCGATGCTCAACCAGGAGCTGCGCGTGAAGGCCGGGCTCACCTATAGCGTCAGCTCAGCGTTCACACGCGGCACCGTGGCCGGTGATTTCGCGATCAGCTCCTTCACCCAGACCGACAACACGGCCAAGGCCATCGAGCTGGCGCTGGCCACGCTCGCGCGTCTGCGCCACGACGGACTCGATGCTGCCACGCTCGATTCGGCGCGCGCCTACCTGCTGGGCCAGTATCCGCTGGCCTTTGAAACCAGCCCGCACTGGGCCGCTGCGCTCGGCGATCTCGATCTCTACGGTCTGCCCGACAGTTACATCGGTGAGTTTGGCACGCAGCTGACGCATGCCGACGCCGCGGCGGTCAGTGCGGTGATTGCAAGTGCCTATCCGGACCCGGACAATCTCGCGATCGCGCTGATCGGCGATGCGGCGAAGATCCGCGCGACGGCCGCACAGCTCGGGCCGGTCACCGAGATGCCGCTGTCCGCTCCGGAATTCGCACCCACCGGCTCCGCTCACTGAGCATACGACCCGGCGGCGCAGCCGTCATTTGACGCGCGGCTGAAGCAGCGTCGTTAGCGTGTTGGGCCGCTGCTCGATGCGCACCAGGTGCGGATAGCGCGGGCCGTTGAAATACTCGACCGGCAGCGTGCGGTAGTAATCGTCGCTTTCAACCCGCAGCGTAATTGGCTGGTGCGTGGTCTGTGCTGCGGCAATTGGCGCGTCGAGCCCAGCGGCAGTGAATTTCTGGCCGTTGACCGCAATCAGCGTCATGCCGGGGCTGGCACCGGCGCGCGCCGCTCAGAGCCCTTGAGTGCAATGAGCCGCGCGTGCAGGCCCAGCTGCACGGGCGAGTCGATCAGATGCATGACGGCGTGATATTCCCCGCCGTAGTCAACATTCTTTACCAACACGCGACAGTATTCCACACTATGGCGCGGCGTGATTTGGCGCTAGGATTCGCCGCTGCAGCAGGGAGGGAGTGGCGATGTACAAGCTCTACGGTTCGCGTGGATCCGGCTCGGCGGCCGTGGAGATGGGGCTGCGTGCCTGCGGTATCCACTATGAAACCGTGCGCGCCTCGACCTGGGAAGCCGATTCTGCGCGGGCTGAGCTCGCGCGCGTCAATCCGCTGGGGCAGATCCCTACGCTGCTACTGCCCGATGGCACCGTGATGACCGAGAGCGCGGCGATTCTGCTGCACCTGGCGCTGTCGGTGCCTCACAGCGGCTTGCTGCCCGAGGCGCCCAGCGCGCGGGCGGTGGCGATGCGTGGGCTGGTGTTTATCGCTGCCAACAGCTATGCGGCGATCAGTGTCTACGACTATCCGGAGCGCTGGACCACCGCACAGGGTAAGGCCGCGCACGAAGAGGTGCGCCAGGGTGCGCGTACCCAGCTCTACCGGAGCTGGGAGATTTTTGCGGATAGCTTCGCGGTGCAGCCTTTCCTCAGTGGTGAGGCACCCGGAGCCCTGGATTTTCTCGCGGCAGTGGTCAGTCGCTGGTCGGAAGCCCGCGCGCACCTGGCCGCACAGCGACCGGATTTCGTCGCGCTGCTGCAGCGGATCGAAGCGCATCCGCGGGTACGCCCGGTCATCGTTGAGCACTGGGAAAGTCAGTCAACCTGAGCGCAGGTCAATAGAATGGGCGCAGTGCCACGGCTCCCACACGCTACCGGCCAAGGGGAATACACATGAAGCGACGCTACAAGATACTCAACGGCATCGTGGCATTGTTGGTGATGGTGATCGGTGCCTTCGCGATCTACCTCAGTCATGATTCCGCCTGCCGCCCGGCGCTTGCCCTGGTAGCCGGTGCGCCGGCGATGAAAGCGATCCTCTATCACTGTTACGGCGCGCCTGCGGTGCTCAAACTGGAAGCGACCGCGCGGCCGGTGCCCGCCGCTGACGGCCTGCTGGTCAAGGTGCACGCGGCTTCGGTGAATCCGCTGGACTGGCACTACATGCGCGGCACGCCCTACATCGTGCGCATGGAAGCGGGCGTGGGCGCTCCGCAGGACATGCGCATGGGCGTGGACTTTGCCGGCACGGTTGAAGCTGTGGGCAAGGATGTCAAGAGTTTCAAGGCGGGCGATGAAGTGTTCGGCGGCGCCAACGGCGCGTTCGCGGAATATGTGAGCCTGGCCGAACACAAATCCGTGGCGCTGAAGCCCGCGAACATTTCCTTCGAGCAGGCCGCGGGCGTACCGATTGCCGCCATCACCGCGCTGCAGGCGCTGCGCGATGCGGGCGGGCTCAAAGCGGGCCAGAAGCTGCTGGTCAATGGCGCCTCGGGTGGAGTGGGCACATTTGCGGTGCAGATCGGCAAGGCGCTGGGCGCCGAAGTCACTGGCGTGTGCAGCACCGGCAATGTGGCGCTGGTCGCGGGCCTGGGCGCTGCGCATGTGATCGACTACCACAAGCAGGATTTTACGCAGGGCACGGAGCGTTACGATCTGGTGTTCGACACCGTGGGCAATCATTCGCTCTCATCCATCAGGCAGGTGCTGACGCCGAAGGGCACATTGATCATGATCGGCGGCGGGGGCAACGGCAATTGGATCGGACCCTTCATGGGGCCGCTCAAGGCGATTGTGTATGCGCCCTTGGTGGGTCACAAGATGAGCTTCCTGCTGGCCAGGCTGAACCAGAAGGACCTGGAAACCCTGGCGGCGATGATGCAATCGGGCCAGGTGATGCCGGTGATCGACCGGCGCTATCCCTTGAGCGAAACCGCGGCTGCGATCGACTACCTCGAGCAAGGCCACGCGCGCGGCAAGGTGATCATCGACGTCGATTAGCGCCGGGCGTTCGGGGTGCGCACGCAGTTCAACTAGCGCAGCGGCTTCCTGAACTTAAGCACGAAGTTGTCGGCTTCGCCGATCGCCAGGTATTTTTCGCGATCCTTGTTTCCCAGCGTCAGCGTCGGCGGCAGCGTCCACACGCCTTCGGGCCAGTCTTTGCTGTCGTTAGGGTTGGCATTGATCTCCGAAGATCCGGCCAGCTCGAAGCCGGCTGCTCTCACCATTGCGATCGCGTAGTCCTGGCGCACATAGCCGCTCTTGCCCAGCGGATCCTGCGGCCTGTCGTCCCGTCCCCGATGTTCTTCCAGGCCGAGGATGCCACCGGGCTTCAGCGCCTTGAAGCAGGCGGCCAGCACCTGCGGTGCGTAGCCGCCTTCCATCCAGTTGTGCAGATTGCGGAATGTCAGCACCAGGTCGGCCGAACCGGGCGGGGCGATATCGAAGTGCCCGGCGTCGAGCCGCGTTTCCACGATGGTGCCGAAGCGCTCGGGGTGCAGCGCGATACGCGCGCGCCAGGCCTTGATGCCTGGCCCCTCTTCGGTAGCGCTTTTCGGCACCAGCGCCGCAGTGTAACGACCCCCGGCAGCCAGATAGGGCGCCAGAATTTCCGTCCAGTAGCCCGAGCTGGGCCACAGCTCGACCACGTGCTGCCGAGCGTTGAGTCCGAAGAAGCGCAGTTCTTCAGCCGGGTGGCGCGCGCTGTCGCGCGCCGCAGCCTTAGGATTGCGCAGCGGGCTGGCGATCGCGGCATCGAGAGCAGTATCGCGCGCGGCGTCGGGCGCGGTGCCGACCGCGACACCTTCGGTTGAGAATGCGCCCGCGCAAACCGCCAGCAGCGAGGTTTGTAACAGCGACACAACAAACACAGTAGCGATACGCATGGTCAAATCTCCAGGTCAGTGGCCGCGGATGGTCAGCAGGTGACGGCGTGTGTCAGTGCGCCGGCGCAATATTGTCGGTACGCCGGATGAAATCGGCTACGTTGTCATGCAGCGCCTTCAACGAGGCCTCGTGCGCGTAGACCATGTGGCCCGACTCATAGAACTTGAATTCAATATTCTGCTGCAGGCTGGCCGGAATCGGCAAGTGCTGCATCTCGAACACGCCCTCGAAGAAGGGTGTTGCCAGGTCATAGTAGCCGGCATTCAGCATGATCTTCAGGTTCGGGTTGTATTTCATCGCCGCGGCCAGGTCGGGCATCACATTGGTCGATTGCATCAGTGGCAGCGGCGCGCCCGGCGGCTGGTGCAAAAAATTCCAAGTGCGCCATAGTTCGAGCTCGGGCCGGTAGGCGCGGTTGTCGCCGAATTTCAGGTCCTTGCGGATGTAATCATTCAGCGCCGAGACATAGGCAGAGCTGATCGCCGCCGACTGCGGATCGTAGTCCGCTTCCTTGCTGAGCGGATCCATCGTTGGGCCGGAGAAGCGCGAATCGAGCCGGCCGGTGGTGGTCGTGGTGTCATCCTGCAGCGTCTTGCCGAATTCGCCGCCACTGACGCGCAAGTTGGCCTTGGCGATGTAGGCCGCGGGCAACCCGGTGTACTGCTGCAGCTTGGCAATGATGGCTGCGCGCTGCTGCGCATCGAGGCTAGCGCCGGCCTGCAATGCCACCGCGTAGTCGGTCAGCGCAAAGTGCTCGACTTCAGCCAGCAGCGCCGGCAGTTCCTTGGGCGCGTCGCTGAGCTTGTGGTGATACCAGGCAGTGGCGGCGTAGGTGGGCAGTACGAGCTGGTAGGGCAGGTCGATGCCGGGATTCGTTTCCGGGCCGTCGGCACTGTTGTCGAACGCCAGAATCTGCGATAGCAGGATCACACCGTTGAAATCCACCGAGCGGTCGGACTGCAGCAGATTGACCAGCACCGCGGAACGCGTGGTGCCATAGCTCTCGCCGAACAGAAATTTGGGCGAATTCCAGCGGCCATACTTGGCGAGGAACTGCGAGATGAAATCGGCGAAGGCCTGGGCGTCGGCATCCACACCGAAGAAGGCCTTGTCGTGGTCCTTGCCGGCAACGCGGCTAAAACCGGTGCCCGGCGCGTCGATGAACACCAGGTCGCTGACATCGAGCAGGCTGAAGTCATTGTTCACCAGCGGGTAGGGCGCGGCGGCGGTGTGAGTGTCATCAGCCGTGAGCACGCGCCGCGGACCAAAGGCGCCCATGTGCAGCCACACGGTCGATGAGCCAGGGCCGCCATTGAACAGGAAGGTTATCGGGCGGCGCGCGCTCGGCTCGCCACTCTTGAAATAGGCGGCGTAGAACATCGAGGCTTCGGCGGGCCCGCTCTTGTCTTCCTTATTGGCATTCTGCGGTACATCGTCGTAATCCTTCAGATGCACAACCAGCGTGCCCGCATAGGCATCATAGTCGACGCGCTTGCCACCCACAGTCACGGTGCCCTTGCTGGCCTGTTCCTCGGGCTTGAAGCTGACGAGCTTCGTTTCCTCGCTCTTGCCACCGGCGGCCGCCGGCGCCGCGCTCGTCTCGGCAGCGCGCAGGGGCAATGCCGAGAGACTCATCAGCAGGGACAGGACACAAAATCTTTGGCAACGCATAGGTTCACTCCGGCGTAAATTGCTGCAGGCAGGCTGGCAACGAAGTGCCGGCCCGTTGTGGTGCGGTATGATCACGCTATGAGCAAGCGCTGTCCATTCCCGGGCGCCATGAATCGTCGCCGCTTCGTTCTGAAGGCACTGGGCGCGGGTGCCGGCCTGCTGCTTACTCGCGCCGATGCGCGTGCGCTGATGAGTCCTGCCGATGCGGAGGCCGCGCGTAAACCGAAAGTGCTGGTACTGGGCGCCGGCGTGGCCGGCCTGGCGGCTGCATTGAAACTGCAGGAAAGTGGCTGCGAAGTCACGCTGCTCGAAGCGCGCACCTGGCCCGGTGGTCGCGTGCATACCCTGCGCCAGCCCTTTGCAGATGACCTGTACGCGGAAGCCGGAGCGGGCCGCATTCCGAGCACTCATGCGCTGACCCTGGCCTATGTCGAGCGTTACCAGCTGCAGCTCGAGCCCTTCTTTCCAGGGTCGGGCGGTGAAGTGTATCTGTGGGGCGGCAAGCGCGCCGTGGCGCCCTTCGGGCATGGCCCCGAGGTAGCGAGGCTGGGCCTCAACTTCACGGCGCGCGAAATGCAGGTCGGCTTCGAAGGGCTCTCGAAACTCTATTTTGATGAGCTGCGCGAGGGCTTGCGTGCCCGTCCGGCGGATGGCTGGCCGTTTCCCGGCTCCGGGCAGTACAAGGACGTGTCTTTCGGTGACTACCTGCGCCGCCAAGGCGCGTCGGCCGATGCTCTCGAAGATACGCGGGGGGAACGATCGACTGCCGCACGCCATGGCGCGAGTTCTGGCGCCGCGGATTCGCTACGGCGCCGAGGTGCAGCGTATCGAACAGTCGGCCTCCAGCGTGCGCGTGAGCTATCGCGCCGCAGGCCAGCAGCAGGTGGCGAGCGCTGATCGCGTGATCTGCACGATTCCATTCACGGTACTGCGCGATATCGAGATCGCGCCCGCACTGAGCGCCGGCAAGGCGCGTTCCGTGCAGAACCTGTATCTGGGCCCGGTGGCGCGCGTCTACGTGCAGACGCACAGCCGCTACTGGGAGCAGCAGGGCCTCAACGGCTTCGCCTCGGTAGACCAGGCCTTGGAGCTGTGGAGCCCAACCTACAACCAGCCGGGCACGCGTGGCATCCTGATGTCCTACATTTACGAGCAGCTGGCGCGCGAATATTCGGCGCAATCTCCAGCCGAACAGGTCGAGCGCAGCATCAATCTGTTCGACCAGGTGCATCCGGGGCTGCGCGCCGAGTTCGAAGCGGCCACTACGTGGTCATGGCTCAATGAGCCTTACTCGCGCGGCGCGTTCCTAGTGGCCAGGCCCGATCAATTCGAGCTGCTGCGCGATATCACGCTGCCCGAGGGACGCATCCATTTTGCCGGCGAGCACACCTCGCCGTGGCCAGGCTGGATCCAGGGCGCGCTGCATTCTGGGTTGCGCACAGCCGCGGAAGCGATCGCCGTGGGCTAGCCTGGTCCGCCGGCCACAGGCGCCTGAGCGGCCTCAGATCTCGCCAGCGCGCGCGAAGCGCGCAATATGATCGGCGGCACGAAATGCCAGCGCCTGAATCGTCATCGTCGGCTGGCCACGACCCGAGGTGACCAGGCTGCTGCCATCGCACAGGAACAGATTGGGCACATCGTGCGTGCGATGATAGCGATCGATCACTGAGCTGCGCGCATCGTTGCCCATGCGGCAGGTGCCGAGCAGATGCAGGCCGAAGTTCTGCTCGGTTACCGGCGCGCGCGTCACACGCTGCGCCCCGGCGGCCTCCATGATCTCGACGGCGCGATCCTGCATGAAGCGCGCGTTGGCCAGATCATCGGCGTGATCCTTGTAGGTGACACGCAGTGCCGGCCGACCCCAGGCGTCCTTGAGCGTGGGATCGAGACTCACGGCATTGCTGGCCACCGGCAATGAGGTGCCGTGGCCCAGCACGATCATCGAGCGCGGAAATTCACGCAGTCGCGCCTTGAAGGCCGCGCCCCAGGAGGGCCCTTCCTGCGAAAGACGCTGCGCCCAGATGGTCGGTTGCGGACCAATGCGCGCGTCCAGGCCGCCGCCGCCATAGAAGCCACGGCGCGGGTCGGCATCGTAGAAATCATGGATCACGCGCGTGACCTGCACGCTCTTGTACTCGTTGAGCTCGTGCTCGAACACGGCGCTGACACGTGCGCTGTAGTTGAACATCAGGTATTTGCCGACCAGGCCGCTGGCATTGGCCAGCCCATCGGGAAAGCGCGGACTGGCCGAACCCAGCAGCAGTCGCGGTGTCTCGGCGCCGTTGGCCGAGACCACCACGGCGCGCGCCTTCTGAAAATGCTCACGCCCCTGGCGATCCAGATACGCGACGCCGGTGGCCCGGCCTTTGGCGTCGGTATCAATTCTCACCGCCTGGCTGTCGGCGCGGATCTCGCAGCGACCCGTGGCTTCAGCCTCCGGAATCATGTTGAACAGTGTCGATGACTTGGCCTGCACTTCGCAGGCATAACCGTGGCAGAAGCCGCAGCTGATGCAGGCCGGCCGGCCCCTGTAGGGCTGCGAGTTGATCGCCATCGGCGCGGGAAACGGGTGCAGCCCCAGCTTGCGCGCGCCGCGCTCGAACAGCACACCCGAGGATTTTACCGGCAGCGGTGGCATCGGATATCCACGGGTACGCGGCGGATCGAAGGGGCTCGCGCCGGCGAGACCCGACACGCCGATGTCCCATTCTACCTTGGTGTAGTAGGGCTCGAGCTCCGCGTACGTGATCGGCCAGTCCTCGAATCCGGTGCCGGCGATCGGCCCGAGCCGGCTGCGTTCGATGAAGTCGATCTCATGAAAGCGCCAGTAGTTCGCGGTGAAATGGGTGCTGCTGCCGCCCACGGTGCGCGCGTACCAGAGCGCGGGTCGCATGCCGGTCGGCATCGCCGTGGCAGTGGGGTCAGACCTGAAGGTCTGCGGATTGCGCCCATCGCTGTTGGTGATGCCGCCCATGAACCAGTACTTGAGCTCATCGTGCTCGAAGTCGGCCGGCGTCAGGCGCGGCCCCTGCTCGAGCACGACCGTGCTGAAACCTGATTTCGCGAGCTCGCGCGCCATCACGCCGCCAGCGGCGCCCGACCCGACCACGATGAAATCCACCACGGTGGCATCGCGATAGCGCATCGCACTCATGAGGTTTTAGCCGACGCGTCGAAACCCGGGTAGTCGCGATCGTAATAGCCAAAGGGCGGCGTGAAGGCGTGCAGGTCTTCGAAGCCGATCAGTTGCCAACCGAGGCCGTTGCGGTTGCCGCCGTAGTCCGGCATCGTCAGGGCGCCAAGCACGGTCAGCTGCTGGATCGAATTGAAGAATGCCGTGTGCTCGACCTGCTGCAGCCAGGCAATCTGCTGCCCAGCAGTGAGCGTTGCGAATCCATCCTGCCCGGGATGCTGCGCGCGGCAATTGACTTCAAATTCAGTGAGGCCGGTGCGAAACGCCTCGGCCAGCGGCGCCATGAAGCCTGCCAGCGCATGATCAATGAAACGCGCCGCGCCCATTTCGTGCGCGCCCGGCGTGTCGTCACTCGGAATGATCTGCGCCACCAGCGCATCGACAGTGGCGGCCTCGCTCCCAGTGAAGAAGCGCAGGGTCGTACTGGCGCGTGCCTCGGCAGCAACTGTGCGGGTGCAGGCCAGGCCGCCGAGTGCCGTGACGCCGAGCAGCGCAATCGTCGACTCGATCAGTTCGCGGCGTGTATAGCCTGCCCTGGGGTTATCGATTGCCATGGTGTTACTTTGTATGCTGGTTCCCGCCGCTCTTGCCCTGCCAGATCGCCATCATGTCGGCCGAGCCCTGCGCACGCACGCCGTTGTCGGCCAGTATGCCCTCGGTGGCGGCGAGCATTTCCGAGCGCGAAAACACCAGTGACTCGCCCAGCCGATTGGCAAAGGCGAATACCACGAAATCGCCCTGCAAGTCGCGCAGTACGGCGACCAGGTGCGCGAGGCTCTTTATCGGCGTGCCATTCACGCTTTCAACAACGATTCCGGCCGGGTTGTCGTAACCCTTGGAGACATTGCTGGGGAAGAAGGGCGAGGGCACCACCACCAGTTCCTCGTGCTCGGCATCCGGCGCGGCGCCGAAGCCGGACATCAGCGGGCTGCCGATGAACCCGAGGCCCAGTGCCACATTGCCATTGCCGGCCAGCGCATGCAGGTACTGCCGGGTCGCGCGTGAGAACACCAGCGGTCCGTAGATAAAATAGGAAGGGTAGTCGCCCCACAGATCCGGAATCAGACTCGGCTTCACCGGGCTGACCGGCAGTTGGACGTTCAGTGATTTGCCGGCGCGCACCACGGTCAGGGGCACCTTGCCATTCCTGACCACCTGCTGCACGCGATACACAAAGTTTACGCGCAGGTCGGCATTCAGCTTCACCATGCCCTGGTCGTCGACAGGGGTATCGCCGATGCGGGTGATCACATCCCACTCATGCAGCGGGTAACCCGGTTCGTTGCTCGCCGGGTGGTGCACGACGATGCCCTGCACGCTCTTGTCCAGTTTCAGGTACGAGCGCAGCGCCGGGTTCTCGAAGCTCTGCAATTCGTCGTACATTGCTGGCTTGCCGTCGTAGTGCCCGTCGGCGAGATCCTGCAGGAACAGGTCGATTTCCTCATTGGGAATGATGTAGCCGATATTCTGCGTGTCGCCGCCGGCGCGGCTGAAGGCAAGGCCGATCATCCGGTCGCCGACCACTGCGGCGCCACCGCTGTTGCCGGGGTTGATCGCGGCATCGATCTGGATACGCAACCCCGATACCGGATAGTTGTAGGACGCGTACTCGATGCGCGAGACGATGCCCTTGGTGATCGATAGGGAGGCGCCGCCGGTGGGATAGCCATAAGCCAGAACTGCGTCCCTGATCTGCGGCAGGTGCGCGGCGCGCGGCAGCGGCGCATGGGTCGCAAAGAAGGATTGGTCGTCGAGCTTCAGCACCGCGAGATCGATGCCGGGCGCCACCGCCACTACTGTGGCGCTGAGCTTGTCGCCGGACTGGTCGGCCTGGATCTGCACCTGGCTCGAATACATCACTACGTGCGCGTTGGTCAGGATGCGCTTGCCGTCGATGATCACGCCGCTGCCAGTGATCTCAGTGGGCGCCTGCTTGGCCCAGGGCTTGGCCGTGTCGGGATTGCGAATGGTCGCGAACACCTTGACGACCGAAGCGCCGACCCCGCTCGTGGCCTCGCCGGGTCCCGCCGCCGCTGTAGCCGGTGCTGCTGCAGCCGGGTCCGTCTCATCGGCGAAGGCGATCGCGGCGTTGAGAGACAGCAGTGTCGACAGGCACGCGATGGCGAGGCGCTGCGGGTGGGCGGACAGTGTGCTCATCTCAGCCTTGTCGGTTGCGGTTGCCGACACGCACTATTGCCCAAAACAGATGTCGCCGGCAAGCGAGCCAGCAGCCCAGTCGAGGACTGACCAGTTCCAGGCCCTGGTGCGCGACTGGTGCCGGTCGCGGCAGTACTTTACGGGACTCAGCTTGGTGTCGCCGAATAGGCCACTAGTTGTGCGGCAATTGTTCGACTTTTCTCGAGTGCGTATAGAATGCGCAATTTCGTCCGAGACGCTCGCAGGGATTATTTTTGGGAATGGCAGGCGCGCTCCGGAGCCGGGTCAGGTGACGGCTATCCGAGAGCGAGGCTGCGAGACCCGCGCCGAGGCCGTAGGCAAAGAGGGCACATAGGCTAACAGGAACCTGGCGCAGTATACTTTCACCGTGCGAACCAATCCGGTCTCCTGGCTCTGGCGTCGGCTCGAGAACCTCGCGTTCCTGCTCGCCTTCGTGTGGCTGTGCGAACAGTGGTTCGGCGGCTTCGGGGAGTACCTCTGGTCTAGTGTGCGAAATCAAGGCCTGCTGTCCGAGGTACGGGAATCCCTGAGCCGTCAGCGTTATGACACGCTGGCGCTCATCTTCATCAACCTGTGTGTTTCAATCTTCACGCTGTGGGAAATCACCCGGACGGCCGTCGAGTCGTGGCGCCGCGCGCCGATATGTTCTGCGGGTGCTGGCCGCTGGCCGCTGGCATTTACCGCGCTCGCGCGCAGTTTCAAGCACACGTTCATGAGTGCCGCGTTTGGGGCCATATTGCCCAGACTGATCGTGCTCGACCTGTTTTGGTTGCTGCAGCCGCACTTGCAGCAGTTGGCGCTGATCCACGTGTCGCTGAGCTGGTACGGCTGGCTCTACGCGCTCTTGGTCTGGGATCTGGCGACCTGGGTCTATCACTATTCAACACATCGCGTACGCCTGTTGTGGTGCCTGCACTCGCCTCATCACGCCCCGGTCGATATGACGATCACGACCGCTTGGGTGCATTTTTTTGCAGAAACCTACTACACGACGACCGTGCAGCTGTTGACATTGTCGATTTTGGGTGTGCCTGCAGTAATGTTGGCCGTATTCCTGGCGTTCGAAGTGACATGGGGCACGCTCATTCACACCGGCGAGCGAGTCTTACGTACCGGTCGCTTGGGCATTCTCCGCTTCCTCATCGTCACGCCTTCGATGCATCGCGTGCACCACGCGCGCAATCCTCTCTATATGGATACGAATTTCTGCACGTTGCTCCCATTCATCGACTGGGCGCTAGGCACGCTGCAGCCACTGCGGGACGAAGTACCGCCTGAGTACGGCATCACGCGCAACCCGGACATGACAAGTTTCATCGATACCTATTTTGGAGAATTTCCGGCACTGTGGAAGGACCTACGGAGTACACCCACGCTGCGACTCAAACTTCACTATCTGCTCAAACCACCAGGATGGACTCCCGAGGGTTCTCAGCACACGGCAGCTGCCCAGCGGCGCGCGTTTCTACGCACCCACCCTCACCTCGCGGTGCGCTGGCAACCCATCAAGCCTCACTAAGGGAACCGCCTTGCACGCACTATGTAAATTGGTCGGTGCGCTGATGTGCCTGCTGCCACTCGGGGCGTTGTCGGCACTGGGCGGGTCGACCACCGCTCCCAGGGTCTCATCGCCAAATGGCGCCATTGTTGCAAGCCTCCATGTTAGCGCCCGAGGACCACAATTGCGGGTCGCTTTTAACGGCGCTCAGATCTCAACCATAGCGCTCGGCATGGAGTTTGAACACGGCGCACCACTGGGCCCGCAACTGGCACTGACGTCTTTGCACTCGCGGCAAGTCGATGCCTGGCAGGTCAGGAAGTTCGGTAAATCGAGCCGCGTACGTGAGCGCTTTCACGAACTAGTGATGCAGCTGCGCGAGAATGCGCCGCCCGGCAGGCGCATGGATGTGGTGGTACGTGTCTACGATGACGGCGTGGCGTTTCGTTATCGCGTGCCGCAGCAACCCGCGCTTCACGAAGCGCGAATCACGCAGGAATTAACAGCCTTCACATTTGCCAGCGACGCGACGGCCTACGCGTTGCCGCTGCCATATGCGAGCAGCTACGAGGCCCGCTACCGCGTTACAAAGTTATCGGTGCTGCCCGTTGACAGCCAGTACGGTGTACCGCTGTTACTGCGACTCACCTCTGGCACGCTGGTCGGGCTGACCGAAGCCGAGCTGGTCGACTATGCGGGTCTGTACTTGCAACCCGCAACAAATCAACCGGGGCTCCTTGTAAGCCGGCTAGCGCCCGGGGAAGCGAATGGGCCGGTGACCGTCACACGGCTGACACCGTTTCAAAGCCCCTGGCGCGTGTTGATGATTGGCAAGAGCCCGGCACCTCTCATGGAATCTTCTCTGGTTTGGCTACTCAATGAACCGTCAGCCTTCGCGGATGCCTCGTGGATTCACCCCGGCATGGTGCAATTTCCATGGTGGAATGGTTACTACTTTCCGGAAGATACAGCGCAGTCGCGCCACGTGTTGAACACGGCCACGCTGAAACGCTACATCGATTTTTGCGCAAAATATGGCATTGCCGACCACTCGATTGACGGCTACAATTTTGACTATGCCTGGTATGGTGGGCCGATCGAGTACGCAGGTGCCGACGTCACTGTGCCCTCTGCACTCATCGACATGCCGGAAGTATTGGCGTACGCGCACTCCCACGGCGTGCGCACCCGGCTGTGGGTTCATGCCGCTGGCTTGCGGCGTCAGCTCGATCACGCTTTGGACGTGTACCAACGCTGGGGTGTGGAGGGAATCATGGTAGATTTTGTTGACCGCGACGATCAGAGTACGGTCGTCTGGGTCAACGAGGTGACTCGCAAGGCAGCTGCGCATCATCTCACGGTCAACTTTCACGGTATCTACAAACCGACGGGCTTGGAACGAACTTGGCCCAATCTCTTGAGTCACGAGGGCGTCTACGGGCAGGAGTACAACAAATGGGACCCGGTAGGCAGTACTCCGGATCACGAAATCCTGCTGCCGTTCGTACGTGGACTCGCCGGGTTTTTTGATGTTCATCAAGGATCGTTCAGCCCGATTGCACCGAGTGAATTCCGGCCACAGTTCCTGCACCCATATTCGATCGGGACGCTCACGCGGCAATTGGCCATGTATGTGGTCTACGACAATCCGCTCGCGATGCTGGCCGATGCGCCCTCGGCCTATGAGTCGCAGCCCCAGGCCTTCGAGATCCTGCGCCAACTGCCTACCACCTGGGACGAGACACGCGTATTAAGTGCTCGATTGGGTGAGTCCATCGTCACGGCGCGCCGTAAGGGTAGAGATTGGTACCTCGGTGCCATGAATGCCGGCGCACCGGCCGGCACTACCGTCATGCTTTCGTTTCTGAAGTCAGGTCGGTACCGCGCTGAAATACTCGCGGATGATTTTCGCTCACCGTACAGCCCGAGCGGATTTCTGCTGGATCATCGAATCCTTGACGCGACCGATCGGATCGTGATTACCCTGGCGCCGGCCGGCGGGTTTGTGGCTCACCTTTCACCGCTTTCGTCACCCGAACACTGAGTGGCGAATTCGAGCTGGTCGCTCGGCATCCG
Organism: Gammaproteobacteria bacterium; assembly: GCA_043752035.1. Taxonomy (GTDB): domain Bacteria; phylum Pseudomonadota; class Gammaproteobacteria; order Steroidobacterales; family Steroidobacteraceae; genus FEN-1191. The sequence continues at coordinate 18,555 of JAYUZE010000007.1, forward strand.
ACAAAGACAGCAGCCGACTGCAGGCCCCAACCCAGGGCAGCACTGGATTGCAATGCAACGACGTCAGATCAACCGGCGCCAATTTCTTACTCTCGCGGCAGCCGCCGTCTCGAGCGGAAAACCCAGGCCGGGGAATTCAGGTAAACTTGGGATTGCGCTGCCCATCCGGCCGGCCCTGCGCCAGAAAAAGGCCAAGCCGTACGGGTCTGGGTACTTCGGTGAATGGATGACCGACCTATTTGGCTTGCCCGCCTACCGCTATACCTGCGATCAGATTCATGACCCGAAGGCACATTCCCCCGTTCATAAGCGTTGGCGAGGCTCGACCGACCATACTCATCAGGTGGGGAACGACCGGCTCGTCGCTGCCGTATCCAACTACGGCTATGCCCAGGTGCGACAGGATGAAGGTTCGCCCAAATTTCTGAACGACTACTGCCCCGATCAGGGTTGCTACGGCGGTGGTATCGGATTTCTCACCGATGGAAACGATACTGTCAGTACCTTTTACTCTGGGAGCAGGCAAAACTTCGAACGAAC
>JAYUZE010000008.1:0-7215 GCA_043752035.1 Gammaproteobacteria bacterium
GCAGGCCGAGGCGATCGAAAAGAAGCTGCGCGTCGAGGGCGTGAAGACCGGTCGCATCAGCGCGCTCGACCTGCCGGGCCAGATCGAGGCCGGCGTGGCACTGGGAATCATCAGTGGCACCGAAGCAGAAATGCTGCGCGACTACGACCTGCGGGTGATGGATATCGTCAACGTCGATGAATTCGCCGCTGACGATCTGGGACAGCGTGGCGGTTGATTCACCAGCCCTGCGGACTTAAGCATGTATCCCGCGTTCTTCGGTATTGCCGAGAAACCCTTCGCGATCACGCCCGACCCACGCTATCTATATCTCGGTGCGCGCCACGCCGAAGCGCTGGCGCATCTGGTGTATGGCATCACCGAGGCCGGTGGATTCATCCAGCTGACCGGTGAAGTCGGCACGGGCAAGACCACCACCATCCGCTCACTGCTGGCGCGCACATCGGGCAATGCCGAGATCGCGCTGATCATCAATCCGCGGCTCACGCCGCTCGAGTTCCTGCAGACTATCTGCGAGGAACTCGGCATCGGCCTGCCCGATGCCGCGATCGGCAACAGCAAAGAGTTGGTCGATCAGCTCAACCGCTATCTGCTGCGCGCGCACGCGGCCGGCCGACGCGTGGTGCTGATCGTCGATGAAGCGCAGAACCTCAGCGCCGAAGTGCTCGAGCAGGTAAGGCTGCTCACCAACCTCGAGACCGAATCGCAAAAACTCTTGCAGATCATCCTGATCGGCCAGCCGGAACTGCGCACGCTGCTCGAGCGCAATGATCTGCGGCAGCTCGCGCAGCGCGTTACCGCCCGCTACCACCTCGAGCCCCTGGGGCGCGAAGACACACTGGCCTACGTGCGTCATCGCCTGCGGATCGCGGGCGCCACCAGTGACATTTTTACGCCCGCGGCGCTGCGTGAGATCTACCGGCTCAGCGGCGGCGTGCCACGCGTGATCAACGTGATCTGTGATCGCGCCCTGCTGGCGGCCTATTCCGGTGAGCAACACGAAGTCGGCGGAAAACTGGTGCGCCGCGCGGCCAGCGAAGTATTCGATCGGCACCTGGCGCCGGTGTGGCTGAAGCCGCTGATCAGCCTGCTGGTGATACTGGTGATCGCCGCGAGCGCGGCGACGCTGTGGCGGCTGGGTCCCTGGCAGCGCAAAACGGCTGCGCCGCTGGTCGCTGCCCTGCAGCTCGTGCCAGTCGTACCGCAGCCGCGACCGTCCCCCACGCTGGCCGCGCAGCTGACGCAGGCCGGCACCGATACCGGCACCGACGCGGCATTCACACAATTGCTGAAACTCTGGGGTGCCACTTATCAGCCCGGCCCTACTGACGGTTGCACGCAGGCCGGCGCTCAAGGGCTCGACTGCGTCACGCTGCGTGGGTCGCTGGCGCAGCTGCGCGATCTGAATCGGCCGGCGATCCTGCTGCTCAGCGACCGCAGCGGCAAGCCGCTGCAGGTTGTGCTTACCGGCATCGGCGATGAGGCGGTACAACTGCAGATCGGCAGTCACAGCGTGCGTGCCACGATAGCCGAACTATCGCGCTACTGGTTCGGTGACTACGTGCTGCTCTGGCATCCGGACGTGCCCACAGTCACTGAACTGCGCAGCGGCACGCGCGGCCCGGCGGTGCGCCAGTTGCACAAGCAGTTGCTGCTGTGGCGCGGTGCCGACCCGGCGCTCCGGCCCGGCACACTGTTCGACGACGCGCTCAAGCAGCTGGTGGAAGATTTTCAGCGGGAGCATCATCTGGCTGTCGATGGCATCGCCGGCCTGGAAACCCAGCTCAGCCTCGATGCGGCTGTGGCGGCGCCCGGCACGCCGGTATTGAGTGCGGTCGCTACAGGACCTTAAACCATGTCATTCATACTCGATGCGCTGAAGAAATCTGAAGCCGATCGTCAACGGCAAGCCGGCCCCGCGCTACTGGAAATGCGCGTGATGCCGGTGCAGCGCCGGCTGCCGCTGTGGGCGATCGCCGTGGGCATACTGCTGCTGGTGAACGTCGTGATATTGGGATGGTTCGCGTTGCATCGTGCGCCAGCAGAGGCGACCAGCGCCGCGCCATCGATCACCCCAGCACCGGCCGTTCCGGCGGCACTGCCCGGCGGCGCGCCCGGTGCCATGGCCGGATTGCCAGCGGCGGCGACGCTGCCGGCCAACGCGGCGACCTGGGGCGGGCAGGGCGCCAACACTGCGCCGGGCCAGACCGATTATCAGGAGCCGGATGGCGCGGCGGCGCCGACCAACGCCGACAATCCCGCGGATCTCGCGCCCGCCGTGAACAACGCTCCCGCCACGGTGCGCTCCGAGCGCGGCCCCGGGCTGCAAAGTTACGTGGAGCTCGGTGGCAAGCTGCCCGAGCTGCGCCTCGATCTGCACGTGTACGCCACCAGGCCCGCCGAACGCTACGCCTTCATCAACATGCTCAAGATGCGCGAAGGCGACGTCACGCCCGAGGGTGTGCGCGTGGTCGAAATCACCAACGACGGCGTGGTGCTCGACTATCGTGGCACTGAGTTCCTGCTCGGCCACCAGTAGCGTGCTGTCGCGCGCCGGCGAGCGCGGCTGACCCAGCGGGTGAGCGGCCATTCGCAATCATCCGGCAGAGTTCAGGCGCGGAGCAAACTGGCCAGATCGAAGGATTCGTCGGCAACCTGCGCCGCACTCGGGGAAATACCGCGATCGAGCAGCTTGCGCGCGTTCATATGTTCACCGAAGCGACTCAGCGAATCGACCGCGATCAACCGCCCGCCGCGGAAGTAATAGGCCGAGAACGCTGGCTTGGCCAGATCGCCGCGCGTGACGACCTCGTCGTAACCAGCGCTGAGCCCAACCATCTGCAGCTTCAGATCGTACTGATCGGACCAGAACCAGGGCGCGGCACTGAAGGGGCGGCTGTGGCCCAGCAACGAGGCCGCAGCAGCCTTTCCCTGCTCGATTGCGTTCTGCACCGACTCGAGCCGCAGCAGGCTGCCATCGGCGACGCGCCGCGCGCAGCAGTCACCAGCCGCGACGACCAGCGGATCGCTGGTGCGTGAACACTCGTCGACAATGATGCCGCGCTCGCAGTCCAGCCCGGCGGCACGCGCCAGCATATCGTCCGGCGTAACGCCGACACCGACGATTACGCAGCCGGCCGGAAACTCCTGACCATCGGCGGTCTGCACCGCACACACTGCACCGTCGTGACCCGCGATCGCCGTGATTTTCACATCGAACAACAGGCGCACGCCGTGCGCCCGATGCAGGTTGGCAGCCGCCTCGGAAACGATTGGCGCCACCACCCGCGACATCAGGCGGCTGAGCCCCTCGAGCACGGTGACCGCTATGCCGCGCTTGCTTGCGGTAGCGGCGATCTCCAGGCCGATAAAGCCGCCGCCGATCACCACCAGTGGCGTGTCGCTGGCCGCGCAATGATCGAGCGCCGCGCCGATCAGCAACGCGTCGTCGAGCGAGCGCAGGCCGAGCACGCCGCGCAGCGCGGCGCCCTCAAGTGGCAGGGTGCGCAATCGTGCGCCGGTGGTGAGCGCGAGGCCCGCGTAGGGCACGCGCTGATGATCGTCCAGCACCAGCTCGCGCCGCTCGCGATCGATCGCTGCCACCTGCGTCTGCAGCCGCAGATCGATCGCGCGCCGCTGCAGCCATTCGGTGCCACGAATCGCCAGCGACGCCGGATCAGGCCGGTCGAGCAGGAATTTCTTCGACAATGGCGGCCGGTTGTAGGGCGGCTGCGCCTCGGCTCCGAACATGATGATCGGCCCGGCGTATTTTTCATGGCGCAGTGTTTCGGCCACCTGCAGGCCAGCCTGGCCTGCACCGACGATCACCAGGGCTGCTGACATCCGCGCGCTGCCCAGGTCTCAGGAAATCGCCAGCTCGAGTTTCATCGGGCTGCGAAAGGTACTCGAGGGCATCCACGGCAGTTGCTGCTGCACGCGTTCGAACTGCGGATAGGTCCGCAGGAATTCCTCGAAGATGATGCGCACCGACATACGCGCCACCATCGCGCCGAACCAGGCATCCACACCGCCGCCAAAGCCCAGGTAGCCGCGCGCGGATGAATAACCCTGCCAGTTCGACAGCGCCACCAGGATATCGGCGTGACGCGAGAGCACCCACATCTTCGCCTCGCTGCTCCAGTAGCAGGGATACTCGTCACGCAGCAGGCGATAGAGCGAAAACGGATCGGCATCGACGGCAGGTGAGTAAGGGTCGAAGCTGAACATGTCACTCTCTTCATAGGTGGGTTCAGCGGCCCACCGATCGGGCTGGCCACAGCGGCGGTCGCAGGTCATTATACAAGCAGGTGAGCTGCATCACAGTCCGTAGTGGCAGTCGGCAACCCAGGTCACAGATTGACGGCCCCGTGATCCTGTTGTCCGGCCAGAAATCGTACAGTCCGGTCGATTGTCCGAATCAGCCGGCGGCAAACGCGAGTGACTTTCGATTCCCCCAAACCGACCCGCTCGACAGCGTCCAGGAGCTGCCGATGACGCCCCGCATGGTGATTGTCGGGCCGGACCTGCAGCAGCGCCAATGGCTGCGTCACCATCTGCAGGCGCTGTGGTCCAGCGCCGACCCGCCCAGCATCGAGCCTGAGCAGTACCTCGAACAGCTGCGCAGCGCCGAAGGCCCGCGCTATGACGTCACCCTGCTGTGCGCCGATTTTGACACCGAGTCGGCCACGCCCTGCGCCGGGCTGACTATGCTCAAGCAGCTGCGCCGCGCGAGCAATCTCCCGACCACGATCGTGATAGCCAACGGCGGCAATGAACTCACTGCCGCTCGCGCCACACGGCTTGGCGTTGCCGCCTTCCTGCCTCGCAATCTCGTCGACGCCCAGCGCCTGGGCGGCACATTGCGCCGCGTGCTACATGTCGGCCGGCGCCAGCGACAGCACGCGGGCCGCGCACGTCCAGGCAGCGGCGTGCAAAGCGCTGCCGCCAGGCCAGCGGCGGCGCCCGACATTCCCGGCTACACACTGCTGCGTGAGCTGGGCACCTCGACGCGAGCCAGCGTCTGGCTGGCGCGCAGCAGCGCACTCGAACGACCGGTGGCGCTCAAGGTCAGCACCCCCGCGCGGAGTGAAGTCAACGATGCGCCGCAATTTGCGCGCGAGTACGGCGCGATTGCCGCCATTCGCAGTCCGGACATCATCGATATCTACGACTACGGCGTGCACGACGGTCGCGAGTTTCTAGCGATGGAATATTTTCCCTGCGGCGATCTCAAGCAGCGGCTCTTGCACCCGCTCGACGCCGGCCAGGCGCTGAGCTACGCGCGGCGTATTGCTGCGGCGCTATGCGTGACGCATGCGGCCGGTATCGTGCACCGCGACCTCAAGCCGCCAAATGTGATGCTGCGCACCGACGGCTCCGTGGTGCTCATCGACTTTGGCCTGGCCAAGCACCTCGACGCCAACACCAATAGCACCGCGATCGGCGTGCTGCGCGGTTCGCCCTATTACATGAGTCCCGAGCAAGCGCAGGGCCAGACCCTGGATGGACGCAGCGACATCTACAGTCTCGGCGTCGTGCTCTATGAAATGCTCACCGGCCACAAACCCTTCCACGGCCTCACGGCGCTGGATCTGATGCAGCAGCATGTTTCCGGCGAACGCCCGACATTGCCGACGGAGTTTGGCCGCTTCGAAGCGCTGCTGGGACGCCTGATGGCGCGCGAGCGTGAGCAGCGTTTTGTGAATGCGCCCGAGACACTCGCGGCTCTGAATGCACTGGCCGCCGAGACCGTTCCGGCAGCTACTGCTGCAAGCAGCGACGTTTCGCGCTCCGCCACGCTGGAGAACGTCAATGCAGCCTGAGGGCAGCATGCAGGCCGCGGCCGACGATGAGCTGCAACCGTTGCGCATTGATCTCGATCGACTGCGCGCCGAACGCGATCTGCTGCGCGACCTGGTGGCGGTGCCGCCGGTGCAGCTGGTGCACTTCATGGCCGAGGCGGCGCGCGGCGCGGCGCGACTGCGCACGCTCCTCGGTCGGCGCGCACGCGAACCAATCGAGTATCTGCGCAAGGTGGCGCAACTGCGTCGCCTGTGCACACGGCTCGGCGCACTGGCCAGCACAGCGCCGTTGCCATCGGTCGCAAGACTCTACCAGCAGACCGCCGGCGCGCTGGCGATGGCTGGCACCGGGGCAATGGGCGATGACCTGTTGCCGGCACTGGCACTGATAGAAGAGGGCTTTCTCGCGCTGTCGATGATCAGCGAACGCACTGGCATCAGCCTGACGCCGCGTTCAAGGCCGCGCCGTGCGGCGCGCCTGCGCGTCAAACAGGCGACCACCAGCACTGGAATTGCACCGCTCGAGGCAGGCGGCGCGGCGCCGTCGGCCCCGCAATCGCGCCTGGAACAGGCGCTGCAGCAACTCAGCGAACGCCTGGTTACTGAACAGAGCAAGCGCATTGAACTCGTGCTAATGGGCCTCGCCGATGTGCCCGAGAGTCTCTACAGTTCCGTGTACGATATCCTCGCGCAACTGCTGCGCAACGCGATTGAGCATGGCATCGAAGCGCCGGCGCAGCGTAACGCTGCAGGCAAGAATCTCAGCGGCACACTGCTGGTCCAGTTCTCGGTACGCGCCGGTCAGGCCGAGGTGGTATTCCAGGACGATGGCCAGGGCCTGCAGGCTTCGCTGATCCTGCAGGCTGGCATCGAGCGCGGTCTGATCGACAACGATTCATTGCTGTCACATGATCCGCGCCAGGCTTCATCGCTGATCTTCTATCCTGGCATCAGTACTGCCGCCGACAAGATAGGTCGCGGCTCAGGCATGGGTATCGTGCGCGATCACGTCAAGCGCATGGGCGGTCGCATCCAGGTGGCTACCAAGCGCGCGCAATTTACCCGAATACGGATCCGCCTGCCCTTCCTTGGAAAGCCTGAATCACGCGGGATTGCCGCTCGCGCTTGACACTCTGTCACCCTGCAGGTGCAATGCCCGGCAGAGGGCACCATGCATCTGGTCGACACTACTGTTTTTTTCTCGCCTACCAGTGGCGGCGTACGCCGCTACCTGACCGCGAAGCACGACTGGCTGCGCAGGCACACGCCGCATCGCCACACCATGCTGGTGCCAGGCGCAATCAATGAGCTGCGGCCCGGCGCACTGAGCACGATCGCCGGCTGGAAAGTGCCCGGCACCTTCAACTACCGGCTGCCGCTGGCGCCGGTCCGCTGGGCGCACATGCTCACGGCG
>JAYUZE010000009.1:0-3496 GCA_043752035.1 Gammaproteobacteria bacterium
GCCCGACAGCTGGGCCATCGACCAGCAGTTTCCGATCATGCCGATACACCGGCTGAACGAGCGGCCGACCCGCAACGGTGTGCTGGCCGACATCACCTGCGATTCCGATGGGCGCATCGACCGCTTCGTCAGCGCACGCGAGACCAAGCGCACGCTCGAGCTGCACGAACTGATTGCCGGCGAGGAGTACTACCTGGCGGCCTTCCTGGTCGGCGCTTATCAGGAGACCCTGGGCGATCTGCACAACCTGTTCGGCGATACGCACGTGGTGCACATCCGCCTGCACGACGAGGGTGGCTGGTGGATCGAGGAAGTCGTCAAGGGTGACACCGCCAATAAGGTGCTCGAATACATGGAGTACGACGTCGCCGAGCTGGCGCCGGCGCTGGCCCGCGATTGCGAGCGCGCGGTGCGCGAGGGGCGCATGTCCGTGGCTGAGAGCCAGGCGCTCAAGCGCTTCTACGAGCAGGAGCTCGACGGCTATGCCTATCTGGAGCCCTGAGCAGCAGCAAACACTTTCTTGATCAGCGAACTCGCCTGGCCGAGTGGGTCTTTGCGGATCCCACGCTCTTCGTCGGCCATCACCGAATAGAGACCGCTGAGCGCCCTGGCAGCCACATAATCATCGAGGTTGGCGTCCTCGTTCTTCAGCAGACCGAGCGAAGCGGCCTTGCCCGCATACTGGTCATAGAGCGCGCCCAGCTTCACCATGGCAGTAGCGCGCGCGACGATCGGCTTGAATTTAGCCGTCAGCGTCGTGGCGGTGGTGCGCTGGAAATACTGCGTGCCCGCATCATCGCCGCCACTGAGAATTCCCTTGGCATCGGCCAGCGTCATGCGCTGCAGCGCCTGCTTGAGCACCGGCTTGGCCTCGGCGACGGCCGACTCCGCAGCCCGGTTCATCGCCACCTTGAGCGCATCGGCGTCATCGCCGTGGCCGATCAGGCGCAAACCTTTCTCGACTTTTTGCAACCCCGGCGGCAGCGGAATCGCCAGCTTAGCGTTCTTCAGGAAACCGTCGGTGACGCCCAGGTGCGCGACTGCGTTATCGATCCCCTGGCCGAGCGCGGCACGCAGCCCGCCCGAGGCGTCCTTGGAACTGAGCAGATCGAGGGCACCGGCCCGTGCGGCGCCTGGCAGCATCCAAGCCAGCAGCAGCGCTGTCAGCAAAAATTTCAGTCCGCTCGCGATGCGCATAGATTGTCCCCCGCTGTTCACCACATATCCTTGAGCTTGGCGCCAATGTCGATGATTTCTGCCCGGGCCTCATTCAGCGTGCTATCGCCACTGGTCGAGCCCTGGTAAGCAGTCTGCTCGCAGCACTTGAGCACCTTGTCGCTGATGAAGCGGCTGCGCGCGCCATACACGTGCGCATCGCCGGTGCGCGGCTGCTGCGTGAGCGGAAATTTCAGCGGCGCACACAGGTACAGCTCGTTGCGCGCACGGGTCATGGCCACATACAGGAGTCGGCGCTCCTCGTCGACAAGATCGGTGCGTCCGGTCGAGAATTCCGAGGGGAAGCTGCCATCGACCACGTTGAGCACGAACACCGTGTCCCATTCCATGCCCTTGGCGGAATGCACGGTCGAGAGGATCAGGTAGTCCTCGTCGTGGAGCGGCGCGCCGGCTAGGTCACCGGCGGCATTGGGTGGATCGAGCGCCAGCTCGGAGATGAAGCGCTCGCGCGAGGGATATTGCCCCGAGAGCTGTTCGAGCTGATCCAGATCGCCGATACGCGTATGGGTCTGCTCGTACGCGCGCTCCATGTGCGGCTGGTACCAGTCGCGCGCCAGTTTTACCTGGCCGGGCCAGGGCTTCTGCGGCTCGGCCAGCGAGATCAGCAGTTTCGCGAGCCTGGGCAGATCCTGGAGCGCGGCGGCGGGCTTGTGCAGCTCGCCCAGCAGCGCAAAGTCGCCGCTGCGCGCCTCGAGCTCGGCAATGATGCGCGAAGCGTTGGCCGGGCCCATGCCCGGGAGCAGCTGCAGCACGCGAAACGCCGCCATGGAATTGCGCGGGTTGTCGGCCCAGCGCAGCACCGCGAGCAGATCCTTGACGTGTGCGGCCTCGAGAAACTTCAGGCCGCCGTATTTCACGAACGGAATGCGCCGCCGCAGCAGCTCGACCTCGAGTATGTCGCTGGCGCTGGCATTGCGAAACAAAACTGCCTGCTTGCGCAGCAGCACGCCCGCCTCACGGCGCTTGAGTACCTGCGCACAGACGAATTCGGCCTGCGATTGCAGTTCATCGGCGGTGGCGTAGACCGGCCGCACACCATGACCGCGCACCGACAGCAGGTGCTTGCGGTGCTGGCGCGGTGCATCGCTCATCAGCGCATTGGCGACATCGAGCAGCGGCTGCGTGGCACGGTAGTTCTGCGCCAGCGTGATCACCTCGGCGCGCGGCTGGTACAGGTCCGGAAAACCGAGAATGTTTTCCACCGCCGCGCCGCGAAACGAGTAGATCGACTGCGCATCGTCACCTACCACGGTGACGCCAGCGCCATCGGGCCGCAGGCAGCGCAGGATCTCGCCCTGCAGCCGGTTGGTGTCCTGGTATTCATCGACCAGCACGTGATCGAAATTCGCGCCCACCTGCCCTGCCAGGCGCGGCTCGCTCATCATCGCGTGCCAGTACAGCAGCAGATCGTCGTAGTCGAGCAGGCCATAGCGCTGCTTGCGCTCCACGTAGGTCCGGCACAACTTGACCAGCTCCTGTTCCCAGCCCAGACACCAGGCGAATTGCTGCTCGAGCGTTTCATGCAGCGACTTCTGTGAATTGACCCGCCAGGAATAGATCGCCAGGCAGGTGTCCTTGCGCGGAAAGCGCTGGTATTGCTCGGTGTAGCCGAGCTCCTGGCGCAGGTTGTCGAACAGGTCGGCCGAGTCGCCGCGATCGATCACCGTAAAGCCCGGCTCGAGTTTCAGGTGGCGCCCGTAATGGCGCAGCAGCCGGTTGCCGATGGAATGAAAAGTGCCGGCCCAGGACAGGCGCTGCAGCGCGGCCTGCGCCTTGTTGCCCAGGGTGTCATCGAGCGCCTGGCGCAGGATGTCGTGCGAGCGCCGGCGCATCTCGGTGGCCGCGCGGCGCGTGAACGTCAGCAGCAATAGCCGCGCCGGATCGACCCCATGCATCACCAGGTGGGCGACGCGATGGGCGATGGTGTTGGTCTTGCCGGTGCCGGCGCCGGCCACCACCAGGAGCGGCCCGGCGCGCACGCCCTTGCCGTCTGGTACGTTCTCGCCAAAAGTCGCCGCCCGCTTCTGCGGGGAGTTAAGGGTGCTGAAAGGATCGAGAGCCGCCACCACGCAAATATATAAGGCATCGGCCATGTGCGGCTACTCGGATGTAAGAAACCCGGATCAAGTCCGGCTACACCAGCCCCTTGCCGCCGGGGTGGCAAATGGTAAACCATGGGCGCATGAGCACTACCGGCATGGGCGCCAGCGGCGCACTGATTCGCATTGCGGCGGCACTGTTGCTGGTGTTGCTGACCTTC
>JAYUZE010000010.1:0-2578 GCA_043752035.1 Gammaproteobacteria bacterium
ACTGCAGTCCACGGTGTTCGAGCTGCTCGGCATCGGCGCCGATGAGGCCAAGCTGAAGTTCGGTTTCCTGCTCGATGCGCTGCGCTTCGGCGCGCCGCCGCATGGTGGCATCGCCTTTGGTCTCGATCGCTTGGCGATGCTGATGGCGGGCGCCGAGAGCATCCGCGACGTGATTGCCTTTCCGAAGACGCAGACCGCGGCCTGTCCGCTCACCGATGCGCCAACTGAAGTGAGCGAGCAGCAGCTGCGCGAGTTGCACATCCGCGTCAGGCAGCCGCTACCCGCCAGCTGATGTCCACCACCGTTGTCTACGTGCATGGCCTCTGGCTCTCCGGCCACGAGGCTTTTTTATTGGGGCGACGCATCGAGAAGGAGCGCGGCTACCAGTGGCACGCGTTTAACTACGCCTCGACCCTGCTGACGATGACCGAAATCGGCGCGGCACTCAGCGCCTTCATCCTTGAACTTAAGGTGCCGCGCGTGCACCTGGTGGGTCATAGCCTCGGCGGCCTGGCGATACTGCGCTGCCTGCAGAATCATCCGCATCTGCCGCCCGGCCGTGTGGTGTTTCTCGGCACACCCTCGCTGACCAGCACCGCCGCCAACGCCCTCGGCCGGTTCCGCTATGGCCGCACGCTGATGGGTCACGCCGTAACCGAAGAACTGCTGTACGCACACGATCGCACCTGGACGCACGAGCGCGAACTCGGAATCATCGCCGGCAACCAACCCCTCGGCCTCGCGCGCCTGGTGGTCGATTTCCAGGAAGCCAACGACGGCACCGTCGCGGTCTCGGAAACCCGCTTGCCGGGCGCGAAAGCCCACCTCGTCCTGCCCGTGAGCCATACCGGCATGCTGCTCTCCGCCCGTGTCGCCTTCGAGGTCGGGCAATTCCTGGAGCTCGGCTACTTCGGAACCCAGCCGATACGCGCGCCTCAGGTGTAGCTTGCACAGGTAGCCTTGCATCGGCGACAGGGCAATTGCTACATTGGTTCGCGTTGCAGGGGGGGCGGAATGACTAGAAATGTATTGCTGGCGCTGCTGGCCGTCGCGTTCGGTGGCTGCGCTACCGGCTATCAAAAGCAAGGACTCACTGGCGGATACAGTGAGCGGCGCATCAGCGACAGCGCCTACTACGTCAGTTTTTCGGGCAACGGCTTTGCCAGCAAGGATCGCGTCCACTGGTTCTGGATGTATCGCTGCGCCGAAGTGACAGTGCAGCAGAAGCACAGCCTGTTCGTGCTCAACACCGGCAATCGCAGTTCGCGTGCCGTCAGCGAGGTTCCGCGGCTGCGGCCAGCAGCCTACCACGCCAGTGACGGCGGCCAATTCGTGACAACCGCGGCGACTTATGTGCCGATCTATGTGCCGGGGCCAGGCGCGATCCAGACTTTCAGCGCTGCCGCCACAGTGCTGATGTACGACCGGCCGTTGCCCAACGAGGTGGTCGAGGCCTGGGACGCGCAGGCCGTGCGTGACGCGCTCAATACCTACATAAAATCGAATGGCAAAGATGGCGTACCGAATTCCGACGAATTGATGCATCACGCGCTGGTGGCGCACGATGACATTGGGGTACGCGAAATCGCTGGCGTCGGTGCGCCCGAGGGCGTTGCGGTCAGCCTCGATGGCAAGCCGCTGCGCACCAGCGCCAGCGTTCGCGAGACGCTGGAGGGCTACTCGGTGCGTGCAGCGCTCCGTGCCGGTTATCGCGCAGCCTTCGCCACGAACAGTATGGAACGCGTGAAGGCCTCGGCGACCTGGGACATCACGATATCGCCCAACGGACCGGTCATCGACTGCCGTCTGGTGGACGAGACGCTCAGCAATGCGAAACTGGTTGAGGACATCACGTCGTTTTTGCGGCGCCTGAATTTTGGCGCGAAAGATGTCGGCACCACGCGGGCGCAGGGTGTAAAGATTGAATTCCAGCCCCTCGATTAGTATTGCCAGACCCGGGCAACGCAGGTTGATGCTGGCGGCGCTGCTGGCACTGTTGCCGTTGGCGGTAGCTCACGGAGCAGTGACAGCGTTGGTGGCGGCGCGCGTAGTCGATGGGCGCGGCGACACGCACAGCAGCGCGACGGTGGTGTTGGTCGATGGCGATTGCACAATGATGGCGTCAAGCTGGTGATCGGTCTTGACCTGAGCGGCATGATGGCCGATCCCGCGGTCTATGCGAAAGCGTTTGCGGTATTCGTCAAAGCGGGCATTCCGACGATGGCGGCGATCCAGGCCGGCACGCGTCGCCGCTGAACAGCTGCGCCGGGACGATCGCTTCGGCACGCTCGAACGCGGCAAGCAGGTCGATATCATCGCTGTGCCTGGCAATCCACTTACCGACATCAGCGCGCTGCAACGCGTGTCGCTGGAGGGCCTGCTGTCGGTTCCTGCTGCACACTGAACCGATGCGCGTCCCGGGCGCTACCGGTGCCCGGGGCGTCCGGGCTGATGTTGCGCGATAATGTCGGGCAACAATCGGAATGCGATGTCCGGCGCCTGAGCGTAAGTTGTAGCGCATGACAACCAACCGAATACTACGGCCGCGCCGCCCGCTGCTGTTACACCCACTGGCACT
>JAYUZE010000011.1:0-5462 GCA_043752035.1 Gammaproteobacteria bacterium
CCTAACAACTAAGTAGGCGGTCTAAGTGACGTGCCGAATCTGGACAAATGCACCACATAGTCCGGTTGTCCCCCAATCAAGTGCCCGTATTTACTAGACCATGTTCCAGTTAGTGCGTCAAATAAGGCGCCGGGGAATTGCGCATGGCTGCTCCTCTCCGCCTCCTGGATCAGGTCCGCGAAAAGATCCGCCTTAAGCACTATAGCTACCGTACTGAACAGCAGTACGTCGGCTGGATCCGGCGCTTCATCCTGTTCCACGAGAAACAGCATCCGCGCGATCTGGGGGCTCCGCATGTCGAGGCCTTCCTCAGTCATCTGGCGATCAAGCGGAGCGTGGCCGCGTCTACCCAGAACCAGGCCCTGGCGGCCATCCTGTTTCTCTATCGGCATGTGCTGCAAATCGAGCTGCCGTGGCTCAACAACGTGGTGCGCTCGAAGCGGCCGCAGCGCCTACCGGTTGTGCTGGCGCGCGAGGAGGTGCGCTCGGTCCTTGCGCATCTTGTACATGAGGCCAGCCTGGTGTGCATGCTGCTCTATGGCAGCGGGTTGCGGTTGATGGAGGCGCTGCGGCTGCGGGTACAGGATATCGACATACCGAACCTGCAGATCGTGGTGCGCGATGGCAAGGGTGCGAAGGATCGCATCACGATCCTGCCGGCATCATTGGTCGAGCCGCTGCGTTTACATCTGGCGCGGGTGCATGAGCGGCATCTGGTGGCGGTGGCCCAGGGATATGGTGGTGTTGAACTGCCCGACGCGTTGACGCGTAAATATCCGCGGGCACATATCGATTGGATCTGGCAATACGTGTTTCCGGCGCGCACGCCCAGTATCGATCCGCGCACCGGCATCCGGCGGCGCCACCATATGGCGGTGCGGCTGGTGCAGTTTCATATGCAGAATGCCGTGCGGCGCGCGCATCTGGGGAAGCCGGCTTCCTGCCACACATTGCGGCACTGCTTTGCGACACATATGCTTGAATCTGGTACCGATATCCGCACGTTGCAGGAGCTGCTGGGCCATGCGGATATCAAGACCACGATGATCTACACCCATGTGCTGAAGCGTGGCGGCCTGGGCAGTATCAGCCCGCTCGATCGCTTATAGGTGCCGCTCGTACCCAATCGCTGACTGCCTGGTAGTCGTGCGTTTAAGATCGCGCTTTCAGTACAACAGCACCAACCGAGTGTGCGGGGAATGAAACATAAAGACCTTGCCGTTGTTCCTGGTCCTGCTGGCCGCTGGCGCGCTACCCGGCGCGTACGCTGCGACCGGCGATGCCACCGCGCATTGCGCCACCACAGTCCATCACCAATTCGATTTCTGGATCGGCGAGTGGTCAGTCACCGAGCACGGCAAGCCGGCGAGCACCAATCGCATCGATCGCCTGCTCGATGGTTGCGCGCTGCTCGAGAACTGGATCGGATCAGACGGCAGCCGTGGGCACAGCCTCAACTTCTACGATCCCGGCCGTGCGCTGTGGCAGCAGACCTGGGTTGATTCCTCTGCGGGCTCCCTGAACCTCACCGGGCAATTCAGCGCTGGGCATATGGTGCTCTCGGGTCAGAGTATCGATCAGAAAACTCACCAGCCGCGCGAGGATCGCATCACCTGGACACCAAACGCGGATGGCACGGTGCGGCAGCTGTGGGATCAGTCGCTGGACGCGGGCAAGAGCTGGCAGGTGCTGTTCGACGGTATCTATACGCGCAAGGGCAAATAGCCCGCGCGGCGCGCTTACTTCAGGTTCTGATCGAACCAGCGGTGGCCGGCATACAGGCCGGCGCCGCCGGCGACGGCGCTGAACACTACCGCGGTGATCAGGCCGACGTAATGGCCAAGCCACCAGCCAAACGTACCGGCGGCCCATGCGCTCAACCAGGCGATCATCGTTCTCATGCCGATGGTGGTGCGCGCACGCCTATTCCACCGTGACACTCTTGGCGAGATTGCGTGGCTGATCGACGTCGGTGCCGCGCAGGATCGCCACGTGATAGGCGAGCAGCTGCAGTGGAATCGTGTAAATGATCGGTGCCTGGAAGTAGCTGATGTGCTGGGGCATCTGGATCACATGCACGCCATCGCTCGATTTGAAACCGGAATCCGGGTCGGCGAACACATACAGTTCGCCGCCGCGGGCGCGTACTTCCATCAGATTCGATTTCAGCTTCTCGAGCAGGTCGTTGTTCGGGGCCACGGTGACCACGGGCATGTCGTCATCGACCAGCGCCAGCGGGCCGTGCTTGAGTTCGCCGGCGGCGTAGGCCTCGGCATGGATGTACGAGATTTCCTTGAGCTTGAGGGCGCCTTCCATCGCCACGGCATGCAGCGCACCGCGGCCGAGGAACAGGGCGTGGTGCTTGTCCGCAAAGCGCAGCGCGAGCTTATGGATCACATCTTCGAGCTTCAGTGTTTTCTCGATCAGGCCAGGCAATTCGACCAGGCGGCTGATGAGGCCGCGTTCGCGCTCGGCGTCGGCCCCGTTGTGGCGGGCGAGCGCGATCACCAGCATGCCGAGCGCAGTGAGCTGCGTGGAGAATGCCTTGGTCGAGGCGACGCCGATTTCGGGGCCGGCACGTGTGAGCATCACGAGATCAGACTCGCGTACCAGTGAGCTCTCGGGCGCGTTGCAGATCGCGAGCGTTGCGAGATACCCGAGTTGCTTGCCTAAGCGCATTGCGGCCAACGTGTCGGCGGTCTCGCCCGATTGCGAAATCGTCACCAGCAGGGTGTTCGGGGTGACCACGGGATTTCGGTAGCGGTATTCGCTGGCGATCTCGGCGCGGCAGGGAATGCGGCAGATCTGCTCAATGAAATAGCGAGCGACGATGCCGGCGTTGAAGCTGGTGCCACAGGCGACGATGTGCACCGCGGCAGTGCGGGCGAAGATCGCGTTGGCATCGGGGCCGAAGGCGGCCTCGAGCAGGTGACCATTCGCGACGCGCTCCTGCAGGGTGTTGGCGACCGCGAGCGGTTGCTCGTGGATCTCCTTTAGCATGAAGTGGCGGTATTGCCCTTTCTCGGCGGCATCGGCCGAGAGTTCGCTGTCGCGGGCGGGCCGCTCGGCGCTGTTGCCCTCGCGGTCGATCACGCGCACGCCAGCGAGCGTGACTTCGGCGACGTCGCCTTCGTCCAGGAACATGAAGCGGCGGGTCACGGGCAACAGCGCGGCGACATCCGAGGCCACAAAGTTCTCGTCCGTGCCAATGCCGATCACCACGGGGCATCCCATGCGGGCGGCGATGATACGGGGCGGCCCTTGCTGGCTGATCACTGCGAGCGCATAGGCACCCTCGAGCTCGGCCACGGTGGCGCGCACGGCTTTGTACAGATCGCCGAGCAGCTCGAGATGAAAGTGGATGCGATGCGCCACCACTTCGGTATCGGTCTCGGAAGTGAAGCTGTAGCCGGCCTTGGTAAGCTCAGCACGCAGTTCCTCGTGATTCTCGATGATGCCGTTGTGAACGATTGCCAGGCCGTCGCGCGAGATATGCGGGTGGGCGTTGCGCTCGCTCGGTGCACCGTGCGTAGCCCAGCGGGTGTGGGCGATACCGAGTGTGCCGGCGGTCGGCGTCGCCTGGAGGGCTTCCTCGAGCATGCGCACCTTGCCGACGGTGCGTACGCGCGCCATTTTGCCATCGCTCTGCAGCACGGCCACTCCGGCCGAATCATAGCCGCGGTATTCGAGGCGCCTGAGGCCCTCGATCAGCACTGGCACGATGTTGCGCCTGGCGATGGCGCCGACTATTCCGCACATGTTCGAAACTTCCCTGTGTCTATTTCTGTTTGACCGGCCGGCGCCAGCCCGGAATGGTTTGCTGCCGGGCGCGCTCGAGCGTCAATTGGCCCGGCGGTGCATCCTGCGTGATGGTAGAGCCGGCGCCGATGGTGGCGCCATCGGCAATTTTAAGCGGTGCCACCAGCATTGCGCCCGAGCCGATGAACACGCCATCGCCGATCTCGGTGCGCCATTTGTTGACGCCGTCGTAGTTGCAGGTAACGGTGCCGGCGCCGACATTCACGCCGCTGCCGATGCTGGCATCGCCTATATAGGTGAGGTGATTGGCCTTGGAGCCCGTGCCCAGGTCCGATTTCTTGATCTCGACGAAATTGCCCACGTGCACGCCCTCGCCCAACGTGGTCTCGGGCCGGATGCGGCTGAAAGGCCCGATCTCGCAGCGCGCACCAATCTGGGCGCGATCGATCACGCAGTTGGGCTTGATGTTCGTGCCCGCACCCACGCTTACCTGGCTCAATACGCAGTTGGCGCCGATGCGTACACCATCGCCAAGCTGCACCGGGCCTTCGAGCACTACATTCACATCGAGCAGTACGTCGCGTCCGCAGGTGACGGCGCCGCGCACATCGAGGCGTGCGGGGTCGATCACGGTGACGCCGGCCAGCATCAGTTCGCGCGCGCGGATGCGGCGGTATTCGGCTTCGAGTTCGGCGAGCTGCAGTTTGTCGTTGACGCCCAGCACCTCGATCGCGGCAGGCGCGACCAGTGGTGCGACGCGGATCTTGTCGCGCACCGCCATCGCGATCACATCGGTGAGGTAATACTCGCGCTGCGAGTTGCTGTTCTTCAATCGCACCAGCCATTTCTTCAGCAGCTTGGCCGGCACGGCGAGAATGCCGGAATTGCCTTCGCGCACCTTCAGCTGGCGGGCGTTGGCATCCTTGTGCTCGACAATACGCTGCACCTGCCCGCGGGCATTGCGCACCACGCGACCGTAACCCGTGGGGTCATCGAGCATCACGGTAAGCAGCGCCATGCACTTGGGGCCAGCGAGAGCCAGCAGCGCGCGCAGGGTCTCGGGACGGATCAGCGGCACGTCGCCATAAAGCACCAGCACCAGGTGATCGTCGGGCACGCCGGGCATCGCCTGCTGCACGGCATGGCCGGTGCCCAGCTGTTCGGCCTGCAGCACCCAGCGCAGGTTCGGCGCGCGCACCGCGGCGCGCACCGCCTCGCCCCCGTGACCGTAGACCACGTGCACCAGTGCCGGCGCCAGCGCGGTGGCGGTGTCGAGCACGTGCGCGAGCAGCGGGTGGCCGGCCAAGGGCTGCAGCACTTTGGGCAACGCGGACATCATCCGCTTACCCTGACCCGCGGCAAGGATCACCACCGAGAGCGGCGTGGATCTTCCGGGTCTGGCCATCAGTTGAGCACTATCATTTGAAGGGCCGCAATCTATCACAGCCGGGCATGGCCTGAGCGTGAACTGTCGCCGGGCAACTGTGAACTGCACCCTATAATCATCGTATGCAAGGAGCCTGGTCCCGCCTGCCGCCGATTGTGCCGGCACTGCTGCTGCAGTGCCTCGCGGCCGGCTGCACGCTGCTCGCACTGCGGTTCAGCGGCGTCGCCGTGCCGCCGTGGCTGGCGGCCCTGATCTGCGGTCTGCTGGCTGCAGCCTTGAGCCGGCTCGCGGGACTCGAGCGCTGGTGGCAGATCAT
>JAYUZE010000012.1:0-13124 GCA_043752035.1 Gammaproteobacteria bacterium
TCGACCGGCGCAGATGCGTCTGCGTGGCCATATCCAACTTCCGGGCATCTGTCTTGCTCCGCATGCGACAGATGATACCACATTACGCACTATTTGATGAACTGATCAGTAAAAGACAGGTTAGCCCAGCTCTAAACAGGCCGGAAATCGGGGACGAGGTCACACCGCATTGAGGGGTAGGTCCAGATCGTGGCTGTAGTCGAATCGTAGGCGGTTGACTAGGCTGAGATACTGAGAAAACCGCGCACCTCGGCACTGGCAATCGGGTCGACTGCTATATTTTCGTGTTCCTGTCCCAAGTCTTGGTTTGTTCGATCAAATTCGACAATTCTCGCAGGCTGCGCTTGCTCTTGGGCGCGGGCTTCTTGACCAACGGCTTATCGTAAGGGCTATGACCCTGGCTCACCTCTGGACGATGTTGACTAGCCAGCACATGGCTTCCCATTGTCGCGATGGATAGGGTGGAGTGAGCTTCGTCTGAGATTGGCTCGCTGTTTGGTCCCCACTCCCATACGGCGTTGCCGCGATCGTCATGCACAACTCGGCCGCTCGGCGCCGAACTGGGCTTGGTAAAGGCCGGGCTCTTCATCTTCGCCTTATCCACCATCACGCTTCCCTGCTCAGTTGCTTTCCAAAAGTGTAGAGCGAGCAGCACATCGGTTCAGGGACAGCATAGGCGCCAATGCGGCGCAAATGCTTGAACGAGTTCACGCCTGGCGAAATTGACGACAATTGCAGCCCCGGCAAGACGGGCATAATGTGTGTCGCAGCGAATCACGCCAGCGACGATTGCACGCAGGTCTGCGAGGGCCGTGACAGGATTGGTAGCGGGCGCGGGCGCAGCGATTCGGTGGCCCGGATGGCATCGCCGGCTGACAGATCGGCTACCAGTGTGAACGCGCCACCAAGTCATTCTGTTTAGGGTGCGTGGACCAGGTTGCTGAATAGGGGAGGGAGCGGCGGACAAATTGCAAGGCGCGGGCCTGTTCCGCAGGGAGTATCCGTAATTCTGTGGGCGAGGCGGATTGAACATTCAATCGATCTCGCTTAGGTCCTGGCCACTGTAAACCTGTCGCCATACAGGATGGCAAACTGGTTCATGGCGCTCTTCCAGTCGAACGCACCGCGCACGGATTTGTTCAACACGTTGCGCGGTGCCAGCCTTAGCAGTTTAATCGCCGACTCATCGTTTGGGAATTGACCGCGCGTCTTGATGATCTTGTGCAGCTGCATGTTCAAGCTCTCGAACGTATTGGTCGTGTAGATCGCGCGTCGGATGTCGGGTGAGAACACGAAGGACGGAGTGACGTGCTCCCAGGCCCGCGTCCAGGACTGCACGATCGAGGAATACTTACTGCCCCAAGAGCCTTCGGCAAAGGCCTGCAGCGCAGCGCTGGTAGCGTCACCCTTGAAGGTCGCGTGCCGAGCCGATCCGCGCTTTGAGAGTTGCGGCGAAAACACCTCAGGTGAAGGCGTGTGTAAGTGCGCACCTGCAAGTACATCAACAAAGTTGTCGAGCGAGACCACCGTGGCAGCAAAGCGCGGTGCGGGCCACTGAAGGGATTCACTTCGTTGGTTACCGCGACCGCGACACTCGCCGGCTTCGAACTCGCCCACCGAATCCGCAAGCGTCGCTTTGGCCGCAACAGGCAAATCGACTGGCAATTCGCCCGTGCGTCGTGAGAATTGCTGAAGTCGGATCATTTCGTCCCTAATTTCCCGTGCTGCATCAGAACCCAGCCGCGGCACGGCGGCACGAATAGCCGGCTACTTCATCAGCAGGTAAACTATTGCCAACGTCACGACGAAGGAAACCACGCCAACGATTGTGATGCGCCACGCCGACCAGGCGCCGCGCGCCGACGCTGCCGCGTCGCCGGACGCAACCGGGCCGGCCGATCCGGCCCCTTCGGGCAACATGAACATACATTCCACTGGACCAAAGGCCACGCGGTCGCCGCAATTGAGAAAACTCATGGTACAGCGCTTGCCGTTGACGTAGGTACCGTTGGCTGACACCTGATCAATGAGCCTCCAACGTTCGCGGTCCCTGACGATACGCGCATGCAATGCCGATACGCCACTGACAGGCAGGCAGAGTTCGCGGGTGGCATCGCTGCCGATATTCCACTCCTGCTTGGCATCGCCGGTGACACTCAGTATCAGCCGAGTGTCAGGCGCGGCGCCGGCAACCACTATCAACAGCGGCACATCGCTACGCGGGTGCTGCGCAGCTGGCGCCGCGGCTTGCGCTCGCCCGCGTTCCTCCGCCAGTTCCTGCGGCGACTTGAACACGGTCTTGCTGGCGCCTGCACCCTGCCCGGAGCCTTCGGTCCATCCAGGCGGCAGCAATTGCGCGGGAGTTGCTACGGCCGCCACCGCAGGTGGTGCCACGGGCGTTACCACCGGCGCGGCCACCGGCGAGGCTGACTGGCGAAGTACCGTCTTGTCGGCATCGATGGCGCCCGCGCTGTAGGTGTATTCCTCGATATCGAAACGCAGCGCATCGCCATGCTTGAGTGCAGTACGCACCATGATCCGCACGCCATTGACGAAGCTCCCGTTGGTGGAGCCCAGATCCTCGACCCAGGGCTGATTGTCGTCAACGCCCAGCTTCGCGTGCAAACGCGACGGACTCCCCTCGGTCAAGCGTAAAGTGCATTCCGTGCCACGCCCAACACTGAGCCCACTGCCAAGCAGGGTCACTGCACCGTTGGAATTCTTTCGCAACATGCGTTGGACATCATTCATCTTGCTGTGGCCTCAGTTGAGCACGCCTGAATGCTTGGCGACGAATACTACCAGCACCGCCAGCGCCGCGCCTGCGAGTGCCGCCAACCAAAGCAGCGTCGTTCGTTGCAGCTGGCCGCGGGCGCGCGATGGCACGACGATGACGCTGATGTTGTCGCGCCCGCCGTGGGCGAGCGCGGCATCGAGCAGCCGTTCGGTAGCCGCCTGCGGCGTCGTGCTAAGACTTAGTGCTTCGGCAATCGCGGCATCGTCGAGTTCCGCGGTCAAGCCGTCGCTGCACAGCACGATCCAGTCACGCCGGCGTAGTGCCATCACAGCTCGCGAGGGGACTGTGGTTCCCATCCCGAGTGTCTGCGTTAGCACATTGGCTTCCGGATGCGCGCGCGCCTGTGCCTCGCTCATGCGCTCGCCCTGTCGTAGGCTTTCCACATAGCTGTGATCACGCGTAAGACGCGACAGGCCGCCGTGCCGCCACAAGTACGCGCGGCTATCACCTACCCAGACGATTTCGCACTCACTCGCAGTGAAGCGCGCGCATACTACGGTGGAGCCCATGTTCGAGTGCTCACCGCTCCCGGATCCGGCCCGCATCACGGCGTGATGCGCTGCCAGGACCCGCGCTGTGAGGTCGGCGCCAGCCGCCGCTGCCAGCAGCGTCTCCCTGACCAGTGCACTTGCAGTCTGGCCGCGCTCATGGCCACCCATACCGTCAGCGACCAGCCACAACCCCTGGGGCTCGTCCCAGCCAATGGCGTCCTGATTGCTGCCATCACGTCGCCCCACGTGGGTCAACGCGGAAAACGTCTGTTTCAAAATTGCTCTCGCACTTTCGTGGCGGTGCGTGCAAACCGGGTGGGGTCGAAACCGGCTGGCGTACGCACTTCAGCAAACAGCACGTCGAGCGCATTGCTGCGTCGTGCGGCGTCGCCCAGCGTAGAGCTGAGACTGTCGATGCTGAGCACCAGCTGCTCGGCCACGGTGTAGTCACTCCCCTGATCGCTGGCGGCGTACTGCAGCAGCGCGCGCCGGATCTGCTCCGCCTCGTTGTTGCTGAAACTGCGCGTTGCCCACGACGAGCGCGCGTCCAGCCATTCGGCCAGCCGCGCGGACGCTTGCCGGACGTCGCTGAGGTCGCCTGAACCACAACGGACATAGGCGGCGACTGCCTGCTGCAGTTCAGGCAGTGCCTGCGGCTCGATCATGCCGGTGACCACCGTCAACACGGCCAAGGACTGGTGTTGCAGACGCAAGGTTCCGGGCTGCGCATCGGGGCCCGCGCGCCCCCGCGTCCAGCGCAACTCCTCAATCGGCCGGTGACAGGCATAGCATTCGTAGAACGCAAGTTCCGGCTGCAGTCGCCCGGCCACCAGCCAGCGATCCTGCAGCAGTTGAACCTGGGCGCGGGCATTCTCAACCTGACCGATCAGCCATAGATTGACGCCGCTGACGGCAGCTTTTCGCTGGCGATAGTCAGCATCCACCCGGTGGTGTGCAGGCATATTGGCGGTGTAGGTCTCCAGCTCAAAGCGCAGGCGGGGGTGACCGGCGGCGATCAGCGTATGAGTAACGAACCGCCGGCCATCACCCGCATGACAGGCCAGACACACCTGGGCACGCACCTGCGCTCGCTCCAGCGGCACGAGGCCACGGGCCACGTTCTCAGCGTGCGGCACAGCGGCCTTGCTATGGCCACCGATCCAGTTCTGCGCTGCCCCGTGGCAGGCTTCACATCCCACGCCATCGCTCAGCAGAAATTTCTGGCCCCGCGACGCCACGGACACGTTGTCAGCATGGCAGTCAAGGCATTCGTTGGCCGTGCTGGCATCCGCAATCCCCAGCTTGCTGGCGATAGCGCCAGATTTGGCCGATTGCAGGATGCGAAAGGCCTGTGAATGCCGATCAGTAAGCAGCCAGGTGCGATATTCATTGAGGTCGACATCGTTGCCGGACTGGGGGGCAATCTTGCCGTGGCAGGCGCTCGCGGCACAGCTGGCAACGCCCAGATGCTGAGGCAGCGCACTGGCCAACTGGTCCTCGGCCAACGCCGGGGCCCCCGCGATCACCAAGACCGCAAGCAGCAGCCGCGTGGCCATTAGGCGCGCGTTCACGGGCTACGCTCAGGGAGCGGTGGCTGCGCCCGGTCCCCTTGGTCATCGATAAACCACGGCGCACCCTGCGCATCCAGATAAAGCCGCCGCGTTTCAGCAATACTGAGTGCGCGGGCGCCACGACGCCCGAATACGGCGATCTGCCCGCCGGTCTCGTCTACGGCCCGGTCACGCTCCAGGCCGCGTGACAGGCTGAGCGCGGGCTTGGACGTCTTGTAACGGGCAATCAGCTGTGGCTTCGGTTCCGGGCTGAAGCCATAGAAATTGGGCTGCGACTCAGGCGAGATCAGCTGCAACACCTTAAGACCGCCGGCGCCATCGGCCAGATAGGCAAACAGCGATGCGTTGGTCGCGCCTACCACGACGTCGCGGACGTCGCGCAGCCTGCCCTCAGCGGTATAGCGTTGGTACTCACGCATCTGCTCCGGCCTCTCGACGTCCACAATCACCAGGCCCTCGCTGCCGGCAGCCACATAAGCATAGGTGCGCGCCACGCTCACGCGCTGCGCGTCGCACATGGCAATCACATTATTGGCCACGCGGCGCGGCGCGGCCGGCTGCGTGACATCCACGACTTCCAGGCCGCGCGCCGTGGTCACGAACAAATACCGAAACTGCAGTGCGGTAGCGCGCGGATCATCCATTGGAATGCGCGCCAGCACTTGTGGTTGCAACGGCTCATCGACGCTCACCACAACGACCTCGCGCGGTGTCGAGACATAGATGTTACTACCGGCAATGGTCAGGTGCCGGGCACCGCTCAAGACACCCTCCGGGTTCCAGGTCAGGGCGCGGTTGAGGAAATTGTTGCGTGGCTCGCGATCGGCGAGCGTCCGCACATCAGTCAGGATCAGCCCTTCAACTGCGTCGACGATATAAGCGTAGTTGTAGAGGGGATGAAAGGGCAGCTCCTGGTTATCGACGCGCATCCGCTCGCCCACGTTGCGCAGCGGATCGATGGGCTGATTGGTCGGGAGCGCCACACAGGTGGCATTGGCTGATGGGATATTGGTGTTTTGACCGAATCGGCCCACCGGCGCACTGAGGATGCGTTGTGATACGCCCTTATTGGCAATGTTTGCCACATCGTAGACCCGCATGCCACGAACTCCTTCAGCAACATACAGGTACTCGCCGCGCAGCTGCAGGCAGTGGGCGTCGCCGGCTGCACGCGACTGTGCTTGCTGTAGCACGCTGCCGCGACGCTGGTGCTGCGCGTACCAGTCCGGGTAGGCGTAACGATGCAGGTAACTGCCAATCACCGCCTGCGGCTCGTCCCACTCGGTAACGGTCACAGCGCTGATGGCGCCGGCGCCGCCCACGTAGGCCTGGTAGCCGACAAAGTTAACGAAGTTGGTACCCTGCATCAGCAGTTGCGCCATGATGGCATTGTTATCGTTGTTGCCCGACAAATGGCAGTCGTTGCAGGTCTTGGTTTCGGTCTTGCGCTCGGTATGCGGATAGTGGGGATTGAACGCCTGGGAGCTGAAGCCACTCGCCGCAATCGGCGCCTGCTGCACATAGATGTGCTCGCGATTGGCATTTGTGGACGACAGCAGGAGCGCCGAACTGGAGCGATACGGCGCGATCCTGCCGCCGGCTGCGGTTTCGCGTCGGCCCAGCATGAACATATCATCGCGCGCCACCTGTGGATTGTAGGTCGCATAGTTGCGGGTCTCACCACCCTCGTAGTGGTGTCGCTCGGTCTTCCAGTTGGATTCAGACGGCAGGTGGCAGCCCGAGCAACTGGTAGTCCACGAGGTGTGGCAGGAGTAGCACTCCATGTCATCGTCGCCATGAGCGAGCCGCTTACCGTTCCCCTGCAGGCCCCACGCCTGTGTGCTCGTGTCGCGGCTCATCAGCTTGGCACGCGCTGCCCGCGGGTTGTAGGCCGCGTTACCAGGCGTGACCGAGTCCTTGACCAGGCTGACCCGCCACTCCAGTTTTGCATCGAGCATTGAGCGTTGCAGCAGCTTGCCGCCGACCCATTCAAAGCGACGCCGGCCATCCGGAGTTCGTAGCACCGCCAGGTCCATCCCGCCGTTTAGCGCCGCGGGCCCAGAAGTCAGCAGGTTCGGATACTGGCTCACGGTGCCGTGGCAGTCCTTGCAGCCAATCTCGACGGCAGCGGCGACTTCACCGTAAATATGGCCGTTCCCATGGACATCCTGCGAGAAGTGGCAGTCCACGCACTGCATGCCGGCATCCACATGTGAAGAGGACAGGTGCACGGCCTTGGAGAATTTCGCCGGATCGTCATTGCTGACCACTGCGCCACCGGCGTCAAGCAGTTGACCCTTGCGATCGCGTTTGTAAACGGCGCGAAAGTTCCAACCATGGCCATGATAATCAGCGAACTGGGTATCGTGCAGGGTGGGATTGAGCGCCGTCACATCGCGCAGGAAGCCAAGATCGGCCCAATTGCCGCGCGGCGCGGCGCCCTCGGGGTTGCGATCCAGGACCGAACGGGTCTGCGCAGCGTCCGGATACTGCTGCCGGGCGGGCCACATACTCGGTGCATCGGATTCATAGTCCCACATGGTGTAGCCGAGCATGCTGTTCATAAACATGTTGGGTTGGTGCATGTGACAGACCATGCACTGGGAAGTGGGTACCGCACGCGTGAAAGTGTGCAGCAACGGATGACCGGATTCATTCCTGCTGATGGCCGGATCGACGGTCTGTGATTTGCCGTCGCGGCCAAAAACCGCGTAGCGGCTGGAGTGACGTGGATCGCGATCATTGGCGTACACGACATGACAGGATGCGCAACCCGACTGGCGGTAATCACCCGGCTGGTCGTTGGTGCCGATGAACCACAGCAGCGGATCATTCAGGCGCGTCTTGGTGATATTCAGCACTGGCACGGAAATGCGCAGCCCGGTACCCGGCCCGCGATTCGACTGGTGGACATCGGGCCGTCCGGGCTCTTCCAGGCGCTGCAGCGAGCCCAAGGCATCGGGTAAGCCGGTCTCCGGAAACAGCGTACCGACATTGCGGCCACCGCGTTCAAACACCCTGAAATTATCGCTGGGCGCTACGGTCTCAAATGCGGGCAGCGGGAACAGTTGCGGCAGGATGCCCGCGGCGAAAGCGGCGGGCGTATTGTCGGTGCGCGGACCGATAACTGCCACGCCGACGCCATTGCGGTCATACGATTCACCGAGCAGGTAGTTCTTGGAATCAAGAATGCCATTGTTGTACGCGGCACCGCCGAACAGCATGGCACCGGTCGCGTGCAGGCTGTGCAAGGAGGCGTCGATGATGGACTGATGGCAGGCGCCGCAGGCTTCAGTCACCACGCGATAATCAGAGGGATTTACAAATCGAATGAACTCCGGGCGCTCGCGATTGAGCAGCGTGTAACTGCGCTGCGGATTGGCGCTTGACGGATAGTGCCACTCGTCTGGAAAGCGTGGCTGTACATGCGCCTGCCGCATAAGCTGACGGTACTCACCGGAGTCCGCAGCGTAGCCACTATCCACGCGGACCGCTGAATCGCCGCCATGACAGTCGGTGCAGGCCAGCACAACCGCGCTACCGGTATGCATGCTGGGGGCATCGCTCGCCGTGTGGCAGGTGAGGCAACCGCTGCTGCTGCCGTCCGCCTCAGCTACCGTCGGCGCAGGGTATGCGGGACACAGTCCGCCAACCAGCGCGAGCGCGGCCAGCAATCCAGTCTTAGTGCAGCGTACGGTAGTCATCAGTAACTCAACACGGCATTAACCATCAGATAGGTGGGGTTGTTATCCGGAAACAGTTGCGCATAGCCACCGCGCGCCAGCAGCTCCGCGAAGGACGCGCGCAACACAATGTTCTGTGACAGCAGCGGCCGCCAGGTGACAGCCACCGAAGCATCGATGCCGATTGTTGACGGCGGCGGTGCCTGATTGCGCACCGCGGCCAGGACTGCCGTGTCAGCAAAAGCCAGGTGGTTGACATTGACTGACACGCGCAATTGGGGGAGCACATCCATATCGACCCCGGCACCGAGCAGCACCGTACCCGGGTTGGTGAAATTCGACTGGCCCTCGTCCTTTGACGAGCGCAGGCTGTTCAGCACGCCGTTGCGGCCGGACAGACTGACGCCACCCCCACCCACCAGCGGCACAGACTGCCGGATCCACAAACTGGTGTCAGCACCAGCAAATTGTGGGTTCTCGACAATGGCATCGAAGCCCGTGGCGCGGGTGTCATAGGGATCATGATCGCCCGAAGCATAAAGAAATGAGAGTCGCGGCCGCAGCCAATCGTAATCGCGCGACAGTTCCAGCGCTGCAAAGCCGGCGCGAATGCTGTCCGGGCGCGCCACAAATACCCCCGCGGACTCGCTGCCGGTTGCCAGATAGGCAGAGGCGGTTACATTGGTACGCCCAAAGTGCCCGTCACCATTCAGCCCCAGATACACCACATCGTAGTCGCGCCCTTGCTGCCGACCCAGCGCTGCCGGTCGTTCCACAAATCCGTTGCTGTCGTAGTGCCTGCCCCTGCCTTCACGATTGCGGTTATAGACTGCAGTGAGCTGGGAAGTGAAACCGGGAACGGGAAAGTCCTGACGATAGATGTTGGCCACCAGCACCTGGTCGGCACGCCACCGGGCGGCGAGGTCATTCAGCCCACTATTGGAGTCCTTCTCCAGCCGCCGGAACCAGGCCAGGTTGTACTGGTAGCGATTGTTGTCGCGATTGCCGAACAGGCGTATCCCCGGTTGACTATCCTGGAACAGGAAACCGCGAAAATCACTGCTAAAGGGCTGTATGCCAACGCGCAGGCTGTCGAAATCGAAGCGCGCCGAAACATTGCGCAGGTGTTTGTCGACGAACGCCGCCTGCACCCCGATATTGGAGTCGTTGCGGGCGCTGCCTTGACGGGGATCGACATTCACGGCACCCACTTCGCGCAGCGCCAGGTGAGTGAAACTGATCACGGGCGTGAAGCGCAACTCAACCTCGGGGGGCATGAACACCGTGTCACCCTGGTAGTAGACCAGCTCCACCGCGACCGTCTGCAGCAGTGCACTCTGGTCGGGACGGCCAAACACGTCGTTGCTGCCGGCGCTACGGGTGGTGGTCGCACCCGCCGGGGTAACCAGATTGCGCTCCTCAAATACGGTGTCTGACACCACTCCCAGACTGAAGAACCAGCCGTTCCTGAGCGGAGTGTCGCCCTTGAGGCGATTGCGGTGGTACGGATCCAGTACCCTCGGTCGACCACCCAGCATATCGACGATGCGCCAGCGATCCGGCACTGGAATGGAAAGTTGCAGGTCGGCGGCGCTGGGACTCGCCGTCGCGGAGGGCTCAGGCGTCGCCCCGCGATCGACGTTACGCGGATCGCCGCCCTCGTTGGTAGCGCCGGCCGCGCGCGCCGCGGCAGGATCGGGAATGACGTTGGCCGGCTGTGGGCAGGGGGCCGGCGTGTAACCGGGCTGACGACGTTCAACGATGCGGCCAGCGTCATCGCGAAAGCAGGTCGGGGCGCCCGCAGCGCGCGCGGGCAACCCCTTTAACGCTAGTGCGATCGCCAACGCAACCGCCCACGCGACCGTCAGGCGACTAGAGTCCATTGCAGACGACTTCAGCGCTACTGTCGGTAAAGGGCGCCTGCGGGCACTGCACGTAGCGCAGTCGCACCCCCTGCGGTGTCAGGGTATCAGCGCGGCGCGCAACCGGAGCGTTGCCGATGACGCCGCCCAGCACCGTGCTAGCCTGGCTGATGCCAAGAAACGCAATCATATCGTCCTGGTCAGCACCGTCGCCGGAGACGCCCAGGCCGCCCACAAGGGTGGCGCCGCGATACAGGGGCATGCCGCCCGGAAACGCCTGGGCGCCATTGGCGAGCTGCTTACTGCTGGTGGTCTGCGTCGCCACTAGTGCCGCACTGAGATCGACGCCAGCACAGCCCGGTGCGACATCGCCGGCCACCGCGCCGGCTACATACAACACATGCTGCAGGATGGCATTGATGCTGACATCCAGCTGCCAGCCGACCGACAAGACGCTCCACTGACCGGCGCTCTTGCTCAGTGGCCCATTCACCGTGCCATCGATGCCATCAGGAAAAGTCGGACGCGACAGGTTGCCCACGGCGCGGCTGCTGTAGGCAATTTCCCCGTTACCCAGCGCCATCGGATCCGCATTGAAGCTGCGCACCGCACTCACATAGTCCGCCAGCGCCGCAACATTTGAGCCCAGCCCCAGGCTTGTGGTAGTGAAGTAGCGGCGATCCGGGAGCGCCGCAATGAATGCCGCCGCCGCGCTCGAGGACAGCAGCGCCGCGGTGCGCGCCTTCTGCACGGCGACATCGGTGCCGAACAGCGGCGCATCGCGGCTGCGCACCAGGCCCAGTACAACGCCGTTGCTGTCAACCACCGAGATACTGACACGCGCGCTGGTCCCGAGCGGTCGGCGAATCTGCGCGCGCGCATGATTGGCCAGCGCCAGTGCCGAGTGCAGCAATTGCACGACCTCGGCGCGCGTGAGCGCACTGCCGCCGTCGGTTCCCGCTTGCGGTGCAAAGCGCGCCACATTGGTCGCATCGACCAGCACGAAGGCGTCCAGACCGGCAAAATCCACGCCACCTTCGGTCCGGATGCCGGATACCGGCGTCCCGAAGGGCAAGCCGGCACGCAGCACACCGTCGGTATAGCCCTGCACCGCCAGCAACACACCGTCGGCTGGCAACAGGGTAGCAAAGCTCGGCGCGCTGGCAGGATTCTCGGCCAGCTGTGCCATCTCCACGTCGGTGAATCTCAGGGTCTTGCCATCGACCGTGATGAGATCAGCGCGACGATCCACCGGTGCCGCGTAACTGTAGCTTGCGGCCATCGCGATGGATTCATCCAGATCATGGTCGCTGTCACTGCTATCGGCATCGATACCGTAGCGACCGTCCGCCAGCACACCCACGCCCCCCACCAGGGCACCGGCCTTGTAGAGCGGAAAACCCCCTGGGTCGGCTGCCAGGCCCAGCGGTGAGCGCTGCGGTCCGGCTGTGGTACCCGTGCCGCCAGAAGCGCGCACTATGTCCGAGCAGGCCAGTTGACTGAACTGCACACCGAACAGCGGCCCACTGGGGCGACCTGTGTCACCGGGATTAAAATGCTGCTGCACGATCTGGCTGGCTGTGCGTGTCGAAAAGGCATTGCCTTCGGATGAGAGATAAGCAGCGGTCAGTGCCTTGGTGATCGCGGCCTGATCGTCCAGGTTCAGTGCGGCCAATGGCGTCGCTGGTACGGGCAGGCGTATACCTTCAAGGCCACCGCTTATGCTGGTGTTGCCCGCGGCGGTCGAGAGCTGCACCACGCGAGTGGCTGCGGCGCCCATGCGATACACCGCGAGCACGTTGCCGACGCGATCGCTCACCGCGATCGTAGCGCTGGCGGCGCGTGCGTGCGCTTCAGCTACGCCCTGGGAAATGATTCGCTGTACATCACCCGCGCTGAGTACGGAAGCGCCTGTGGTACAGCCGCCATCGCAGCCATTGCCGCTACTGGTACCGTCGCCAGTCAACGCTGGACCGCCGCCGGAGCAGGCGCTCAACAGCGCTACCGTAATAGCGACCAGCCACGCCAAGGGGTGCGGCCCGCTCACCAAACGGCACCCGGGGCTTTTGGCGGATGGTAGCTGTGGCAACTCATGCACTGCAGTGGCACTCTGGGCGGCTGCGCCGAGGTGTCATGACAACCGAGGCAGGTAGCGAGACCGGGCATCATGGAAGGCGTCGCACTACCCGACTGCCGGGCGTGGTGACAACTGAGGCACGCGGCATCGCCGGACTTTCCTGCCATGATCAGATGCGACGCGTGCCTGAAGCGCGCAGCGGGCAATTGGTCGGAGGCGATTCTGACTGGACTGATCGCATAACGCTGTAGCGGATCGCGCCCGCCATTACTGGTGATCCGGTGGCAGACTACGCAACCCTGTTGCTCCAGTTGCAGGGTTATTTCCCGGGTGGCTGCGCGCGTTGCGCATTCAAAGGCAGATGCTGCGCAGCGTTGCCCGACGGCCTGATCCGGGGTCCGGCGGAGCACGGGCAGCCGCTGCGCAGCCGCGGGGTCCACGGCGCGCCGCGCGAAATAGTCCTGAATAATGGCAATCGCGTCGCTGACGCTGCCATGCGGCAACTGCCGCTGGCTCATTCCGTCATCAAAGGTCAGCTCGTGACAGGAACGACAGGTGCGCTCCATGGTGACCGGCACAAAGTGTGCGCCGTCAGCATTCATTTGATGGCAATCGACGCACGCCAGGGCGCGCTTGTCAGCCA
>JAYUZE010000013.1:0-33472 GCA_043752035.1 Gammaproteobacteria bacterium
TCGCCCGGGCCTGGCACACCGCAACAGGCCGGCGTGTCGATCGCGATGATCAAACATTTTGCCGGACGCATCCCGGTGTTTGGCGTGTGCCTTGGGCATCAGGCCATCACCGAGGCTTTCGGTGGTCGCGTGGTGCGCGCACCGCGGCTGATGCATGGCAAGACTTCACCCATCGAACATGACGGGCAGGGTGTGTTCAGAGGCATCGCCAACCCCTGCGAAGTGGGCCGCTACCATTCGCTGATTGCCGCCGGGGATTCGTTGCCGCCGGAACTCATCGTGACGGCACGCACCCGCGAGGGCGAGATCATGGGCCTGCGCCACACGCAGCTGCCTATCGAAGGTTTGCAGTTCCATCCCGAAAGTGTGTTGACACCTGATGGTCCGGCAATGATGAAAAACTTCCTGGAGTTCCGCCCGTGAGCAACGCACTGGCTGCCACGCTCGACCGCCTGCTCGACGGCCAGAACCTGGCGGAGCGTGAAGCGGGCGAATTGCTGGTAGCGCTGACCACACCCGAGCTGCCACAGTCACTGGCCGGCGCGCTGCTGTCGGCATTGCGCGCCAAGGGCGTGAGTGCCGCGGAGGTGCGCGGCTTTGCACTTGCGATGCGCACCCTGGCGCGCCGCCCCAAGCTGCCTGCGGACCTGCCGGCGGTAGACATCGTCGGCACCGGTGGCGACAAGTCCGGCAGCTACAATCTCTCGACCGGCGCAGCACTGTTGACTGCGGCCTGCGGCGTACCGGTCGTCAAGCACGGCAACCGCTCGGTTTCCAGCCGCGCCGGCAGCGCCGATGTGCTCGAAGCCCTCGGACTTTCATTGCCGCTCGATGAGCAGCGCGCCGCCGACTGCCTGGCGCTCACTGGCTTCACTTTTCTGTTCGCGCCGCACTACCACCCGGCGATGAAGAGCATTGCACCGGTGCGCGCCGCGCTCGGCGTACGCACGGTGTTCAATATCCTGGGCCCGCTGTGCAACCCCGCCGAGCCGCCGTATCACGTGATCGGTGCCTACAATCTCGCGACCGCGGAGCTCATGGCCCAGGCACTGGCCGGCATGAAAACCGGTCGCGCCCTGGTGATACACGGCGCCGAGGGTTGGGACGAGCCCACGCCGATCGGGCCATTTGAGATTTTCGACGTGCGCGGCGATGAAGTGCGGCGCGAGCAGCGCTCGCCCGCCGACTACGGCCTGGCACTGTGTACGCCCGCCGAGCTCGGTGGTGGCGATGCCGTCTACAACGCCGCCAGTCTCGGCCGCGTGCTGCGGGGCGAGGAGCGCGGCGCGCACCGCGACGCGCTGCTACTCGGTGCGGCGCTGGCACTCGAAGTCACCGGCGTTGAGGCCGCGCCGCGACTCGCGGTGGCGCGCGCCACGCAGGCTATCGATTCGGGTGCAGCTGCAACGCTGCTGACGCAACTCAAGAATTTTGGCGCACCGCGCGCAACCGCTGCGCGCACGGGCACGGAGGCGCGATCATGAGCGAAGCCGATTTTCTTGCCGACATGGCCACTGCCAGCCACGCGCGTGTGCTGGCGGCGCGTGCGCAACTGGCCGATGCGGAGATGCGCGCCCGTGCTGCCGACAGCGCGGTGCCGCCGCGCCTGCAGCTCTCCGCGCGCCGATTCGATCTGATTGCTGAAGTCAAATTCCGCTCACCCGCGGCCGCTGCGCTGCGCGAGGGAAGTGAGGACAGCGTGCGGGCGCGCGTCGCCGGTTACGCCGATGCTGGTGCAGCGGCCGTGTCGGTGCTTACCGAGCCCACGCGCTTCGATGGCTCGCTGCAGCACCTGGAATCCGCGGTGCGCGCGCTCGCCGGCCGAATACCGGCGATGCGCAAGGACTTTCTGGTCGATCCCTATCAGGTCTGCGAAGCGCGGCTTGCTGGCGCCGGCGGCGTGCTGGTGATCATGCGCATGCTGAGTGACCTCGAGGTGGCGGCGCTGATCGAGTGCGCCGGGCAATTGTGCCTGTTCGTGCTGCTGGAAGCTTTTGATGAGGCCGATATTGCGCGCGCCGCCCAGGTGGTGAAGCAATACGCCCGCAGCGCCGAATTGCTGGTAGGCGTGAATTCGCGTGACCTCGTGACCCTGCAGGTGGTGCCGGGCCGTCTCGAAGAGCTGGTGCGCCTGCTGCCCGACGAGGTGCCACGCGTCGCCGAGAGCGGCGTCGCGAGCGCGGCCGATGCCGGGCGCGTGGCAGTAGCCGGCTACGATGTGGCGCTAGTGGGGAGCGCACTCATGAGCGCGCTTGAGCCACCGCAGTTGGCGCGGGCGATGATCAGCTCGGGGCGCAATGAACGTGCGCGGCGGTCATGAGCGAGAGAGTCATCGTAGCGTTGGGCGTGCGCACCGAAGCAACTCCGGATGGGGATGCCGTGAATCCGTCCCTGGAGGCTCCGGGCGCGACGTCCTGTCGCGTACGGCCCCATCCGGAGTCGCTTCGGTGCACACACCCAACGCTCTGGCGGTCATCACTCACGATCGCCGCGCGCACCCCGAGGCGTCGCTGTGATCTCGGCGTTGGTGCCGTGCGCGCGATCCACGTGTCGCGCCCGGAGCCTCCATGGACGGATTCACGGCGACCCCGGGAAAGGCAAACCAAGCGTGGGCGCGGGACGCTTCAGTGAGCCTCTTAGCCCCCTTGGTGCGCGCATGAGCGGCTGGATAAAAATCTGTGGGATGACCTCCGCCGAATCCGTAACCGCCGCACTCGACGCCGGCGTCGACGCGATCGGCTTCGTATTCGCGCCCTCCGTGCGCCAGGTGACGCCGGAGCGCGCCGCAGAGCTGGCGCGTGGTACACGCCAGCGCGTGATCTGCGTCGCAGTCACGCAGCATCCGACGCAGGCGACGGTCGATGAGATCGAGCGCGGTTTTCATCCCGATCTGCTGCAAACCGATATTGAAGACTATGCGCAGCTGAAAATTCCGCGGCGGATGATGCGCCTGCCGGTGCTGCGCTCCTCGCATGCGCCGCCGGCGGAGCTGCCGCAACGGCTGCTGTACGAAGGGCCGCGCAGCGGCACGGGCGCGACCAGCGATTGGCAGCAGGCTGCGCTGCTCGCGCGCCGCACGAAACTGATCCTGGCGGGTGGCCTGACTGCGGACAACGTGGGCGAGGCGATCCGCAGCGTGCGGCCCTACGGCGTGGATACTTCGAGTGGCGTGGAATCGCGTCCCGGCGTGAAGAGCGCGGCGCGCATCATTGAGTAGGGCCAGGCCGCGCGCGCGGCCTTCACCGAGATGGCAATATGAACGCAAATGTCGACCTGGAATCTTCAACCGGCATCGCCACAATCACTGGTATCACGGCGCAGCAGCGCCACGCGCTGCTGGCGGCGCATATCGCCGGTAAATTTCCCGATGAGCTGGGGCGCTATGGCCCCTTCGGTGGCCGTTATGTGCCCGAGACGCTGATCCCGGCGCATGAGCGGCTCGAGCAGGGCGTGAAGCGCTGGCTGCGCGATCCCGAATTCCAGGCGGAGCTGCAGCGTGAGCTGCTGCATTGGGTCGGCCGGCCCACGGCCTTGAGTCACGCGCCGAAACTGTCGCAGCGCTGGGGCGCCGAGGTCTGGCTGAAGCGCGAGGATCTGGCACACACCGGTGCGCACAAGATCAACAACGCCATCGGCCAGGCGTTGCTGGCACGGCGTCTGGGCGCGCAGCGCATCGTCGCCGAGACCGGCGCCGGCCAGCACGGTGTCGCCAGCGCCGCGGCCTGCGCGCGCGTCGGCCTACCGTGCACGGTCTACATGGGCGCGGTCGACATGGAACGCCAGGCGCCCAATGTCGGACGCATGCGGCTGCTGGGTGCCAAAGTCGTGAGCGTCACCAGCGGCGATCAGACGCTGCGCGCGGCGATCGATGAGGCGATGCGCGACTGGGTTGCCGATCCGAATGGCACCTACTATTTGCTGGGCTCTGCGGTCGGCGCGCACCCTTATCCCTATCTGGTGCGCGAATTGCAGTCCGTGATCGGTCGCGAGGCGCGCGTGCAGTTTCAACAGCTGGCGGGTGCGCTGCCGGATGTGATCGTCGCCTGCGTGGGCGGCGGCTCGAATGCGATCGGCTTGTTTCACCCCTTCATCGGCGATGCCAGTGTGGCGATCCTCGGCATCGAAGCGGGTGGCACGGGCATGGGGCTGGGCAAGAACGCAGCTTCGCTAAGCAGCGGACGGCCCGGCGTGCTGCACGGCAGTTACTCGATGCTGCTGCAGGATCGCGACGGCCAGATCCAGGAGACCGAATCGATTTCTGCGGGCCTCGACTATCCGGGCGTGGGTCCGGAACATGCGCTGCTGCTCGCCACAGGACGTGTGGACTACCAGACGGCCAGTGACGACGAGGCACTCGATGCGGTGCGTGAATGTTGCGTCTGCGAGGGCATACTACCAGCGCTCGAAAGCGCCCACGCGCTGGCAGGCGCGCGGCGCTGGGCGGCGGCGCATCCCAGCAAAAAGATTCTGATCGGGCTCTCGGGTCGCGGCG
The DNA here is from genome assembly GCA_043752035.1 of Gammaproteobacteria bacterium. Taxonomy (GTDB): domain Bacteria; phylum Pseudomonadota; class Gammaproteobacteria; order Steroidobacterales; family Steroidobacteraceae; genus FEN-1191. Next base: position 4,493 of record JAYUZE010000013.1, read on the forward strand.
ACAAGGATATGTCGACGCTCTCGCGCACGCTGATCGCGCAGCTCGAAGCGGAGCAGGGTTGATGCTGCCGCGCGAACGCATTGCTGCGGCGCTGCGTGGCGCCGTGCCGCGCGGTGAGCCCGGGCTCGTGGCCTTCATCACCGCGGGCTATCCGCAGCGTGAGAAATTTCGCGAACAGCTGAGTGCGGTGACAGCTGGTGCCGATGTGGTGGAGATTGGCGTGCCCTTCACCGATCCGATGGCCGATGGCATGACGATCCAGCGCTCCAGCCGCGAGGCGCTGCGCCAGGGCGTCACATTGCAGTGGATCCTCGATGAACTCACCGCATCGAAGGGTCTGAAGACGCCGCTGTTGCTGATGAGCTATCTCAATCCGCTGCTGAGCTACGGCTATCAGCGACTGGCGGCGGCCGCGCTGGCCGCGGGCGTGTGCGGGTTCATTGTGCCGGATCTGCCGCTCGATGAGAGCGCGGCACTGCGCCAGGTACTCGATGTACACGGTCTGGCGCTGGTGCAGATGGTGACACCGGTAACACCGCCCGAACGGCTGGTGCGCCTGTGCGCGGCCAGCCAGGGCTTTGTGTACGCGGTGACGATGACCGGTACCACCGGCAAGAGCGTCGCTGTGCCGGATGATGTGATCGACTATCTCGAACGTGTACGCAGCGCGGCGCAGGTGCCGGTGTGCGCCGGCTTCGGCATACGGGGGCGCGAGCAGGTCGTGCGCCTGCGCGGGCATGTCGATGGTGTAATCGTCGGCTCGGCACTGGTCGAGCTGCTCGAGCGCGGTGTAGCGCCGCAACCGTGGCTGCACGCGCTGCGCCACGACGCCGTGTGAAATCGCCGCCAGAGCCCACCACCCATTCGCCGCGACTGACCATCGTGCTGGCCCTGCTCTCGACGCTGGGCCCGTTCACGATCGATACCTTCTTCCCATCGATGCGTGCGACGGCGGCGGAATTCGGCATCAGCTATTGGCAGGTGCAGCAGACGCTCACCGCCTAGCTCGTGCCCTATGCGCTGATGTCGCTGGTACACGGCTCACTCGCCGATGCACTCGGGCGCCGGCGATCGGCGGCTGGGTGCATGTGTGGCTCGGCTGGCGTGCGGTCTTCGCATTCATGGCAATCTACGGCCTGTTGTTGAGCGCTTGTGATCCGCAAGCTTCACGAGACCTTGCCGCCGCAGCAGCGCACGCCGCTCCATGTCGGCGCGCTCGTCGGCAACACCCTTTCGATCCTGCGCCACCCCGAGTTCCTGCGACTCACCGGCGCTGCCCGTGATTGGCGGTTACACGCTCGGCGCATTGTACTCTGGTCGGCTGGCCAGTCGGCTGCCACCCGATCGCCAGGCCAATATCGGCTACGGCGTGCTGACAGCGACCAGCGCCACGTTGCTGCTGCCGCAACAGCTGCTGCTAGCAGCTACCGCAGTTGGCCTGCCGCTGGCTGCGGTGATGATGGGCGCGCTGGCGCCATGGTTTGCGGTGTCGATGCAGCGCCTGGCGCTCAATGCCTTCCAGGTCAATCTGGCCGGGGTGCTGGTATGGCGCTCGGCGCTGGGTTATCGTCGCCGGGCCAGTTCGTCCGGCGCCTAGCTATGCAAATTCTCACCGTCGCTCCCCGATTCTGCGGTCCTCCAGGCGCGGCCAACGGCGGCTATTTCGCCGGGCTGTTTGCGCAGCACGCGGCCACCACTGTGCGCGTGCGGCTCGAGCGCCCAGTGCCACTCGGTGTGGGCCTGCAGATAATCGAGGGAGAGGCGGGCCGACTCGAGTTGATGCATGAGCAGCAACGCGTCGCCCGCGCTGAGCCCGATCAGCTCAGGCTCGAAGTGCCGCGCGCGCCTGACTATGTAAGCGCGATGGAAGCCTCGCGCCGCTACAGCGGCTTCAACGATCACAGCTTTCCCGGTTGTTTCGTCTGCGGTCCGGGCCGCGCACGCGGTGACGGCCTGCGTATTTTCGCCGGCGCCTGCGGTGGCGATGCGGGCCTGGTGGCAGCGCCCTGGGTGCCGGATGCGGCCCTCGGCCAGAGCGATGGCAAGGTGCGCCCCGAGTTCATGTGGGCGGCGCTCGACTGCCCGGGCTATTTCGCCGCGCGCAGCGACAACGCGATGATGTTCCTGGGCGAGTTCACCGCGCATGTCGATCGGCGCGTGCATGTCGATGAGCCCTGCGTGATCATCGGCTGGCGCATCGGCAGCAGTGGCCGCAAGTACCAGGTTGGCACTGCGTTGTTCGACGAAGATGGCGAGCTGTGCGCCCGGGCGCTGGCCACCTGGGTAGAGCCGCGGGCGGCGGTCTGAAGAATACCTGGCGTGTCAGGCGTAAGCGTGTACCACCAGGCTCAAACCAGCAACCAGGACCAGCGCGATGATTACCGTGATGCGGAGGAATCGGTCTTTGGTTTCCATCTTCGTGCTCCTGGTTATGGGAGGTCATTGACGCAAAGATCGGCGTGGGCCGGCAACTGTCGCTGTTCCCTTACAGTGAGCCTGGCGTAAGCGCCGGCCGGCGGAGCGCTTCCATTTTCCACCGGCCAGAGATCAGGCTGGCGTGCACTTGCTGCGGCACGCCCAGCAAGCGCTGCAACCGTTTGCTTTACGCGGGTTTTCCGGTTTTCGCGATCGCCGCGCGCACCTGCACCATGGCCGCCTTCACGGCTTCCTGCTCACACTGTGTGTCGGTGGTGTAATCTAATGGAAACAATTCACCGAGCCGTGCACAGACCGCACTGGCGGAGTCCGCGACGCGCTTGCGCAGTGCGGCCGTGCCTGCGGGCGTGGACAGATTCAGATCGCGGAATTCCACGCGCCGCGCCAGCGCGTGATATTCGATGCCGGAATTCGCATAGGGTTGGTAGATCGTCGGGTTGGCTTCGCGCGTCACTACGGTCGTGGTCTCGCCAGCCGTCGCCAGCCCTGCGACCAGCGTCAGGCAGGCGGTCGCAAGCGCGACCCGCAGCCGCTTCGAGTACTGAGCTTCAATATTCATGACAAATGTCCTCGCTGATTGAACCTTCAGAGATTCAACCCGGCAGTCGTCAGGAAAGTTTCAGTGCGGTTGTCCGCTCATGCCGTCCAGCGCGCTACTGGTGCCGCCACGCAGCGATGAATGCCACTAGCGAAGCCAAGCCCAGCAGCCAGGCCGGCCAGGCAGGAATCGCCAGCATCCCTTCCCAGAGGATCGCGCCGATCAGCAGTACGCTGCCCAGCAGCAGCGCATCGCGCCGACGGTTGCCGCGATCGATGTGGGCGCGCAGCGCAATCAGTTCGGTCGTATCGATTGGCACTGCGAGCCGGCCATCCTGCGCGCGTTCGACGAAATTCTTGGCCAGCGCGGGCACCGACTTCATCACCTCGAGCATATCGGGCAGCCCGCGGCGCAACTCGCGCAGCACGGTGCGCGGCCGCAACCGATCACGCATCCAGGAGCGCAGCACCGGCGCCGCCGTCTGCCAGATATCGAGCTGCGGATAGAGCTGGCGTCCGAGGCCCTCGACATTGAGCAGCGTCTTTTGCAGCAGGATCAGCTGCGGTTGAATCTGTCCGTCGAAGCGCTGCAGCGCGGCGAATAGCCGCAGCAACACGGTGCCAAACGAGATCTCGCTAAGGGGCCGGTCGAAGATCGGCTCGCAGATCGTGCGCACCGCCGATTCCATTTCATCGACGCGGGTGCCGGCCGGTACCCAACCCGATTCGATATGCAGTTCGGCGACGCGCCGATAATCGCGATCGAACACCGCCAGGAAGTTCTCCGCCAGGTAGCGCTGATCGCGCAGCGAGAGCGTGCCGACGATGCCGAAATCCACCGCTGCGTAGCGCGGCCGGGCCGGGTCGTCTAGCAGCACGAAGATATTGCCCGGGTGCATGTCGGCGTGAAAGAAATTGTGGCGGAACACCTGCGTGAAGAAAATCTCGACGCCATTCTCCGCCAGGCGCCGGAAATCGGTGCCGCGCGCGCGCAGCGTGACCAGATCTCCGATCGGTACGCCGCGTATGCGCTCCATCACCATTACGTCGCTGCGGCACAGGTCCCAGTGCACCTCGGGCACATACAGTAGCTGCGAGCCGGCGAAATTGCGCTTGAGCTGCGAGGCGTTGGCGGCCTCGCGCATCAGGTCCAGCTCGTCGACTATCGTCTGCTGATACTCGCTCACCACAGCGATCGGCTTCAGGCGCCGCGCTTCCGGCCACCAGCGCTCGGCCAGCGCCGCCAGCGCATGCATCACTTCGAGGTCGCGGCCGATCACCTCGCGCATCCCCGGGCGCAACACCTTGACCACGATTTCGCGTCCGTCGCTGCGGCTGGCCACGTGCACCTGGGCAATTGAGGCCGCAGCCAGCGGCGTTTCCTCGAACTTCGCAAACAGCGCAGTCAGCGGCTGGCGATAGCTGCGTTCCAGGCTGGCGCGCGCCTCACTGCCGGGAAAGGGCGGCACGCGATCCTGGAGTTTCGCGAGCTCATCGGCGATATCGGCCGGCAACAGGTCGCGCCGGGTCGAGAGCGCCTGGCCGAACTTCACGAAGATCGGGCCCAGCTCCTCGAGCGCCAGGCGCAGGCGTTCGGCGCGCGTCGCGCCACGCCGTCGCTGGAACCAGGTCCAGGGTGATAGAAAGAACAGGAAGCGCAGCGGCCGATACAGGTGCGTGGCGCGCACGAAATCATCGAGCCCGTGCCGCACCAGTACGCGCTGGATCTCGAGCAGGCGAGCGAGCACGCGCAGCTTCATGAACGGGCCAGCCGCTCGCCCAGCTGCGTAACCCGCGCTTCGGCGCGCGCCACACTCTGGCGCAGCGCCTCGACGCCGCTGAGAAAATGCTCGCCCTCGGCGCGTGGCACCAGGTCGCGGCTTTCGTGCGCCAGATAGTCGGCGCTGTTGTCGAGCAGCGAGCGGCCGGCGGCCCGACCCCACTGCTGCAGCGCGCGCAGCCCGCGCGTCGCCAGGTGCGAGGGTACGCGGCCGATGAACTTGGCGAGCGCCGCCTCGAGACCAGGTCGCAGCAGATGTGCGAGCTCCTGGAATTGCGGTGCGAGCTGTTCATTGCCGCTCAGCGCCAATCGCCGCTCGGCGATCAGCTGCTGCGGATCAGCTATTGCCGCAGTCATCAGTGCCAGCGGCGTGCCGCGCAATGTGAGGTCGGCGGCCGGGTCATCGGCCGTGGCGCGGCGCAGCTGCAGGCTCTGCTCGCCGATCACGACCAGCAATTGCAGGTCGAGGCCGCTGATATCAACGCGCAGCGTACGCGCCGACAACTCGCGGCACAGTTCGCGCGCGCGCGGCGAATCGGTCAGCGCGCCCTGCACATAGGAGCTGAACGCGCGTTCGAACTGCCCGCAGGCCGCGCTCCGGCTTAGCAACGGAAGCCCCGGTGCACGGCGACAATGCCGCCGAACAGGTTGTGATAGCGGCATTCCTCCAGGCCCGCCGCGCGCAGCATCGCGAGCAGCGTCTCCTGATCGGGATGACGCCGGATGGATTCAGCCAGGTAGCGATAACTTTCCGCGTCGCCGGCGACCGCGCGCCCCAGCAATGGCAGCAGCCGGAAGGAATAGCTGTCGTACAGCGAGGCCAGCGTCGAGTTGACCGGCTTGGAGAATTCCAGCACCAGCAGCTGCCCGCCCACCTTGAGCACGCGCCGCATCGAGGCCAGCGCGCGTGCCTTGTCGGTGACGTTGCGCAGGCCAAAGCCGATTGTCACGCAATCGAAACTCTGGTCGGCGAAGGGCAGGCATTCGGCATCGGCCTGCGCGTAGCACACGTTGCCGACCAGGCCCGCATCGATCATTCGGTCGCGCCCGGCATCGAGCATTGTGGCGTTGATGTCGGTGAGTACCACCAGGCCTGATTGTCCGACCTGCTGCGCCAGGCCCACCGACAGATCGCCGGTGCCGCCGGCGACATCGAGCGCGCGGCCGCCCACTTTCAGGCCCGTGAGTGACAGCGCAAACTGCTTCCAGATGCGGTGCGCTCCGCCCGACATCAGATCGTTCATCAGGTCGTAACGCGTCGCGACCGAATCAAATACTTCACGTACGCGCCGTGCCTTGTCGGCGCGCGGTACCTGTTGGTAGCCAAAATCGACCGTGTCGTGTTCGCCGGGCATCAAAACCGTACTCCGCGCTAGAGGGCACAGATTCTATGTAAACCTTAGCGATGGCGCGCCCTCGCTGGAGGGTTTTGTATGCGCCGCAGCAGATCGCATTATTGAATACCTGTAGCTATTTTGCGCCAGTTGTTTAGAATCCAGCCCCGGCCAGCAGCCGAAAAGGCGCTGGCTAGTGGGGGTCTTGTTAAGATTTGGCCGGGCTTTTGCCCGGCCTTTCTTTTTCTACCCGGCGCAGGTATTCGGCCCAGCGTGAGTGTTGCGATCGCCCCAGTTCATACAGGTATTTCCAGGTGTACAGGCCGGTGTTGTGGCCGTCGTCGAATAGCAGGCGCACGGCGTAGTGGCCCACCGGTTCTACCGCATTGATGCCTACAGTTTCCTTGCCCGTGATCAGCACCGGCGGCTCGACGCCGTGCCCCTGCACTTCGGCCGAAGGCGAATGCACGCGCAGGTATTCGGCCGGCAGCTCGAAGCGTTCGCCGCCCTCGAAAGCGACTTCCAGCAGCCGCGAGCGCGTGCGCAGACGGATTTCCAGCAGGGCAGGTAAACTAGTCGTCAAAGTGACACTACTCGCTACAATTGGGCCGTTTTGCTATATAGGGCGGCCATCATGAATCCTACAGATACCGCGAATCCCGATCATTACCATCGGGTCGTCGATTGCCAGTGGGCCTGTCCTGCGCATACCGATGTTCCAGAATACATCCGCCTGATTGCGCAAGGGCGGTTTACCGACGCTTATCTGCTCAATCGTGAGTCCAATGTGTTTCCGGGCATTCTCGGCCGCGTCTGCGATCGACCCTGCGAACCGGCCTGCCGGCGCGGGCGCGTCGAGGAAAAGCCGGTCGCGATCTGCAGGCTCAAGCGCGTCGCTGCCGATCTCAAGGGCGAGCTCACCGGCCGCGTGCCGCGCGGTCCCTTCGAGCGCAATGGCAAGCGCATCGCCTGCGTGGGCGCCGGCCCCGCTTCGCTCACGGTGGCCAATGACCTGGCGCCACTCGGCTATGAAGTCGTGATCTTCGAGCGCCAGCAGATTCCCGGCGGGCTGATGCGCAGCAATATCCCTTCGTTTCGCCTGCCGCAGAGCGTGCTGGACGAGGAGATCGGTCTGATTCTCGACCTGGGCGTCGAGCTGAAGCTGGCTGCGCCAATTGCCAGCATGCGCAAGCTGCTGGAAAAGCAGGGGTTTGATGCCGTGTTTGTCGGTTCCGGCGCGCCCAAGGGCAAGGAGCTGGAACTGCCGGGCCGTCATGCGACCGATCGCATCCATATCGGCATCGATTGGCTCGAATCTGTGGCCTTCGAGCATATCAAGACCATTGGCGAGCGCGTGCTGATCATCGGTGTGGGCAACACGGCGATGGATTGCTGCCGCAGCTCACTGCGCATGGGCGCAAAGACAGTCAAGGTGATGGCGCGCAAGCCGCGCGGTTTCTTCAAGGCCTCGGAGTGGGAACTCGAAGACGCTGAGGCCGAAAGCGTCGAGATCATCGTCAACCGCTCGCCGAAACATTTTGTGATCGAGCACGGCAAGCTCACCGGCATGCTCTTCGATCGAATGGAATACGAGCTCAAGGACGGGCGCATCACCGCCGAGCGTGTGGTCGGCGAGGAGCTGATTCCCTGCGACGATGTGATCCTGGCGATCGGCCAGGAAAACGCCTTCCCGTGGATCGAGCGTGACCTGGGCATCGCCTTTGACAAGTGGAGTGTGCCCACGGTCGATGCCAAGACCTTCCAGTCGACGCACCCAAAGGTGTTCTTCGGTGGCGATGCGGCGTTCGGCCCCAAGAACATTATCTGGGCGGTCGAGCATGGCCACCAGGCCGCCATTTCGCTGCACAAGTTCCTGCAGGGCAAACCGGTCGCGGAGCGCCCGAAGCCCGGCATGAAACTGCTGAGCGTCAAGATGGGCGTGCACGAGTGGGCCTATTCGAACGACTACGCGCCGCTTGAGCGGCGGCTGGTGCCGCACGTGTCGCTCAAGGAACGCTTTAAGAAACTCAATATCGAGGTGGAACTCGGCTATAACGCCGAGGTGGCCGCGCAGGAAGTGCAGCGCTGCCTCAACTGCGATGTGCAGACCGTGTTCGAAGCGAAGCTATGCATCGAATGCGATGCCTGTATCGATGTCTGCCCGACCGATTGCCTGACCATCACCCATAGCGGTGAAGAGGCCGAGCTGCGCACGCGCCTGCGTGCGCCGGCGCGCGCGACCGCGCAGCCGCTGGTGGTCTCGGGCGCGCTGCCGCAGACCGGGCGTGTGATGGTGAAGGATGAAAACCTCTGCGTGCATTGTGGACTGTGCGCCGAGCGTTGCCCGACGGCGGCCTGGGATATGCAAAAGTCCACGATTCATTGGCCGCACGCCGGGGATGGTGAAACTGCATGTCGCCCAAAGCAGCGCCAGAGCGCGTAAACGATTTCGTCATCAAGATCGGCACGGTCAACGGCACGGGCTCCGCCAGTGCCAACGGCCTGCTGATGAAGGCTGTGTTTCGCAGCGGCGTGCCGGTGGTCGGCAAGAACTATTTTCCCTCGAACATCCAGGGTGCGCCCACCTGGTACGAGATCCGTGTCACGCGCGATGGCTATCGCGCCCGTGCCGGCCAGGTCGATATCATGGTGGCGCTCAACCCCGAGAGCTACGCGCGCGACCTGCAGGAAGTGGTGTCAGGCGGTTACTTCGTCTACGACTGCACCTGGCCGCGGCCGGCGCTGCTGCGCCGCGATGATGTCACGGTGCTGGGCGTGCCGCTGGCGCGGCTGTGCAACGAGAATTTCCAGGGCGTGCGCACCCGCATCCTGATGAAGAACATCTGCTACGCCGGTGTGCTGGCAGCGCTGTGCGACCTCGATCTCGATGTGATCCGCGGCCTGTTGGCCGAGACCTACGCGAAGAAGCCGCAGCTGGTCGAGAGCAACATGAAGGCGATCCAGCTCGGCTACGACTACGCGCGCAGCGAGTTCGACTGCCCGCTACCACTGCGCGTCGTCAAGCTCGATGCCACCAGAGGGCACATTATCATTGATGGCAACACGGCAGCAGGTTTAGGCTGCGTGTATGCCGGCGCCACGGTCGGCGCCTGGTATCCGATCACGCCTTCCACTTCGCTTATGGATGCCTACAAGAGTTTTGCTGAGCGCCTGCGCACCACGGCCGAGGGGCGCAAGAATTATGTGATGATCCAGGCCGAGGACGAGCTGGCCTCGATCGGCATGGTAATCGGCGCCAATTGGAACGGTGCGCGCGCCTTTACTGCCACTTCCGGCCCCGGCATCTCGCTGATGCAGGAATTCCTCGGGCTCGGGTATTACACTGAGACGCCGGCGGTGGTGTTCGATGTACAGCGCGTCGGCCCCTCGACCGGCATGCCGACCCGCACCCAGCAGAGTGATCTGCGTTCGGCGGCCTATGCCTCGCACGGCGATACCCGGCACGTGTGCCTGTATCCGGCGAATCCCGAGGAATGTTTCTACTTCGCGGCCAAGGCCTTCGACCTCGCCGATCGTCTGCAGACCCCGGTGCTGGTGCTCTCCGACCTCGATATCGGCATGAACGACTGGATGTGCCCCGATCTCAAGTGGGACGAGAATTACCAGCCCGATCGCGGCAAATTGCTCGACGCCGAGCAGCTCTCAAAGATCGACAAGTTCTGGCGTTACTACGATCACGACGACGATGGCATTCCGCAGCGCACGCTGCCGGGTGTCAGCGCCAAGGGCGCCTGGTTCGCGCGCGGTTCCGGTCATACGCAGTACGGCGCCTACACCGAGGATTCGCGCGACTACCAGATCGTGCTCGACCGCCTGCGCAAGAAGTGGCTGACCGCGGCGCGTCTGGTACCCAAGGCGATCATCGAGACCAGCGCCGGTGCGGTGGACGATGGTGGTAATGAGCTGGCGATCGTCACGCTGGGGAGCGGCGATGCGCCGGTGCGCGAAGCGATTGACCGTCTGCGTGCGCAGGGCGTGCACGTGGATTACATGCGGGTGCGCGGGTTCCCCTTCGGCGAGGAGGTCGAGACTTTCCTCTCGGCGCACAAGACGAATTTCATCGTCGAGCAGAACCGCGACGCGCAGCTGCGCGCGCTGCTGCTGTTGGAGACGGGTGTGGAGAAAGGGCGCATGCGCTCGATCCTGCACTACAACGGCATGCCGCTGGCCTCGGCTTACGTGGTCGATGGGGTGATGGCGGCGGTGCAGGATCACGCCCGCCCCGCGGCAAAACTGGTGCGCTGAGGAGCCTGCAATGACCTTCATGGCGAAACCCAAGGTTGCCCATCCCGAACTGCCGCGCAATGCGCTCGGCCTCACGCGCCGCGACTACGAGGGCGCCAACTCGACGTTGTGCGCCGGCTGCGGACACGACTCGATCACCGCATCGATCGTCGAGGCCTGCTGGGCCAATGCACTCGAACCGCACAACCTGGTAAAGCTCTCGGGCATCGGCTGTTCGTCCAAGACCACGGCCTATTTCGTCAGCGGTGCGCACGGTTTCAACTCGGTGCACGGGCGCATGCCTTCGGTAGCCACCGGCGCGAATGCCGCCAACCGCAAGCTGCATTACATTGGCGTCTCAGGTGATGGCGATACCTTGTCGATCGGCCTCGGCCAGTTCATCCATGCGATCCGCCGTAACCTCAACATGGTGTACATCATCGAGAACAACGGCGTGTACGGTCTCACCAAGGGACAGTTCTCCGCCTCGGCCGATGTCGGCACCAAGGCCAAGAAGGGCGAGGTCAACAGCCAACCTCCTATCGATCCGGTCCAGCTGGCGCTTACACTCGGCGCCTCGTTCGTGGCGCGCAGTTTTTCGGGCGACAAAGGGCAGCTGGTGCCGTTGATCCAGGCGGCCATGCATCATCCGGGTTTCGCGCTGATCGACGTGCTCTCGCCCTGCGTCACCTTCAACGATCATGAGGGCTCGACGCGCAGCTACGCCTACACGCGCGAGCACTATCACGAAGCGGTGCACACCGATTTCGTGCCGCCGGCGGGCGAGATCGCCGTCAGCTATGCAGCCGGTGAAGCACTGCCGGTGACGATGCACGATGGCAGCCGCGTGGTGCTGCGCAAGGTCGATGCCGACTATGACGCCACCGATCGCGGTGTGGCGCTGGCGCGCATTGCCGAGCGCTTGCGGCACGGTGAATATCTCACCGGCCTGCTGCACATTGGCACCAGCCAGGCGGAGTTCCACGACCTCAACCACACGCCCGATGAGGCGCTGAACCAGATTCCCTACGCGCAGCTCAATCCCGGTCCTGCAGCGCTGGCCAAGGTACTGTCGCGCTACCGCTGAGGGACGTCTGACGCTTCGAGTCTATCGGCTGAGATCCAGGTTGGCAGCCGCTGCCAGTGCCGTTGCCGTTGTTGCTATCACTGTCGCAGCCACTACCGCTTCCGGCGCCGCCGCCGATGTGGCTCCATCATCAACACCTGGGCAGGGCCTGCTGCAAAGCCTCGCCGCCGACATGCAGGAGATTCCCGCCGGCAGTTACTTGATGGGTGATGCCGAGGTGAATTTCGGCGATGCCGACGAGAAGCCAACGCATCGGGTCAGCGTGCGTCGTTTTCATATCGCACGCCACGCAGTCACGTTCGAACAGTACGACACTTACTCCGATGGGAGCGGGCGCGCGCGCGTCGCCGACGAGGGCTGGGGTCGTGGTCTGCGGCCGGTGATTCACGTCAGCTGGAATGATGCGCAGGACTTCCTGCGCTGGCTCAATGAACATGGCGGCCAGCACTACCGGTTGCCGACCGAAGCCGAATGGGAATACGCAGCGCGCGCCGGCAGCAAGGGGCACTTTCCCTGGGGTGAGCATTTCGAAGCAGGCGTGGTGAATAGTGCCGGCACAACGGGCGCCGATCGCTTTGAGTTCACTGCGCCGGTGGGAAGCTTTCCCGCCAATGCCTGGAGCCTGTTCGATATGCTCGGCAACGTCGAGCAGTGGGTGGCCGACTGCTATCGCGAGTCCTACACTGCCGCACCGGCGAATGGCGCAGCCGTAGAAGACGAACATTGCGCGCAGCGCGTGCGTCGCGGTGGCTCCTGGGGCCTGGCGCCCTGGTTCCTGCGCGTCGACTATCGAAACAGCGCGCCACCGGCGATGCACTCAGATGCCATCGGCTTCAGGCTGGCGCGCGATGATTGAGCGCTTACGCAAACTGGCGTCGTTGCTGGCCGGCTGGTCACCATTCGGTCGGCCGCTGCTCGGCACCCTGTTGCTCGGTGCGCAGTTGTCCGGAGCAGTTGCGCCGCCGGCCCGCGCCGCTGACTGGCTGATGCCCGTCAGCACCGTGAACGAGCCGTTGATCGCCGGGCGCGAAGTGCAGCTCGACGCGAACGGCGTGCTGCTGCCTTGGCCATTCGCAGACGATACCGGCCGCTCTTACGATGCGCACCTGATGGCGCAATGGACACTGCTGCAGGAGCTACTGCAGCGCCAGCGCATGCCGTACTTCCATTGCTGCTTCCAGATCGATCCGGTGAGCCTGGAGCCGGTGGCTGACAACAACTGGGTCAATTCCACCGCCTACCTGCGTGGCATGTTGATCGGCTTCGTCGAGCGGCTCTATCCGTATACCGGCGACGCCCGCATGCTCGGCGACACTATGGAGTTCGTCGACTACGAACTCGAACACGGGCTGACACCCGCCGACTACAAGTGGGCCGGGGTGCCCTATCCCTCGGCGGATCCGGGCGCGGCCGATTACCACGGTTGGAGCGCGCGCGGTACGGATTACGTCGAGCCGCATCTGGTGGGTGAAGACGGCTACGCCTACGTGCGCCTCTATGAGATGACCGGCCAGCAGAAATATCTCGAGGCCGCGATTCATTTTGCCGATCAGCTGGTGAAAAACTACCTGGCTGGTGATGCCGAGCATTCGCCTTGGCCGGTGCGCTGTCTGGCGCGCGATGGCCGCGTCGAAGGTCCGGGCATGGGACCCTACTCAGCCAACGTGCTGGGGCCGATCTCCTTGTTCGACGAACTGCTGCGCATCGGCCGCGGCGATCTCAAGGGCTACCAGCGCACGCGCGCCGCGGCCTGGGCATGGCTGCGGCAATATCCGCTGCGCAATAACCTCTGGGTCGGTTACTTCGAAGACGTGGCGCCGAGTTACGCCAACATGAATAGCGTGATTCCACTTGAGCTGGCGCGCTATGTACTCTGGCACCCCGAACTCGATCATGAGTGGCGCGAGCACGCGCGCGCGCTGATCGATTGGGTGCGCAGTACAGCGCGCTGGCCGAAGTACCGCGTGCACGGTGCCTTGGTCACTACCGAGCAGGGCAACGGCAACAATTTCTGCTGCAACAAGCCGAACCAGTGCTGCGACAGTCACACAGCGCGACTCGCGGCGATCGAAGCGCTGTACTACCGGCGGACTGGTGAGCTGGACAGGCGCGAAGAAGCGCGGCGCTCGCTGAACTGGGTGACCTATTTCCAGGGTCTGCCGGGACGGGCGCACGCGCCCTTTGGCAATCAATGGTGGTTCACCGACGAATTCACCGACGGTCCGCGCCGGCTGATGGAGGCGCTGTGGGCGGTGCCCGAGTGGGCGCCGGGCGATGCCTCGCATCTGCTGGGCTCGAGCTCAGCGGTCACGCATATCGAATACGGCCGCGGCAGCGTGCGCTACGCCACCTTCGATGCCGACGCCGAAGATGTATTGCGGCTCGATTTTCAACCACGCAGCGTGAGCGCTGGCGGGCACGCAGTGCGCGCTGCCTGCGGATCGAAGGATACGGGCTGGTGTTTCGATGCTGCCAGCGGCGTGCTGAGCATCACGCGCCGAGGCCCGCGCCGCGACGTGCGCGGCGGTGCACGCGGCGGCGCACGCGAGGTCGAGGTTCGCGGCGAAGGCGGACAGGTGCCGAGCCTGACCCTGACCTTTGACAATCCGCACCTGGCGGCGGGCACAGCGCTGCCGGGCGAATATCCCACAGCGCTGATTCAGTGGCAGGCGGGGGCGTGGCAAATCAGCGCCCCGGGCGGTCCTTTCGGCACCTTCCACCTGACGATGATGGGTGCCGGGCAGTCCGCTGCCTTCCATTTCGTCGCGCCCAGCGTGTTGGCGGGCATCGATGCCTACAATCCCGGAGCGGAAGCCGCCACGCTCAGATTGCGTTGCGCTGGCGAACCGGATTTCAAGGTCACATTGCCCGCACGCCGGCTGCAGCGGCTGATCACCGCCTGGCACAAGCCCTGCAGCGATGTGAGCGCGGCATTCGACGGGCCTGGGCCCTTGCATCTGGACAACCTGAGCTACGTTCCGGCCGGACCGGTAGCCGGTGCTGACCTGCATTTGCCGCAGACGTCAAACGTTGCGGTGAGATAGACTCTGCCGCGCATTCCATACACGAGGAGATGATCTGTGGGCAAAGGTGATCGCAAGACGCGTCGGGGCAAGATCTACGCCGGTTCATTCGGCAAGTCGCGTCCCAAGGATCCGGCCAAGAAGAAGCGTGAGGCGGCCAAGAAGAGCCCGCGCAAGTAAGGCTAAGCGCGTCCCTGGCGCGTCAGGCTGGGGACGGAATCAGCTGGTTCGGGTCTGAAGAAAAATCTCTGATGCATAAAATCAAACGGGGGCGGGGACATGAAGCAGTTCATTGCTGAACTCATCGGCACGTTCATTCTGGTGTTCTTTGCCTGCGGTACAGCGGTATTTGCTGGTGCGCAGGTGGGCGTACTCGGAATCGCACTGGCCTTCGGACTGGCGCTGATCGCGGCAGCCTACGGGATCGGTGCCATCTCAGGTGCGCACATCAATCCGGCGGTCAGCCTCGGCGCCTTCGTCGCGGGCCGGCTGTCGGCGCAGCAGCTGGTGGTCTATGTGATCGCGCAGTGCCTCGGGGCGATCATCGCCGCCTGGTTGCTGCTCTCGATCGCCAAGGGCGTGACTGGCGGCTTTGACGTCGCCACGGCTGGCCTCGCGCAGAATGGTTTCGGCGAGGGTTACCAGGGCGGTTACAACGAGCACGCCGCGCTGCACTTCGAGCTAATTGCCACCTTCATCTTCGTGCTGGTAATCCTGGGCGCCACCGGGCGCCGGGCCCATCCGGCGATCGCGGGCCTCGCCATCGGCCTGACACTGGTGGTCATCCATCTGGTTGGCATCCGTATTACCGGCACCTCGGTGAATCCCGCGCGCTCGCTCGGGCCGGCACTGATGGTCGGCGGCAAGGCGCTCTCGCAGCTGTGGGTGTTTATCGTCGCGCCGCTGGCTGGCGGAGCGCTGGCCGGCCTGCTGGTCAGGCTGGGCGTCGTCAACACCGACTAAGGGCAGGCCGCGTCGGCAGTACCGCTTCGAAGGGTCTGGGCCGCTACAGGATGTAGCGGCTCAGGTCTTCGTCCTTAGCCAGATTTCCCAGGTGCGCATCCACGTAGGCGGCATCGACACGCAGGGCCGAGCCCGGCTGTTCGCTGGCGTCGAAGGACACCGATTCCAGCAGGCGTTCCATTACCGTGTGCAGCCGGCGCGCGCCGATGTTTTCGGTACGCTCATTCACCTGATGCGCAATCTCGGCGATGCGCCGCACGCCATCGCCGCTGAATTCCACGCCCACGCTCTCGGTGCCCAGCAGCGCGCGATACTGCGCGGTCAGTGAGGCATCCGGCTCGGTGAGGATGCGCACGAAATCCTCGACCTTGAGCGTATCGAGCTCGACGCGTATCGGAAAGCGGCCCTGCAGCTCAGGAATCAGATCCGAGGGCTTGGCCATGTGGAAGGCGCCCGAGGCGATGAACAGCACATGATCGGTCTTCAGTGTGCCGTATTTGGTGGTCACGGTGCAGCCCTCGACCAGCGGCAGCAGGTCGCGTTGCACGCCTTCGCGTGAGACGTCGGCGCCGATGGTTTCCTGGCGACGGCAGATCTTGTCGATCTCGTCGATGAACACGATGCCGTTCTGCTCGGCATTGGCGAGCGCACGCGCCTTGAGCTCATCCTCGTTCACCAGCTTGGCGGCTTCATCATCGACAAGCAGCTTGAGTGCCTCGCGCACCTTTAGGCGTCGCGGGCGGCTACGTGCGCCGCCCAGGTTCTGGAACATCGATTGCAGCTGCTGCTGCATTTCTTCCATCCCGGGCGGCGCCAGGATATCGACGCCGGTGGGGAGTGCCCGCAGCTCGACTTCGATCTCGCGCTCGTCGAGCTCACCGCGCTCGAGCATACCGCGGAATTTCTGCCGTGTTTCGGCATCGCGTGGCTGCGCCGGCTCGTCGGTGGAAAAGCCCATCATCTTGGGCTTGGGCAGCAGCGCATCGAGCACGCGCTCGCGCGCGGCTTGCAATGCGGGTTCACGCACGCGCGCAACTTCCTGCTCGCGCGTCATCTTGACCGCTACCTCGGCCAGTTCCTTGATGATCGAATCGACCTCGCGGCCGACGTAGCCAACTTCGGTGAATTTGGTGGCTTCCACTTTCACGAAGGGCGCATTGGCGAGGCGCGCCAGCCGGCGCGCGATCTCGGTCTTGCCGCAGCCGGTGGGACCGATCATCAGGATATTCTTCGGCGTGATCTCCTGACGCAGCGGGTCGTCAACCTGCATGCGCCGCCAGCGGTTGCGCAGCGCGATCGCGACCGCGCGCTTGGCCGCACCCTGGCCAACGATGTGCTTGTCGAGTTCCTGGACGATTTGTTGCGGCGTCACGCGCTGAGCTCCTCGATCACGATGTTGCGGTTGGTGTAGATGCAGATGTCGGCGGCGATGCCGAGCGCGCGCTCGACCACGGCGCGCGGCGCCAGCTCGGTGCTCTCCACCAGCGCACGCGCCGCGGCCTGCGCATAGGGACCACCCGAACCGATGGCCGCCAGATCGTACTCGGGTTCGATCACATCGCCGTTGCCGGAGATCACGAACAGGCTGTGCGGATCGCCGACCAGCAGCAGCGCTTCGAGCCGGCGCAGGTAACGATCGGAGCGCCAGTCTTTGGCGAGCTCGATTGCGGCGCGGGTGAGATTGCCGAATTTCTCCAGCTTGCCCTCAAAGCGTTCGAACAACGTGAAGGCATCGGCAGTGCCGCCGGCAAAGCCGGCGACCACCTTGCCATTGGAGAGGCGACGCACCTTGCGGGCGTTGGCCTTCATCACGGTGTTGCCGAGCGTCACCTGGCCGTCGCCCCCCAGGGCGATGGCGCCGTTGCGGCGCACGGCCAGAATCGTGGTGGAATGTGGATCGAAGCCCTGTGTCATGGGTAAAGCACCTCGTACGATCAACGCCTTAGACCGGGCTCACCCCCGCCGGCGGGCACGCGGGTGCGAACTTTCGTAGGTGCGGGCGAGATGCTGAAAATCAAGGTGCGTATAGATCTGGGTGCTGCTGATGCTGGCGTGGCCGAGCAGCTCCTGCACGGCCCGCAAATCGCGGCTCGATTCGAGCAGGTGGGTCGCGAAGGAATGCCGAAACAAATGCGGATGCACCCCCACCGCCAGCCCCTGGGCGCGCGCATGGCGCGCCACCAACAGCTGCACGCTGCGAGCCCCGAGGCGTCGCCCGCGCCGGTTCAGGAAGACCGCAAGCTCGCCCACTGCCGCCAGCACGCTGCGCTCCTTTAACCATTGCTGTAACGCGCTGACCGCCTGCCGGCCCACCGGCATGATGCGGGTCTTGCTGCCCTTGCCGAGCACGCGCACGGTGCGATCCTTCAGATCCAGGTCATGGAGGTCGAGGCCGATCAGTTCCGCCAGCCGCAGGCCTGAGGAATATAACAGCTCCATGATCGCAAGATCACGCACTGGCAGGGCGCCCTCGGGCTTCAGGGCCAGCAGCCTTCCCATCTGATCGACATCAAGCGTGTGCGGCAGGCGCCTCGCGGCCTTGGGCGCGCGGACGCCGATCGCAGGATTGTGGGTCGCGAGGCCTTCGCGGATCAGGAAGGCATAGAAAGTGCGCAACGCCGACAGGCGCCGCTGCACACTGCGCGGGTTGAGCCCGCCGGCGTGGCTGCGCGCGGCGAAGCTACGCAGCTGTGTCGCATCGATGCGCGCCCAGTCATCGTAACCCTGTTTGCCGCTCCACTGCGCGAAGGCCGCCAGTTCGCGCCCATAGGCCGCGACCGTATGCGGCGAGAGCCGCCGTTCACTGGCCAGATGCGTGTGGAAGCGCCGGGCCCATGCAGCGGGTGCATCCATGGGCCGCCGGAATCAGGGGCGCGCGAGCGCGTCGGCGATCAGCTCGGCCATGCGGGCGAGAAACTCGGTACTCATGCCCGGGTGGAAGCGATCGCGATCGACGCTCCCCAGTGCCAGCAAGCCCGGCGGATTCATCGCGCACAACGGAATCAGTGCCACCGAGCCTATACCTGCGGCCTCATTGCCGAACAGGAACTCGCGCTGGCTGTCGCGCACCTGGCCGCAGCGCGGCTTGGCGCTGCCGAACAGCGATTCGAAGCTCTTGAACTGCGCATCGGCGCCGGTGGCGTAGCGCACGAAGCGGCTGGGCGTATTGCTGCTGGCGGCATCGGGCAATACCAGCACGATGTGATAGGCATCGAAGTCTTCGCGCAGGCTGGCTTCGATCTGCACCAGCGCCTGGGCGCGCGTCGTGGTGCGCAGCAGCCGGCGCGTGAAGCGATGGATCTTGTCGGCTAGCACATCATTGGCGCGCGCCATGCGCACGAACTCCGCCAGCTGCTGCTCGAGCGCCGCATGCTTCTCGCGCAGCACGTCCACCTGCCGTTCGATCAGCGAAATCGTGGTGCCATTGCGCGGATGCTGCAGGCGCAGGCGCGTCAGCAACTGCGGATGACGATCGAACAGATCGGGGTGCTGTTGCAGATATTGCGCGATCGCCTGCTCGTCGATGTCGTCGTTGCTCAGGCCCTGGGCCATGTTGCTCGTCATCGTGTGATCCCTCGCGCTGTCATCCGAGTTCTACCTGGCCGGTGTAGGCCACCGCCGCCGGACCGGTCAGCCAGATGCCGTGTCCCGGGCCCTCCCAGTGTACGCCGAGCTGGCCTCCCGGAACATGCACCGCGACTTCGCTCCCAAGCAGGCCGAGGTTGCGCCCGACAGCGACCGCCGCGCAGGCGCCAGTGCCGCAGGCCAGTGTTTCACCGACGCCGCGCTCGTAGACGCGCAGACGGATGTGGCCAGCGTCGATCACCTGCATGAAGCCGACATTGACGCTGGCGGGAAAATGCGCATCGGCCTGCAGCGCCCGCCCCAGGCGCTCGACCGGCGCACTCTCCATGTCGGTGACACGCAGCACCGCATGCGGGTTGCCCATCGATACCGCGCCGAACTCCACATGCTCGGGTCCGAGCTGCAGGCTGTAGCTGGCCTCGAGGGCCGAGGCCCTGAACGGCAGCGCCGCCGGATTGAAATCGGGCACGCCGAGGTTCACCGACACCAGGCCATCGGCGCGCGCCTGCGCCTCGATCACGCCACTGGGGCTGCCGAGTGTCACCCGGCCATCGGCGCCCACGCGGCCGCGCAGCTGCAGGTAGCGCGCCACGCAGCGCGCGCCGTTGCCGCACTGTTCTACTTCCGAGCCATCGGCGTTGAAGATCCGGTAGTAGGTGGCAGTGCCTGCCTCGCGCGCAGGCTCCAGCAACAGCGCCTGGTCGAATCCTATGCCCTGGTGACGATCGGCTAGGTGCCGCCAGCGCGTGCGATCGGGCAGGGCGCTGCCAGCGGGCATTTCAAAGACCAGAAAGTCATTGCCCATGCCGTGCATTTTGGTGAACTCTATGCGCATGGCGGAAGCATAGCCGAACTCATTCATGGCGGCGTGGGAGTAGTCGATGGTGAATCCGGGCACAAGGGATGTGGCGCGTACTGTGAGCGAGGCGCTGCAGACGCGGCGCAGCTGCCGCGCATTCCTGCCCGATGCAGTGCCCGATGCCACGGTGCGCGCGATTGTCGATGCTGCGCGACAGTCGCCCTCAGGCGGCAACCTGCAGCCCTGGCAGGTCTATGTACTGGCCCATGGAGCGATGGCGCGCTTTCGTGCGTTGCTGGCACCGAAACTGCTGGCGATGCCGGGCGGTGAGCCGCCCGAATACCATGTGTATCCGCCCAACCTTCACGAACCCTACCGGACCCGGCGTTACAAGTGCGGCGAAGATCTGTACGCGACCATCGGCGTCGGCCGTGCCGACAAGCCGGCCAGGGTGCGACAGATGGTGCGCAACTACGACTTCTTCGGCGCGCCGGTGGGCCTGTTCTTCGTGATCGATCGGCGCATGGGGCCGCCGCAGTGGGCCGATGTCGGCATGTACCTGCAGAGCGTGATGCTGCTGGCGCGCGAGGCCGGGCTGCACACCTGTCCGCAGGAGATCTGGTCGGCCTGGCCGCAGACCATCGGCGAATTCCTGGGGCTGCCGCCCGAGTGGATGCTGTTCTGTGGCATGGCGCTGGGCTATCGCGATGAGGCCGCACCCATCAACACCTTGCGCACCGATCGGGCGCCGCTCGAGGAGTGCTGCACCTTCGTGGGGGAGCCATGAATCGCGAGGCGCTGCGCTATGCGTTGAGCATCGGCGCGGGCGCCGATCCGCGCTTCGGCGTGCAGCACTGCTTTCGAGCGCCCGATCCTGCACGGCTTGTGCACCTATGGCATCACGGGGTACCTGCTGACCCACACGGCCTGCGGTTCCGACCCCACGCGGCTGCGCTTTCAGGCCAGCGTGCCTGAGCTGGCCCAACTGGTGCTGAGCCAAGGTTACGCGACCATAGTCTGAGTAGAATCCTACGGGGCGGCGGTCTACGCCGTGACGGAGCACTATTGAATGTCTGAGATCGGGATCACAGCCTACGTGGCCTATATACCGCGGCTGCGCATGGACCGGGCCGCGATCGCCGCGGTTGACGCACGTCGCGCCAGACCAGGCAGTGTGCAGGAGCTGCACTACGGCGCCGGTGCGGTCGCGCTGCGCGTCGGCGGCGGCGCCGATTGCGCGCTACCTGGGTAGTGCTTCGAGCGCCAGCGCCTTCGTGGATCATTTGCGCTCCGCGGGCGAGACCTACGATTACCAGTGGGAAAAACGCTGGATACGCGATGAGGGATACCTGAAGATTGTGCCTGTAGCCGTGGTGCGTGTACTTGCCGCGAGTAGCGTGGCGGCAGCATCGATCGATCACTTCTGCCTGCCGGCGACCATCGGTGGCGTCGCCGCTGCGGTTGCAAAAAAACTTGGCATCAAACTGGAGGCGCTGGTCGATAATTGTGCTGCGAAGTGCTGCGAAGTGCGGCGATACCGGGGCGGCGCAGCCGCTGCTGATGTTGGCCGCGGCGCTGGAGCGCGCGACGCCCGGTCAGAAGATACTGCTGGTCGGTTTTGGCGCCGGCTGCGATGCATTGTTGTTCGAGACCACGGGAGCGATTGGCAGCTATCGGTCGGCATCACCGGTGAGCGCGGCGCTAGCGCGCGGCGTGACCGATCGCAGCTATACCAAAATGCTGTCCTGCAGCGGTGAGCTGCAGCTCGACTGGGGCATGCGCGCCGAGAGCGACATGAAAACCGCGCTGACGCAGCTCTATCGCTCGCGCGAACAGGTGGTCGCGTTCATGGCTGGCAAATGCAGCGTCTGCGGCACGGTGCAGTTTCCGCGTCTGGCCGCCTGCGTGCGCCGCGACTCGACCGCGCCAATGAGCGCGACGCCGCTGGCCGACGCGCCAGCCAAAGTGGCTACCATTACGGCCGACTGGCTGATGTACTACCCCGCGCCACCCTTGTACGTGGGCCTGGTGCAGTTCGACAACGGCGCGCGACTGGTGATGGAAATGGTCGAGGTCGATCCGGCGATTTTCGAAGT
The DNA here is from genome assembly GCA_043752035.1 of Gammaproteobacteria bacterium. Taxonomy (GTDB): domain Bacteria; phylum Pseudomonadota; class Gammaproteobacteria; order Steroidobacterales; family Steroidobacteraceae; genus FEN-1191. The sequence goes on from JAYUZE010000013.1 coordinate 26,378, forward strand.
GGGCACGCCGCTGCGCCATCACCAGCGTTACTTCTGGAAAGCCGCGCCCGCGGGCTGAGTCGCGCAGGAGACACCATGGCAACCGGCATCAGCGACAAGGTCGCGATCATCGGCATGGGCTGCACGAAGTTCGGGGAGCGCTGGGATTGCGGCACCGAGCATCTGGTGAACGAGGCTTTCCAGGAGGCACTGCTCGATTCCGGCGTGGGCAAGGAGCAGTTCGGCGCGGCCTGGTATGGTTCGGCAATAGATCGCGTGAACGTCGGCAATTCCGCGTTGCCGGCCAGCACCGCGCTGCGGCTGCATGGCATTCCAGTAACGCGTGTCGAGAATATGTACGCAACCGGCACCGAAGCGCTGCGCGGCGCCGCCTATGCGCTGGCCGCCGGCGCAGTCGACTTTGCACTGGCGATCGGTGCGCAAAACTCAAGGACACGGGCTACGGCGGATTACCGGTCTCATCGCGCAGTTCGCGGCCGGGTAGCGCGCGCGCTATGGCGTGGCGCGCGAGAATCTGAAGCGCGCGATGGCCCGCGTGTCCTGGAAGAGCCATCAGAACGGCGCGAAGAATCCCAAGGCGCACCTGCAGAAACCCGTGGATCTCGAGACGATACTCAATGCACCGTTGGTGGCCGAACCGCTGGGTCTGTATGACTGCTGCGGCGTCAGCGACGGCACCGCGGTGCGCGACATCATGGACGGCTGCTATGATGCCGACGGCGGCATACCTTGCCAGATCGACGGCGGCCTCAAGTGCTTCGGCCATCCGATCGGCGCCTCGGGCCTGCGCATGTGCTACGAAAATTACCTGCAGCTGCTGGGCCGCGCCGCCTGATCGAATCTGGAGTTCAAGCATGCCATTGAATCAGTACCTGACTCTCGGCCGATCCGGCCTGCGCATCAGCCCGTTCTGCCTGGGCGCTATGACCTTCGGCGAGGAGTGGGGCTTCGGCTGCGATGCGCGCGCCGCCGCACAGATACTCGACTGTTACATCGAGCTGGGTGGCAATTTCATCGACACTGCCAATATTTATACGGGTGGCACCTCATTTATACGGGTGGCACCTCGGAGCGCATCCTCGGCGACTACCTGAGCCGCGCCGGTTTCACACGCGATCGCCTGGTGCTCGCCAGCAAGTTCAGCGGCAACGCTTTTGCGGGCGATCCCACCGGCGGCGGGGCCAACCGCAAGTCGATCATCGCTGCCTGCGAAGCCTCGCTGCAGCGGCTGAAGACCGACTACCTCGACCTGTACTGGCAGCATTGGGAAGATCCCTACACGCCTAGAGACCATGTATGCGCTCGACACGCTGGTGCAGAGTGGCAAGATCGGCTACGCGGATTTCCCCGATACCTCGGCGTGGAAATGTTCCGCGGCGCAGCTCACGGCGCAGTTTCGCGGCTGGACGCCACTGGTCGCGCTGCAGATCGAATACTCGCTGATCGAACGCAGTGTCGAGGGCGAACTGATACCGATGGCGCAGGCGATAGGGCTGGGCGTCACGCCCTGGAGCCCGCTGCGTTCCGATGTGCTGAGCGGCAATGAATCACGCAATAACATGACCGCCGAATCGAAGGGCCGTCAAGCCTTCGTATCCAGCAACGCCAACGAACGCGTCTACGCGCTGCTCGAAGTGCTCGCGGGGGTGGCGAAGCGGCGCGCCACCAACGCGGCCCGCGTGGGGCTGGCCTGGTTGATCCGCCGGCCCGGCGTGAGCTCGCCGATCCTGGGCGTGCGCACGCTGGCGCAGCTGCAGGACAACCTGGCCGCGCTCGAACTGCAACTCGATGCTGAAGATATTGCCGAGCTCGACAAAGCCTCGGCGCCGACGCTGAATTTCCCGGCCGATTTCCTCAAGATTGCCAGTGCGCACAGCTATGCCGGGATGACCATCAATGGCCAGAGCTTTCCACCTGCGCTGAGATGAGCTTTGCGTCGACCATAAAGGCGGGCTGCAGCTATTTCGAGCTGGTGCTGGTGGTGTACGCTTGCTGACAGTGGCCGATATCCACAGCGCTGCTGCCAGCGGGCTACCAGAATAGATTGGCGATCACGTCCAGCACTTCGCCGCTATTGAGGTCGACCAGCAGCACGTCATCACCGACGCGCACCCAGGCGGTGGCGTAGGGCGGCGCGTACAGGTCGTAGTTGTAATAGTCGTCGACGATGAAGCGGTCGCCGTAGTAGGACAGCGGCAGCCGATCGCCGTACACCCACACTCGCGGGAAATAGCCCCAGGGCGCAGCATAGAAACCTATGCTGAAGCGCTGCCGGGCGTAGTAGCGGTCGCCGTAGTAACGGAAGTGGTCGTAGTGGTAGCTCTGGTACCAGTCTTGATCGTGGTGCCAGCTGCGGCCGTGCTCGTCGCGCCAGTCATCGCGGCCGCGCGTCCAGCCGGCATAGCGGGACTGATCACGACCCTGGTCGTGACCCTGATCGTGATAGCGGTCGCGGTCATAGCGGTCATTGCCCGGTCGGTCGTGGCGATAGTCGGTGCGTCCATAGCGCGAGCCGTTGTCGCGTGGGCCGATGTTGCCGGGGCCGCTGCTGCGAGGGTTGTAGTCGCGGCCGCCGCCGCCATAACGGCGATCGGCCTCGTTCCCGCGGGGCGCGCCCGGCACGTACGCCTGGCGGCTGGGCTCGCGCGCGGGCTCGCGGGTCTGCGGGGCGGACCAGGTGCGCTGCGAGTTGACCTGGCCGATGGGGCCACGATTTTCGCCGCGATAGCCGCCAGCGCTGCGATCGCCGCCACCGCGAACGCCACCACCGCCGCGCTCGACCGGTCGGGCCTGCTGGTGACTGGCGTCGCCGCCACGGCGCTCGGAATGCCCGCCGCCATTCTGCTGATAGCGGGACTCATGCCCCTGCGGTTCAGCCCAGGCAGCCGTGCTGGCCAGGATGGAGGCAATGAACATAATCGGTAGCGGGCGGTACATGGCGATCTCCTAGATACGGAACCCAATGAACCTCAGTCGGGAACCAGTATCGGCGCGGTTACCTGACTGCAGCCTGAACGCTAGCTGGGGCGGCGACAGGCTGCTCAGCTAAGATCGCATCCTCGGCCACAAGGAGCAAACAGTGTCGCAGCAGGCAATCTTCGGTCCCGTGCTGGCCACCATGGCGCTGACCTTCGTCGTCTGGGTGTACATGTACATCCCCCGCATCAGCTTCATCACCGGCAGCCGCCTGGGTCCTGCGGAACTGGCGATTCCGGGCAACCTGGCACGGCTCTCGCCCGCGTGGGTGTTCATGGTCTTCAGGGCGCTGCATAGCGCCGTGCATTGCAGCGTCAACATCGTGCTGCTGCGATTTTACCTGTATTTGATCTCGACGCTGGCGCTGTGGTTCATGGTGGCGCCCGCGGCGCTGCAGTTCCTGTCGCAGTGAGCATTCAGGAACGCCTCGCATGCTAACTGCCAGCTGTCATTGTGGGGCCGTGAAGATCGAAGTGCCGCGCCGGCCGCGCAGCCTGACGGAGTGCAACTGCTCGATCTGCCGGCGCTATGGCACGCGTTGGGCCTATTACCAGGCTTCAACGGTACGCGTGATCGCCGCGCGCCGCGCGACTGAGAGCTACGCCTGGGGCGACAAGTGGATCAGGTTTGTGAGATGCGCGAACTGCGGTACGGTGACCCACTGGCAACAGACGCGCCGCAATAACAATGGGCGCATGGGCGTCAATGCGCGCAATTTCGAACCCGGGGCAGTGAGATCGGTACGCGTACGGCACCTGGATGGCGCCGCTACCTGGACATTTCTGGATTAAACGCTCACTCCTCGGCCGGCGGCGCCGGCCTTGGCGGCTTCGATCGCTGAGCTGGCTCCCAGGCCCTGTCCGTCGCGAAATTGCCGGCGCTACGCTGGCACAACCAGCCCCGGGAGTTGGCGACTGTCAGCAGCGACGATACCGGTAGTGACCCTCCGCAGAAACTTCACGCTGTGCCTCGCCGCGACGCACCAGGTGCTCGAGGTGCGCCACGCACTCGTGTAGCCCGAGGTAGATGTTGAAGCCCTTGAGACGGCGGCCGTAGAGCACGGGCATCAGCTCGAAGGCATTGCAGGCGCTGCTGATGTGATCGCGCAGCAGCGCGAGATCCTGCAGATGGTGTGCACGCAGGTCGGCGATGCGCGCATGCAGACCGGTAAAGGGCCGGCCGTGCGAGGGCAGCACCAGCGTGTCGGCGGGGAGCTCCGACAGCAGATCCAGTGATAGCAGGTAGTCGCCTAACGGATCGAGGCCCCAGTCGGCCACGGTGAGACTGATGTTGGGCGAGATCATCGGCAGTATCTGATCGCCGCTGATCAACACTCCGGGCTCGGCGCTATAGAAGCACTGGTGCGCCAGCGCGTGGCCGTCGGTCTCGATGATCCTGAACCGCCAGTTACCGACGTTCATCGAGTCGCCGTTCACCAGCGGCTCGGTAACCCGCGGCATCATTTTGATCGGCGATTTGCGGCTCAGCTCGGCCAGCGTCGCAAAGTACTCGCGAGCCTCGCACATGCCATGGGCGATGAAGTAACGCTCGCCGGCTTCGCGCCGCTCGGCGCTCGGGCCATCGACGATGAACTGGGCGGAAGGCAGCGCGCGCGAAGCAATGCGTACCGGTACGTCGTAGCGCTGCTGCAGCCAGGCCGCACAGCCCATGTGGTCCGGGTGATAGTGCGTCAGCAGGATGCGTCGCAGCGGCCGCGAGCGCAGCAAGGTGCTTTCCAGTGACTGCCATACTGCGGTGCAGGTCTCAGCTGGAAACCCGGTGTCGATCAGCGTGTAGCCAGCGCCATCTTCGATCAGCCACAGGTTGATGTGGTTGAGATCGATGGGCAAGGGCATGCGCAGCCACTGGATGCCCGGCGCCACCACGAGCGTGCCACCATCAGGCGGCGGCGCCTCGCCCAGGTACTGGAGCCTGGGTTCGGGCGAGAGGAAAGTTGCGCCCGCAGCAGTCAGGGGAAGGCAATCCGCGACGGTCGTTCAGCTTGGAGCATGATCGCCTGGCAAGGGGTGGAATTGGCTCTGCAATCCGGGCAGGCAATATACTGCATTCATGCAGCGCATTTCATCGACAGGTACCCGCGCCCTGAAGCTGCTGTTTCCATTCCTGTGGTACAGCGTATTGCTGGTCAGCACCATGGTCGCCGGCGTGACCGGCGTCTGGCGGCTGCAGCCGGCGCTGCTACTGGTGCCGCTGCTGATGGGCGTGATCGGCCTCGTGGTGATGAAACAGGTGATCTGGGACCTGGCCGACGAGGTCTACGACTGCGGTGATTCCCTGCTGGTGAAAAATCGCGGCATCGAGCAGCGAGTGCCGCTCGCCGACATTATTAATGATAGTGTGACCGTGGCGATGAATCCGCCGCGCATCACGCTGCGGCTGGCGAATCCCGGCGTGATGGGCCCCGAGATCGTGTTCACGCCAATGCGGCGTTTCTCGTTCAACCCTATCGCGCGCAAGCCGATCGCCGATGAGCTGGTGCTGCGCGTGGATCGCGCACGCCGGCAACGTCACTGAAACGCCGGCCACGCCGGCACTAGCGCAGCAGTCGCTCGCGCAGTTCCCCCGCCAGCCGGCGGCTGACCGCCAGCCGCTCATCGAGCTCGCGCAGCAGCACGTGGTGCTGACCTTCGGCGTCGCGCTCCACGGCCGCCAGATAGTCGATGTTCACCAGCGCATTGCGATGTACGCGCACGAAGCGCGCGGCAAATTCCTCTTCTAGCGCGCGCAGCGAATCCTCGATCAGCTCGCTCCCGTGGCGGTGGCGCACGGTGGTGTATTTCTGATCGGCAGAAAAATAGTAGACGTCGGCGAGCGGAATCAGGCGCAGCTGCTCGCCTAAGCGCGCAGCCACATGCGAGCGGCCGGCATGCACTGGGCTGTCGCGTGCCGGGTCGGCGCGCGCGATGGCGGCGAGCTGCGCGCGGGCAAGACGCGCGGCGCGCTGCAGGCTGCTGCGCAGTTTCTCGGCGCGCACGGGCTTCAGCAGATAGCCGATCGCCTGGGTATCGAAAGCCGCGATCGCGTAGTTGTCGTAGGCGGTAGTGAACACCACGGCCGGCGGCTGCGGGAGCAGCGCCATGTGGCGCGCCGCCTCGATCCCGTCCATGCCCGGCATGCGCACATCAAGCAGACAGACATCGGGTTTGAGCTCACCCGCCAGCCGTACGGCCTCGCTCCCGTTGGCCGCTTCGCCGATCACCTCGATGTCGCCGAGCTCTACCAGCAACCGCCGCAGGCGTTCGCGCGCCGGTGCTTCATCATCGACGATCAGTACGCGCTGGCTGGTAGCCGCGCCGTTCACAATGAGGAGATCCGCTGCGGATCTTCAACGTGCGGAAAGCGCAGGCGTACGATGTATTCGTCGCCAACGCGGTTGGCCTCGACCGAGGAGCGGCCGGGGTACAGCAGTTCCATGCGCTCGCGGATGTTATCGAGCGCGATGCGATTGCCGGCGTGCGCCTCGCCGCCTGCCTCGGGCAGCGGGTTGCGCACTGTGAGGCCAATGATGTCGCCGTCTAGTGCGCCGCTGACGGTGACGATGCCGCCGGCCGGACGCGGCTCGATGCCGTGATAGATCGCATTCTCCAGCAGCGGCTGCATCAGCAGCCCCGGTACCTGGGCGCGCATCGGCAGGTCGGTGACATCCCAAATCACGTGCAGCCGTTCGCCGAGCCGCAGCTGCTCGATGCGCTGGTAGATGCGTGCGACTTCGAGCTCTTCTTTGAGCGTAATACTGCTGCGCTTCTCGTTGAGATTGGCGCGGAACAAGTCGGCCAGGTCCTGCACGGCCTCTTCGGCCTGCTCAGGATTGCTGCGCGTCAGCGCGGCAATGGTGTTCATGCTGTTGAACAGGAAATGTGGGCGGATGCGCGCCTGCAGCGCCTGCACGCGCGCACGCGCCTGCAGCTCGACATTACGCCGCCATTCGCCGGCGACGTAGAAATAGCGCAGCGCCAGCGCGCCGACAATGGTGCCGATGCCAAGATTGGCCGCAAAGAAACGCCACGGCTGTTCGGGCAGCAGCAGATTGCTGGCGCGCGCACCCAGCAGCGCATTGCCGCCGAGCCAGAGCACACCGGCGGAAACCAGCGCGATCAC
>JAYUZE010000014.1:0-3311 GCA_043752035.1 Gammaproteobacteria bacterium
GTGCGCGCCAGGTCGAGCCAGAAATTGAGCGCTGCAGTCTGGCGTGCCACCGAGAGTACGACCGCGGTGAGGGTGACGATCAGTACTACCGCCAGCACCGCGCGCGCCGCGCAAAAATCCGGCAGATTCAGGCCGCGCGGGCGTGCCACATCGCGCGGCCGCGCAGCGCCCGCGCCCGCGCTCTCGCTCACGCGTCCGCCGTAGCGCCCGGCGTGTTGCCGGCCGCATCGAACAAGGGAGCCGCGAGCCGGAAAATCGAGGAGATATCCTCATCGCCGTGGCCGGAGGCGATCAGTTCGGCGTAGTCACGCAGTGCCGCTTCCACGATCGGGAGTGTGGCGCCCGACGCGGCCGCCATCGCCTGGCAGATCTTCAGGTCCTTCTCGTGCAGGCGCACGCGAAAACCCGCGGGATAGGCACGGCGCTCCATGAACGGTCCGCGATTGGCGAGGTACCAGCTGCCGCCGGCCCCCTGGCTCAGTGTGGCGATGGTCTTGTCGAGCGGCAGTCCCTGGGCGGCGGCAAAGGCCAGGCCCTCGGCGACCGAGCGAATGATGCCGGCCACCATGATCTGGTTGGTGGCCTTGGCAGCCTGACCTGCGCCCTGCGGGCCGAAATACGTGATCGTCTTGCCCATCGCCTGCAGGATGGGCTGCGCGCGCTCGAAGGCGGCGAGCTCGCCGCCCACCATGATGGCGAGCGTGCCCTTGGCTGCGCCTTCGACGCCGCCGCTCACCGGCGCGTCGAGAAATTCACTGCCGCGGGCTGCGCAGATTGTGCCGGCAGCACGCGCCGCGTTGGCACTTACCGTCGAGCAATCGATGATCAGCAGGCCCTTGCGCATTGCCGGTGCCAGCGCGGCGATCAATTGCAGCAGGTCGTGGTCGGCCGAGACGCACAGCACGATGGTCTCGCTGGTGCGTGCCAGCGCCAGCACGGAAGGGGCATCCTTGACGCTGAGCTCAGCGGCCAGCGCCTGCGCCTTGTCAGCGCTGCGGTTCCACACAGCGCCGAGCAGGCCGGCACGGTGCAGATTGCGAGCCATGGGTGCGCCCATGGCGCCCAGCCCGACGAAGCCTGTAGTCATGTGGATGCCGCTCCTGCTTCAAGTGCGCGCAATGTAGCAGGGCAACGCAGCGCCGCGCGAGATCCTTAAGATCAGCGATTCAGCCGCCGCGAATCAGCCGCTGGACTTGCCGCAGGATTTCTCCATCTCGAGGCGCGCATTGAGCCGCATCTGGTTGGCCTCGGTATCGGAGAGGTATTCGCGCTCGCCATCCTTGCCCATGCGGTACACGCGGCGGGCCTCGATGGACTTCTGGTATTTATCCTGCGCATCCTTGCACTGCGTGGCGCGGGCGGCGCTGACATCCTTCTGCACGGCCTGGGCACCGCGATCCTGGCTGAGGCGCGCGTTGGCGCTGTCCACGGCGGCGTTGCCCGGTGTGCGCTCGGTCCCGGCAGCCGGAGTCGAGAGCGTGTTGCCGCCATAGTTGTTGCTGGAAATATGCATCAGCACCGCCCCCGGAGTGGGTTTGTCGCTGCAGTCGCGTCCCTGGTTATTGCAGTAGATATCGGCAGCGCTGGCCGAGCTCAGGGCCGTGAGCGTCAGGGCTAGCGCGGTCAGGTAGCGCATGTTGATCTCCGGTAATACACCTCGGAGAGTATCAGTGCTGCGCGGGAAGGCAATGGTGAACTGCGTCACGATAATTATCGGTAAAAATGCGCTATGGACGGCCTCCCCAATAAAAAAGCCCCGGCAGCGCAACACGCTACCGGGGCTTTATGCAGAGCCTGAAGCTGCTACTTAATCCACGTGTTCGCCGTGCAGGGCGATATCCAGGCCCTCACGCTCGTCATCGGAGCTGACCCTGAGGCCAATGGTCAGGTCGATGACCTTCAGGATGATAATGCTGGCCACGAAGCCGTAGATCAGCGTGACGCTCACGCCCAGCAGCTGCGTCATCACCGAGCCTTCGGAGCCGCTGATTTCCTTGCTGACCAGTGCACCAGTCAGCAGCGCGCCGACGATGCCGCCGATGCAGTGCACGCCGAAGGCGTCCAGCGAGTCGTCGTAGCCCATCGCCTTCTTCAACGCGGTCGAGGCGAAGTAGCAGAGCACACCGGCCGCGATGCCGATGATCACCGAGCCATTGGGACCGACGAAGCCCGAGGCCGGCGTGATCGCCACCAGGCCGGCGACCGCGCCCGAGGCGATGCCGAGCACGCTGGGTTTGCCCTTTGTCACCCACTCCGTGAACATCCAGGCAAGGGCGGCGATGGCCGTGGCGATCTGTGTGACGATCATCGCCATGCCGGCACGACCGTCCGAGGCCGTGGCCGAACCGGCGTTGAAGCCGAACCAGCCCACCCACAGCAGCGAGGCGCCGATCAGGGTCAGCGTCAGGTTGTGCGGCGCCATCGATTCCTTGCCCAGACCCTGGCGCTTGCCCAGCATCAGGGCCGTGGCCAGGCCCGCGATGCCGGCGTTGATATGCACTACCGTGCCGCCGGCGAAGTCGAGTACGCCCTTGCCGGCCAGGTAGCCCGAGGGCTCCCAGACCATGTGAGCGATCGGGCAATACACCACGAGCAGCCAGATGGCCATGAACCACAGCATCGCCGAGAACTTCATGCGCTCGGCGAAGGAGCCGCAGATTAGCGCCGGCGTGATGATCGCGAACGTCAGCTGGAACATCGCGAACACTGTTTCGGGAATCGTGGTCGCGATATGCGAGACACTGGTCTTGCCGGCGTCCTTCAGATAGCGCACGCCATCGAGCAGCGAGTGCCCGAAGGAGCCGAGGTACCGCGTACTGCCAGGCGTGAAGGCAATCGAGTAACCGACCAGCCACCACAACGCGGTGACCAGGCAGGTGATCGCAAAACTCTGCATCAGCGTCGCCAGCACGTTCTTCTTGCGCACCATGCCGCCGTAGAACAGTGCCAGGCCCGGTATGGTCATCATCAGCACCAGCGCTGTGGAGGTGAGCATCCAGGCGGTGTCGCCGGCGCTCACCTTGTCATTGGTGACCAGGAAGGGTTCGGTGGGCGCGGGTGGTGCAGCCGGAGCGGCAGCAGCCGGCGCCGCAGCGGCGGGTGCCACAACGTCAGCTGCTGCAGGAGTCGCTGCCGCAGCCGCGGGCACCCTTGCCTCATCGGCATGAGCCGGCGCGGAGCCGAGCGGTGCCAGCGCCAGGAACAGTGCGACAAATGCTGCCAGCAGCATTCCTGCGTCCGGCCAGCGGATTTTCTTCAACTCTACAATGCGCATGCTTGCGACTCCCAGCTGATGATTCATGTGATGGAAC
>JAYUZE010000015.1:0-16378 GCA_043752035.1 Gammaproteobacteria bacterium
CATCAAATAGTGCGTAATGTGGTATCATCTGTCGCATGCGGAGCAAGACAGATGCCCGGAAGTTGGATATGGCCACGCAGACGCATCTGCGCCGGTCGACGGTGCAAGCGGTGCGTGGCGGCATGAGCCAGACGCGAGCGGCGGAAGTGTTTGGCCCCAGCCTGCGAGCGGTGAGCAAGTGGATGGCGTTGGATCGAGCCGGTGGTCTGCGAGCGTTGAAACCCAAGCGCCGTGGTCGACGGGCGGGGGAAGGCCGGCTCAATCGGACGCAGTCGGCGCGGATTCGCCAGCTGATCATCGACTCGTTGCCCGATCAGTTGAAGTTGCCCTTCTACCTGTGGACCCGGGCCGCCGTGTTGACACTGATAGATCGCGAGTACGGGGTTACCCTATCGCTGACTACCGTGGGTCGTTACCTGAGCGGCTGGGGCATGAGCCCGCAAAAGCCGGTGCGCCGTGCCTACGAGCGCAACGATGCGGCGATTGCGCGCTGGCTGCGCACGGAATACCCGGCGATCAGGCGGCACGCCAAGGGCGAGAAAGCGGCTATTTACTGGGGTGATGAGATGGGGTTGCGCTCTGACCATGTGGCCGGGACGAGCTTTGCGCCGACAGGTCAGACGCCGATCATTCGCGCCACCGGGCAGCGCTTCGGGTGCAATATGATTTCGGCGATCACGAACCGCGGGCATCTGGCCTTCATGGTGTTCCACGGTAGGTTCGACGCTCGACTGTTCATCCGCTTCATGCAGCGTCTGCTCAAGCAGGCCACGGGCAAGCTGTACTTGATAGTGGATGGACACCCCGTTCATCGCTCGGTCCTGGCCCGCGACTTCGTCACTGCCAACGAGGCGCGCTTGCGCCTCATCCGGCTGCCGGGGTACTGCCCGGAGCTCAATCCGGATGAACTGCTCAACCAGGACGTCAAGACCAATGGGCTTGGTAAAAGCCGACCTGCCGACCGCGCCGAGATGATGGCTGGCGTTCGCGGTCATCTGCGCCGTCGGCAGCGCCAACCGCAAGTCATACGAAATCTCTTCCAAGAGAAACATGTTCGATATGCTGCCTGATAACCTACGCACTATTTACCGGCCTGCTCAGTAAATAGTTCAGCGGCCAGCACGCCGGCCGCAGCCAGGATCGACAAAGCCCACCACACCGGTGCGGGCCGAAAATACAGCAGCACAACGAGCAGCAATAACAACGCACCGAGTTGCGTCCTGAGGCTTTGCTCGCTGCGCAGGCCGTGCGCAATGCCAGCGCATGCAAAGCGCATACGTTCGAATATTGGACGATTCGTAATAGAGGCCTGCATCGCCAAGTCTCCTGCGTAACTCTGCGGTGATTAGATTAGCATTTGCGTCCTGCAACCCTGGAGACGGATATGCGTTCAAGACCGCGCAAGCCTGCGCACAGCCTGATCGCCAGCTTGTCGCTCGTGCTCACACTGCTGACAGCGCCGGCCTTGTGCCAGGCGGGCAGCGGCCCGCTGGGTATCGATCATCTGGTCCCGCTGGATGATCACGGTATCTGGGCCCGCAACAACCAGAAAGTGCTGATTGCGGCCATGCTGGTGGGTGAAGGCGCGGGGGCGCTTTGGGAAGGCGGCGATACACGTCTGGGCCGCACCCTGTGGAAATCCATCGATGCGACCCTGATCGGTGGCGGCACGGCCGAAGTGATGAAACTGGCCTTCAGCCGGGCCCGCCCCAACCAGACCTCCGATCCGAACCAGTGGTTCCAGGGCAGCGGCCACGAGAGCTTTCCGAGCGGTGAAGTCACGGTCACCAGCGCCATCGTCACGCCGCTGGTGCTCGAGTACCGGCACGATCACCCCAGCGTCTATTTGCTGGAACTGCTGCCCGTGTATGACGCCATCGCGCGGGTCAAGGTACACGGCCACTGGCAGTCGGATGTCATCGCGGGCTTTGCGCTGGGCACGACGGTGGGCTACTTCATGGAGCGCCGCCAGACTCCGCTGGTGCTGGGCGTGCTGCCCCATGGCTTTTGCATAGGCCTCAAGAAACGCTGGTAAGTGCTGCGCGCATAATCTGGCGGGCTCAAAAACGCCGGCTCAGATAGATGGTCTCACTGGTCAGCGTGTAGTAGGCGTTCTTCCAAATCCCCGCACTCTCGCCCGGCGCCACTTTGTCGCGCTGCAGTTTGTCGCCGTAGTTCACATCGACCGCCAGGTCCCAGTTGGGCATCACGTTGCGCCACTGCAGGCCGGTGACGGGCCATTACTTGACGACGCAGCGCCGTCAGCCCGCTCCGGCGCAGCGCCATTACCGGTCGGCGTGTAATACCAACGGCTTTGCCGTTGCGGTTCTGCCGCACCTGCGGGTCGGTACGGCAGCCTACATGGTTTAACAAGGGGAGCTGCTCGAAGACATAGGTCAGTGCGTGCGCTGGTATATCAGCTATCGAAAAGTTCCTAAAAAAAACGGCCTCTGCCAGCAATATCCCCAGGTGCACCGGAGCCGGACGTCTCTGGAGGTTCTTGGACCTCGATCAGAAGAGGAAATGGTGGTGCTGAGGAGGGAATGGTGGGTGCTGAGGGGATCGAACCCCCGACATTCGCCGTGTAAAGGCGACGCTCTACCAGCTGAGCTAAGCACCCGCTAAATCAATGCGCCTGCACACCCTTGACGTTGCGGGCGCGTGAGCGCCGCGCGGCCGGTTTCGGAGCCACGGTCTCGGCGCTGGCCCGCACCAGCGGGGTCGGCCGGCCAGTGAGCGCGATTTCCAGCACCTCGTCGATCCAGCGCACGGGACGGATATCGAGCTTGCCCTTGATGTTGTCGGGGATCTCGACCAGGTCTTTCTTGTTTTCTTCCGGGATCAGCACCACGGCGATGCCGCCGCGCTGAGCCGCCAGCAGTTTTTCCTTGAGACCGCCGATCGGCAGTACTTCGCCGCGCAGCGTGATCTCGCCGGTCATGGCGACGTCAGAGCGCACCGGGATGCGCGTGAGCGCCGAAACCAGCGCGGTGCACATGCCGATGCCGGCGCTGGGGCCGTCCTTCGGGGTCGCGCCTTCTGGCATGTGCAGGTGGACGTCGTTCTTCTGGTAGAAGTCGGACTCCAGACCCAGCACGTCGGCGCGGCTGCGCACCACCGACATCGCGGCCTGGATGGATTCCTGCATCACTTCGCCCAGCTGCCCGGTGTGCTGCAGCTTGCCCTTGCCCGGCACCACGGCGGCTTCGATGGTCAGCAGTTCGCCTCCCACTTCAGTCCAGGCGAGGCCTGTGACCTGGCCGACGCGATTCTGATCCTCGGCCTTGCCGTAGCGGAAGCGGCGCACGCCCAGATACTTGTCGAGGTTGCGCGGCGTGACAGCCACGCTCTTCGATTTGTCCTTCGACTTGTCTTTCTCGGGAGCCTTGTCGAGGAGCAGTTGCTTGACCGCCTTGCGGCTGATCTTCGCAATCTCGCGCTCGAGGTTACGCACGCCGGCTTCGCGCGTGTAGTAACGCACGATATCGAGCAGCGCGGTGTCGGCGATCTTCAGCTCGCCATCCCTGAGTCCATTCTGCTTGGTCTGCTTGGGCACCAGATACCGGCGGCCGATGTTCAGCTTTTCATCTTCGGTGTAGCCCGGCAGCCGGATCACTTCCATGCGATCGAGCAGTGGCGCCGGAATGTTCAGCGAATTCGCGGTGCAGACAAACATCACTTCCGAGAGGTCGAAATCGACTTCGAGGTAGTGATCGGAGAAGGCGCCATTCTGTTCAGGGTCGAGCACCTCGAGCAGCGCCGAGGACGGATCGCCACGGAAATCCATCGCCATCTTGTCGACTTCGTCGAGCAGGAACAGCGGATTGTGCACGCCGCTCTTGGCCAGGTTCTGGATGATCTTGCCCGGCATCGAGCCGATGTAGGTGCGCCGGTGACCGCGGATTTCGGCCTCATCGCGCACGCCGCCGAGCGACATGCGCACGAACTTGCGGTTGGTGGCGCGCGCCATGCTCTGCCCGAGCGAAGTCTTGCCGACGCCCGGCGGACCGACCAGGCACAGGATCGGGCCCTTGATCTTCTCGACCCGCTGCAGCACTGCCAAGTACTCGACTATGCGCTCCTTGACCTTCTCGAGCCCGTAGTGATCCGTATCGAGCACGTTCTGGGCATTGGCGATATTCTTGTGCAATCGTGTGCGCTTCTTCCACGGCACCTTCACCAGCCAGTCAACGTAGTTACGCACCACGGTCGCTTCGGCCGACATCGGTGACATCATCTTGAGCTTATTAATCTCGGCGGTGGCCTTGTCTTTGGCCTCTTTACTCATGCCGGCCTTGGCGACTTTCTGCTCGATTTCGGCCAGCTCATTGCTGCCGTCCTCCATGTCGCCGAGTTCCTTCTGGATGGCCTTCATCTGCTCATTCAGGTAGTACTCGCGCTGACTCTTTTCCATCTGCGATTTGACCCGGCCGCGGATGCGCTTCTCGATCTGCAGCACATCCATCTCGCCTTCGATGGCGACCAGTACGTGCTCGAGGCGATTGCGCACATCGAGTATCTCAAGCACTTTTTGCTTCTCAGAGAGCTTGAGCGACATGTGCGCCGCGACCGTGTCGGCTAGGCGCCCGGGTTGCTCGATGCCGGCCAGCGCGGTCAGCACTTCGGGCGGCACCTTCTTGTTGAGCTTGACGTACTGCTCGAACTGGGAGACCACGGAGCGCACCAGCACATCCATCTCGCGCTCTTCGTACTGGTCGAGGTCGGCCTCGACCGCAATCTCGGCACAATAGTAATTTTGCGCGCTGTCGGCGCTCGCCGGGAGTGCCAGCTGCAGCTGCACCACGCGCGCGCGCTCCAGGCCCTCGACCAGCACCTTGACGGTGCCATCGGGGAGCTTGAGCAATTGCAGGATGGTGGCCGCGGTGCCGAAGCCGTGCAGGTCCTCGAGCTTCGGGTCGTCGATATCTGCCTGCTTCTGCGCCACCAGCATGATGCGTTTGTCGGTGCGCATTGCCGCGTCGAGGGCCAGGATCGATTTCTCCCGGCCGACGAACAGCGGAATCACCATATGCGGGTAGACCACCACATCGCGCAGCGGCAGTACCGGGATGCGCTCGGCGGGTATGGCGCGGGGTGCGGCTTCGGCGATTTCGTTCACTTAGGGGTACTCACAATGATGAGGGCCTTGGATGCCCCTGCCGCAATCGATGGGGGCGCCCTGTTGCATATTCAAGGACTCAGGCGTGACCGATGCCCCCTGCCCGGCGCGGTTCTTCAACCGGTGCCAGTCGTGGCTCTTCGGTGCGATAGATGATGTAAGGCTTGCTGGTGCCCTCGATCACCGTTTCGTCGACCACCACTTTGGCGACATTACGGAGTGAAGGCAGGTCGTACATGGTATCGAGCAGCACGTTCTCCAGGATCGTGCGCAGCCCGCGCGCACCGGTCTTGCGATGCATGGCCCGCTTGGACACCGCGCGCAGGGCCTCCTCGCGGAAGTCGAGTTCCGAGCCTTCCATTTCGAAGAGCTTACGGTACTGCTTGGTCAGCGCGTTCTTCGGCTCGGTGAGGATGATCATCAGCGCAGCCTCGTCGAGCTCATCGAGCGTCGCGACCACCGGCAGGCGGCCGACGAACTCGGGGATCAGGCCGAACTTGATCAGGTCCTCGGGCTCGACCTCATGGAACAGGTCGGAACCGTGAGGCTTCTGATCGGCACTGCGCACTTCGGAGGTGAAGCCGATGCCACTTTTCTGGGTGCGATTCAGAATGATCTTCTCGAGCCCGGCAAAGGCGCCTCCGCACACGAACAGAATGTTCGAGGTGTCGACCTGCAGGAATTCCTGCTGCGGATGCTTACGCCCGCCCTGGGGCGGCACCGAGGCGATGGTGCCTTCGATCAGCTTGAGCAGCGCCTGCTGCACGCCTTCGCCCGACACGTCGCGGGTGATCGAGGGGTTGTCGCTCTTGCGCGAGATCTTGTCGATTTCGTCGATGTAGACGATGCCGGTCTGCGCCTTTTCGACGTCGTAGTCGCACTTCTGCAGCAGCTTCTGGATGATGTTCTCGACATCTTCGCCTACGTAGCCCGCTTCGGTGAGGGTGGTCGCATCCGCGATGGTGAAAGGTACGTTTAGCAACCTGGCCAGCGTCTCGGCCAGCAGCGTCTTGCCGCAGCCGGTGGGGCCGATCAGCAGGATATTGCTCTTGGCGAGCTCGACATCGTCCTTGGTCTTGGTGGCGCCACGGGTCTGCAGGCGCTTGTAGTGGTTGTAGACCGCCACCGCGAGCACCTTCTTGGCGCGCTCCTGGCCGATCACGTATTCGTCGAGCACCTTCTTGATCTCGTGGGGCTTGGGCAGCTTGTCGCGCGCCTTGTCGGCACGGTCTTCCAGCTCCTCACGGATGATATCGTTGCACAGCTCGACGCACTCGTCACAGACGAATACCGAGGGGCCGGCGATGAGCTTGCGCACCTCGTGCTGACTTTTGCCGCAAAACGAGCAGTACAACAGCTTGCCATCGTCGGTCCGGGTGCGGGAATCGTCAGTCACTGCAACTCACCTCTGGCCTTTTGGACAGGTGTTGAAGGGCATAATTCGCACATTACAGGTCTTATATAACATGCCCAAAGCGGGCGGCGCAAAGAACTGCGTTCCATCTAAAGCCTTGTAATTCTTGCTTTTTGCGCTAACGGCGGGCAGATATGGGCGCTCAGGCCGGGGCTTTCGGATCTGGCACTGGGGCCACTTCACGCTTATCGAGCACGCGGTCGATCAGGCCGTAGGTCCGGGCCGCCTCGGGGCTCATGAAATTGTCCCGATCGCTGTCGGCCTTCACCTGCTCGACCGAATGGCCGGTGTGGTGCGCCATGATGCGATTGAGGCGATCTTTGGTCTCCATCACGTCGCGGGCGTGGATGTCGATATCGGAGGCCTGGCCCTGGAAGCCACCCGAGGGTTGGTGGATCATGATCTTGGAATTGGGCAGCGAAAAGCGCTTGCCCTTGGCCCCGCCGCCCAGCAGCAGCGCACCCATCGAGGCCGCCAGGCCGATGCAGATCGTGCTGACATCGGGCTTGATGAATTGCATCGTGTCGTAGATGGCCAGCCCGGCGCTCACCGAACCGCCGGGCGAATTGATGTAGATCGCGACGTCTTTATCGGGGTTGTCCGATTCCAGGAACAGCAACTGGGCCACCACCACATTGGCCATGTAATCCTCGACTTGGCCGACCACGAAGATCACCCGCTCTTTCAGCAGTCGCGAGTAGATGTCGTACGAGCGCTCACCGCGCGCGGTCTGCTCGACGACGATCGGCACCAGATTCAGTCCGCGTTCATTCATCTGCACTCACCCCTTGGTACTGTCAAAACCCGTCAATTCGGCGAAGCTTGCCGGCTTATCGACCTTTTGCACCCGCGACTGAACCCAGTCGAGCGCCTGGTCTTCGAGAACTGCGGACTCGATCTGCGCCATGGCCTCGCGGCTCTGCAGATATTGCCGCCGCACGCTCTCGGCATCCGGGTATGAGGCCGCCACCGAATTGAGGCGCTCCTCGACCCGGGCGCGATCGACGCGGATGCCATTGCTGCGCACCAGCTCGCCGATGATCAGGCCCAAGGCCACGCGCTTGCGGGCCGGCTCTTCGTAGGGCTCGCGCGGCGGCAACTGCTCGACCTTCTGCACGCCCATGCGCCGCAGCATCTGCACCTGCAGTTCGCGCACCTGCTCATCGACCATGACCTTCGGCACATCGAGCGGATTGGCCTTGTAGAGCGCATCGAGCAGCTGCTCGCGCACACGCTGGCGGCTGACCTCGGAGACCTCGCGCTCCATCGTGGCGCGCACCTGTGCCCGAAACTCCTCGACTCCGCCCTCGGCCATGCCGAAGCTGCGCACGAAAGCCTCGTCCACCTCGGGGAGGCTGTGCACGTTGACACTCTTCACGTGGATCGCAAACTGCGCCTCCTTGCCGGCCACGGCCTTGGCGCTATAGTCATCGGGAAAGCGCGCCGGCACTGCTGTGCGATCGCCAACACTCATGCCATGCAATGCGGCATCGAGTTCGGCGAGGATCGTGCCCGCTCCCAGTACCACGGCGAGGTCTTCGCCCTTGCCGCCCGGGAACAGCTCGCCATCGATGCGCCCTTCGAATTCGATGATCACCCGATCGCCGGCCGCAGCAGCGCGCTGCACCTCGGTGTAGATTGGCTTCTGCCGGCGCATGCTCTCGATCATGGCGTCGACATCGGTCTCGGTTATACTCGCCGTGGGGCATTCCACACTCAGCTGCTCGAGCGGCTGGATCAAGATTTCCGGCAGCACTTCGAACACCGCCGCATAACGAATGGCTTCTCCCGCCACGGGCGGCAGCGGCTCGATGCGCGGGTCGCCGGCCGGCCGCAGATTCTCGCGGTTCACGGCTTCGGCAAAACTGGCCTGCACCAGATCGTTCACGGCCTCGGCACGCACCTGCCCGCCATATTGCTTGGTCACCACGGCGAGCGGCACCTTGCCGGGGCGAAAGCCCTTGAGCCGCGCGGTGCGTGCCAGCGCCTTGAGCCGCTCGTCGATGCGGCTGCTGAGCACTTCGCCGGGCACTGTGACCTCCAGGCGTCGCTCCAAACCACTGGTTGATGTCAATGAAGTCTCCATGCCCTGTCTTCCTGAAAACCTAGTAGCACTCAAAAGCGGACTGGTGCGAAAGGAGAGACTCGAACTCTCAAGGGTTGCCCCACTGGCTCCTAAGGCCAGCGCGTCTACCAGTTCCGCCACTTTCGCCCCTCGCTGGCAGCCCGCGATTATAGCGTAGGGCCCGATTCAGGGCAGGTTCAGGTTGACTTGATTTAATGGCGTCACCGGGGCCTGCCCGGGGGCGGTACAGGAGTCAGCCCGAATGGACCAGATCGAAGAAATGCACAGTAACGAGCCCGCGCACGGACGCCGTAGCGCTCGCAACCCGCTGCGCGCCCCGCGCGTGCTGGTCAGTGAACGGCGTGCCCGGCTGATGGTACGTTGCGCCTGCGAACTGCTGGGGATGGACGCAGCCACGGTGCAGGGCGACCTGCATCTGCCCCTGTCGGTCACGGAGTTCGAGAACGAGCTGCGGGCGCGCTTTGCGCTCAGCCACCCGGACCTCGTTTACCGCACCGATTCGACCACGGAACGGGCGCGCCTGGATCGCTCACGGCTCCCCGGCCTGCCCCGGGTCGTACTCCGTCAGGGTGCGCCGCCACGCGGCTGAGGCCGCTTCAGGGCAGCGGCAGGCCGCGCGCGGCAGTCAGCACCGCATACCACTCGGCGCGCGTCCAGCTCACCCCGTAGGCTGCGGCAAACGCGCGGATGCGCTCCGGCGTCTGCGTGCCGATCAGTGGTATCGGCCGGGCCGGATGCGCCATGACCCAGCTACAGGCCAGCGCTGCACGCGCCGCGCCGGTGCGCGCCGACATTGCATCGAGCACCGCGATCACCCGCGCTGCAGCATCGCCGGGCGCGGGGCTGGTGGCGCTGCGCTCGGCTCCCAGCCTGCCCTGCCCCAGTGGCGACCAGGCCAGCACCGCGATGCCGCGTTCGAGCGCGAGATCGAGGATGCCGTTCTCCAGTGGCTCGATCGCCAGCGCCGAAAACTCCGGCTGCAGTGTGGCCAGCGGCACCGTCAGATGAGCGAGCAGCGCGCGGGTCTGCGCGGCGCTGTAGTTGGAAACACCGAAGGCCCTGACCTTGCCCTGCCGCTGCAGCAGCTCGAAGGCCCTGGCCACCTCGGCCGGGTGCGTCAGCACGTCGGGTCGGTGCACCTGCCACAGGTCGACCTGCTCCAGGCCCAGGCGGCGCAATGAGGCCTCGCAGGCCTGCACCAGGTAGGTGGCACTCGAATCGTAGGGTACGGGTGGTGTGATCCCGGCTTTGGTCGCGAGCACGAACCGGCTACGCAACGAAGGGTCGGCGCGCAGCACCTTGCCCAGCAGTTCCTCGGCCGCGCCGAACCCGCCCTGCGGCCCGAGGCCATAGATGTCAGCGGTGTCGAGCAGCGTGCAGCCGATCGCCAGCGCCGCCTCGATGCGCGCGCGCGCGCTGACCACGTCCGCGCCGGCAAAGCGCCACATGCCCCAGCCCAGCGGCGCGACCGCCAGGCCACTGGCGCCCAGCGCAATGCGCTCACTCGGGGTCACCGCCACGCTACCGGGCACCGGCCTGCAGCATGGCCACGATGTGCTGCTCCCAGCCCAATGCCATCAGGTGCACGCCGGCGCAATATTGGCGGAGCGCGGCGATCAGGCGCCCGGCAATCTCGATGCCCTTCTCGACTTCATGCCCCTCAGGCGTGGCTTCAAGCTCAGCGAACAAGGCATCGGTGACCACGATGCCCGGCACGTTGCCATGCAGCCAGCGCGCCATCTTCAGCGACTTCAGCGGAATGATGCCTGCGAGTATCGCCACGCCCCCGGGCTGCACCGCTTCCAGGAAGCGCTCGAGCAGCTGCGGATCGTAGATCGCCTGGGTCTGCAGAAACTGCGCACCGGCAGCGAGCTTGCGCTGCGTGTTCTCCACTTCGCCGGCGAAGTTGGGCGCAGCAGGATTCGCGACCGCGCCGATGAAATAATTCGGCACGCCCTTGAGCTCGTTACCGGCCATGTCGTGGCCGCCACGCAAACCCGCAGCAGCACGCAGCATGTCGGCCGCCGTCAGATCGAACACCGGCTTGGCATCGGGATGATCGCCGCCCTTGGGCGAGTCGCCACCCATGAACACCAGGTTCTCGATGCCGAGCGCCGCAGCACCCAGCAGATCGGCCTGGATCGCGATGCGATTGCGATCGCGTGCCGTCACCTGCACCAGCGGCTCGATGTCGCGCTCCAGCAGCAAGCGGCCGACGGCCTTCGGTTCCATGGACATGCGCGCGCGATGGGATTCGGTCAGATTGATGGCGTGCACGTGACCCTTGAGCGCATCGGCTTTGGCGAACAGATCGCCCAGGTCCGTACCCTTGGGTGGTGACAGCTCGGTGGTGACGGCAAACTGTCCGCTGCGGATCGCGTGCTCGAGCAGGCTCATCCGGGAAACTTAGCACAACGTCAACGCTGGGGCGCTGGCAAGCCGGGCGCGACGCCCGGCTTGCCGTCCACCGAGTTAGTCGGTTACTTCAGATCAAGCTGTTGACCCGTCCAGGATCCCAGCACTCGCCGAATCTTGCCACGGCTGACTGCACTATCATTCGATGCCGTCAAGGATCCCTCAACCTGCTTTGCAATGGCGTCACCTTTGGCAGTCGCGTCATCCAACGCCGCCCAATTCTTGTAGTTGATCACCAGATAAATGTCGGGATCATTCTCACCGCGCGGTTCAACGGTAATTACCCGGTAACTGATGATATAGCCGGCTTTCTTCGCTGCTTCCTGCTCTGCTTTCCAGGTGGTATCGAGATATTTCATATAGTCGTCAAACTTGCCGTACTCGGTGCGAATAGCAGCCACGTTGACCACGACACCCTCGGTGTATGCATGGTCGTCGGCCAGAGCCGCGGCGTTCGCGCCTGTCAAACAGAACAATCCCGCCAAGGCAATAAGATTCGTATGTGTCATGACAGCACCCCTTAGTTTTATCAGTTTGAGTGGTTAGCCAAACGGACACGATCAGTGTCCGCGGTCTGGCTCATGCCGGACGTGGGCGGCATTGTACACCGCAGCACCCGGACTCAGAGCGTTGCGATCAGCACGACGCCGGGGCCGGGGAGCGTCGAGGTGTAGCTGCAAGCGCCATTCGTGCGCCGCACGTAGTCGAGCGCTTCAGCGTCCGTGCCCTTCACGGACGGCGGATTCAGGCCATCGCGGAAAGACTTCTTGGTCCAGGCGGTGGCGTATCTATCGGCACCCATGTTCAGCACCTTGTCGAGGAAGCTGAGCTGCGCGGCGTTGTTGTCCGCGGGCTGCAGCATCACGGAGCCGGCAAACTGCTTCTCGCCAAGGAACATGTCGCGCACATCGATCGAGAGCAATTTCACTCCGGGGTGGCAGATCACATAGAGATCGCCCGCGCGCGCAACGCCCGCGAAACACAGCGTCAGCAGCAGGAGCCGGGTAAATGGAGCCGGAGATTTCACAGTACGCTGCTCAGCCTGCGCTCAGAAGCGCACCGCGGCCTGGAACAGCAAGTCGCTGAAGCTGAAGGGCACGCGATCGGTGTTGTGGGTCCGGGCCACCTCAGCCTTGAGCGCGGTCTTCAGATTGAGATCGAAGCGCAGGCCGAGCGCCTCGCGATGATACGAGCCGCCGTAGGTCTGGGCAGCGAAATAGTTGTCGCCCTGATCGAGCGAGGTGTGTTCGTAACGCAAATACGGTGTGTAGAGGCCAGAGCGATAGCCGAGCTGCACGAATCCCGCGCTGCTGTGGTGCGTGCCGGTGCCGCCGAGCAGATCCTGGTTTCTAAAGAAATACAGCTCGAACTGGTCCTCCCAGCGATCGGATTCGTAAAAGGCATACAGGCCGCCGATATTTAGGCGCGTGCTATCCTGGGCAGCATCTGCGATGCCAATACTGGCGCTCAATGCGCTGACGCCAAACTGCAGGTCGCTCCATGCGCCACCGGGCCTCACGCCCAGGCGTCCGCCAAAGATCACCTGCTTTCCAAAGCTCCCGGCCGCCTCGGGGTCGAGCGTCCCGCTAACTATGTGCTGCGCATTGCCGACGAACAGATCGTACTGCAGGCGCGCCTCGCCCTCGCGTGCCATGCCGGTCAACCACAGTCCTGTGGTGTGCGGTGGCATAATGCCGCCCTGATCTTCGAAGGCCATGAACTGCGGCCTGCGCAGCGCAGTCAGGATCTGCAGGCCGTGGTGAAACGCGGTGTTGTAGTAGCCGTAGGGCGTGTGGAATCGTCCGAGCCACAAGGTCGCGGCTTCGCTGAACTGGTAGCCGATCTGCGTGCGCTCCAGGTCGATACCGACCGAGCCGGTGCCGTGCTCGACCTCGACGTTCATCTCGACCAGACCCTTCACGCGCTCGCCGAGCTGCGGGGCCAGGTAGAAATCGATCGACCCCACCGTGGCGCCATGACGGTCGGGCGTGTACACGTTGTGATTGCCGATGCCTACGTCGGCGAAGCCGTGCACCGCCAGGCCGCGATCGGCACTGCTTGAAGCCGAGCTGGCGGCGGTGATCTGTGCCAGATCATTCTCGATGCGATCGATTCGGGCCGATTGTTCAGTTGTCGCGGGCGCCGCCGGCGTCGCTACTGCTGCGGCGGCGGCGGCGGCGGCGGGCGACGCGGGCGCAGGCTGCGCCTGTGCGAGTTGCGCCTCGAGCTCGCGCACGCGTGTCGAGAGTTGCCCGATGGTTTGCACATTCGCATCAAGCCGGGCTTCGAGAGCACTGAGTCGATCGGCCTCACTGGTCTGTGGCCGGGCTGTAAGCGGTGTCGCCACATCGCCGGCATGAGTGAACCCGGCGGCCAGGCCCAGCAACAGGTCGATGAACAGAACGCGTAGATGCGACATGAGTCAGCTTCCTCTTGTATCGCCATTCGGGTCAGCGCCGATCGCTGCGGCATCCAGCTCTGCACCCGGCCCAAAACTCAATTGCAGGCGGCCCTGCGGGTCCACCACCACCACGCGTCCGTCGTGGATCACATGTTGGTCGTACTTCCAGTAGTCGAAACCCAGGCGCGCGGCGAAGGCGTGCACCTGCTGCGCGTTGCGGCCGCTGAGGAACAGCCAGTTGGCGCGCGTGAGCTGGCGACGGGTACGAAACTGATGCCAGGCCTGCGGGTCATCGGCATCGGGGTCGTAGCCGACGATCACGAAGTGCGCCGCGCTGCCGCGCGCGTCGAGTTCCTGTTGCAGCTGCTGCAGGTGCTGCATGGTCAGCGGACAGACCTTGTGACAGCTGGCGTAGGCCATCGTGAAAATCACACGCTCGCCGCGGAGCGAATCGAGCCGCAGGCTATGGCCCAGATCGTCGCGCCACTCGGCCGGCAGCTCGCTCAGTATTCCAGTGCTCGCAGTGGCGCCGGCATTCGCAGGCGCGGGTGCGGGCGCGGGCGCGGGCGCGGGCCACACCGGGCCCGAACTCGCCGCCAGCAGCAACCAGGCCAGACCGGGGCGCATCGCTAGCCCTCCCGCAGCCTCAGCACCGAGAGCTTGCTCTGCGTGAGATTCGAATCCACGGGCTCAGCGCCGCTGCGGCCGTCCCTGGCATTGCGCGCCAGCTTGGCGAAGTCTGCGGCCGGCACCGCCGCACTGTAGAAATAGCCCTGGTACTGATCGCACCCCAGGCTCTTGAGCACGTCGAGCTGGGCCGGTGTTTCCACACCCTCGGCGACCACTTTCAGGTGCAGGCTGTGCGCCAGTGAGACGATGGCGCGCACGATCGAGGCGTCGTCGGGGCGCGTGCTCAGCTCGTTGATGAAACTGCGATCGATTTTCAGCTTGTCGATCGGGAAGCGGCGCAGGTAGCTCATGCTCGAGTAGCCGGTGCCGAAATCGTCCACCGACACCAGCACGCCCATCTTGCTGAGTTGCTCGAGGATATCCACTGATTCCTCGGGATCACTCATCAGCGCGCTTTCGGTGATTTCGACCTCGAGCAGCCGCGGGTCGAGGTCGTGGTCGGTCAGCGCCCGCTTGATCATCTGCAGCAGATTGCCGTGGTGGAATTGGAATACCGAAAGATTCACTGCCACGCGGATCGGCTCCAGTCCCTCGAGCTGCCAGGCGCGCGCCTGGCGGCAACCCTCGCGCACCACCCACTCGCCGATGGTGTCGATCAGCCCGCACTCCTCGGCCAGCGAAATGAACTCGGCCGGCGACACCAGGCCGCGCTCGGGATGACGCCAGCGGATCAGCGCCTCGGCGCCGTGGATCGCGCCGCTGTGCGTATCGATCTTGGGCTGGTAATGCAGCTCGAACTGCTTGAGGCGCAGCGCCTCGTGCAGATCGCTCTCGAGCCGGGCACGCTCCTGCGTGGCCGCGTTCATCGCCGGCGTAAAGTACTGCACATTGTTGCGGCCACGCTGCTTGGCGCAATACATTGCGGCATCGGCATGCGCGATCAGCGTCTCGACCGATTTGCCGTCGTTGGGAAAGAACGCAAAACCGACACTGGCCGAGACATGCAGGTCGACCCCGGCAATCTTCATCGGCAGGCGCAGCGCTGTGACCGCGCGGTTGGCGACGACCTCCGCCTCCTCGCGCCCTGCCAGCCGATCCAGCAGCATCACGAATTCGTCGCCGCCGAGGCGCGCCACGGTATCGATGTTGCGCGCCACGCCAAGCAGGCGCTGGGCAACTTCCTTGAGCAGTTCGTCGCCGGCCCGGTGGCCGCAGGAATCGTTGACCTGCTTGAAGCGATCGAGGTCGAAGACCGCGACCGCGAAGCCGCGGCCTTCGCGCTCGGCGTGCGCGATACATTGTTCGAGCCGATCATCCAGCAGCGCGCGGTTGGGCAACCCGGTCAGCGAATCGTGGGTGGCGAGGTGGCGCAATTGCCGGTTGGCGGCTTCCAGTCCTTCGGTGCGCGCGATCACCACTTCTTCGAGCGCGTCGACCTGGCGGCGCACGATGCGCTCGTTCTGCCATTTGCGCACCAGCGCACTGGCGCACTGCTGCACTTCGATAGGCTCGAAGGGTTTCTTGACCACCAGCAGTTTGTCGGAATGATCGAGGCGCGCGACCACGTCGGTCCAGTCGTAGTCGGCGTGCGCCGAGCAGATCACCACCTGCACGTGCGGATCGACAGCCCACAGGCGCTTGATGGTCTCGAGCCCGTCCCAGCCCGGCGGCATGCGCATGTCGACGAAGGCCAGCGCGTACGGGTGGCCGCCCTGCAGCGCTTCCTGCACGCGCGCTACACCTTCCTGGCCCTGCAGCGCGGTGTCGATCTCGAACCAGGGTCGCTCGGTGGTGGTAGTTGAGGTACCGAGCAGCAGCCGCTCGGCAAGCTCCAGCTCCGACTCGGTCTCGCGGCCACGCCCGAGGATCTTCAGGAAGTCCTCGTGGATCGCGCGATTGTCGTCGATTACCAGCACGCGACGATTGGTGAACTCGGTATGGTCAGACATTGGCGTTACCCGACGGGTTGAGGGGTAGGTCGAGCGTAAAAGTGGCCCCGTGGCCCAAGCCCTCACTGGCCGCGCGCAATGCTCCGCCCATCTCACGAGCGGCCAGCGCGCCGCTGTGCAGGCCGAAGCCGTGACCTTCCTGTTTGGTCGTAAAGCCGTAGGTAAATATGCGGGTCATGTTCTCAGGTGGAATACCTACACCGTTGTCGCTGATCGCAATGCTGATGCCGCTGTCCACAGGAGCGATGCTGACGGTCACGCGGCCCGGCACCTGGCTGCCCTGCTGGCAGGCGTGCTTGGCATTGCGCAGCAGATTGACAAGGATCTGCAGCAACTTGTGCTTGTCGACATTCAGCTGTGGCAC
>JAYUZE010000016.1:0-2508 GCA_043752035.1 Gammaproteobacteria bacterium
ATTGCTGCAGCAGGCGCTGACCGAGAGACCACAAATCCTTTAATTGATAAAACACCAGCGATTGTTAGCCGCTCTCGGGCTGCGACAGACGCCGCTCCAGATCTTGCAGTAATTCCTGGACGCGCGCGGTCGCGCCCTCTTGCTGTTTAACACGATCCTTGAGGCGCTGAACTTCTTCCAGAGCCGTGCTGAATGACTTCTTCAGCTCGATGCGATTTCGAAACAGGTGCATGACGCGGCCGTCGTCCGGCGCGGCATTGGGGTCTCTGAGAGCGACGTGCAGGAATCCGAGTTGCCTGAGGCGTTGCATAAATTGCGCCACTAAGCGCATAGGCGCTGGAGTTTCAGTCAGACGAGTGGTCGATAGCGCCGCGGACGAATCCATGACCTCGCTCCGCGCAATATTCCAGCCACTTATTTACCATTATGTTGCGGTTCCAACACCGATCCAGTTCACGTTCTGGGGCAACACCCCCGGCCCCGCGTGCCTCAAGCAGCCGGGCGTCGTGGTAGAGCCGCAATCGCAGGTCGGGCACCCGCTCCAGCACCGTCGGCGCCTGCGGCGTTGGCAACAGGTAGGTCAGCAGCAGCTCGCTGGTATACCGGGCCCGCTCGCACACACTCAACACCAGGATGCAATCGCCGGCGACCTTGGAAACACTGCTTTCCGGCAACGTCCGCAGGTCCCCGGCCAGCTGTGCCAGGCGCAGATAGTTGCTCTCGTACAAACCCATGAGCGCGACGAAGCCGCGCGGCCGCGCCCGCCAAGAGACCACCAAATTGCATTCGGCCATCACGGTACCGAATATAGCATGCGCTGCGCGGCCGCCACCGCGGCATGAGCGGGCCGCGAACTGCGTCACGCCGACTTGATAAACAGCCGTTCCCGGTAATAGCGCAGCTCGGCGATCGATTCGTAAATGTCGGCGCGCGCCAAATGTGCCGAACGCTTGACCAGCGCCGCACTCAGTTGCGGATGCCAGCGTGCGGCCAGTTCCTTGAGGGTGCTAACATCGAGATTGCGATAGTGAAAATAGGCTTCCAACGCCGGCATCCAGCGTGCCAGGAAACGCCGGTCCTGGCAGATGCTGTTGCCGCACATCGGCGAGGCCCCGGCGGGCACGTGCGCACCCAGGAACGCGAGCGTCTGCCGTTCCGCCTCGGCGACACTGACCTGGCTCGCGCGCACGCGCGCGATCAGGCCGCTACCGCCATGCTGCCGCTGGTTCCACTCATCCATCTGGGCCAGCACCGCTTCGCTCTGGTGCACAGCCAGCTCCGGACCGTCGGCAACCACGTTGAGGTCAGGGTCTGTGACCACGGTCGCGATTTCGATGATGCTATCTTGGTCGGGCCTGAGCCCGGTCATTTCCAGGTCGATCCAGATCAGGCGATCCTTTTGGGACAAATGTCTGACTCCCGCTTACTTAGGGCATCATAGCAGGGTGAGTGAACCGCCCACCGCCGGTACCGGACACGCACCTGCGGGCCTTCCGGCGCTGGTGCTGATCGCGCACGGCGCGCGTGCGCGCGTGCGGCTTGCCGATGGCGCGGAGGTGCTGGCCAATGCGGCGGGTCGCGACCTGCAATTCGTTTGCGGGGACGAAGTGCTCTGCAACCGCGACGCGCAACACGCGCAGTGGCTGATCCACCAGGTGACGCCGCGGCGCAGTGCGCTGTATCGCAGCAACGTTCGGGGCCGGGCGGAACTGGTGGCCGCAAATCTCACCCTGTTGGTGGTCGTGGTAGCACCCAAGCCGCCAGCCGATTTGTTTCTCGTCGATCGTTACCTGGCGGCCGCGGCCAGTGCCGGCATCGATTCATTGATCGTGGCCAACAAGGCCGACCTGGAATTCGACCAGGCACTGGAGCTCGAACTCGCAGCGCTTGCGGCCACCGGCTGTGCCACGGTTTCCTGCAGCGCGCGCAGCGGCCTGGGGTTGCCCGAACTGCGCGCACGCCTGCAGGAGCAAACCGTGATGTTGGTGGGACAATCCGGTGTGGGCAAGTCCTCGCTGCTGCGCGAACTGGTCCCCGGTTGCGACGCGCTGGTCGGCGAACTGATCAAGAGCAAGGAAGGCCGCCACACCACCAGTGCGGCGCACCTGTACGCATTGCCCGGCGGCGGCGCGTTGATTGATTCTCCGGGGGTGCGCGACTTCGCGCCCGCCGCCGACATGCTCGATGAGCGCACGCTCGGATTCGCTGACATTGCGCGCTGCGCGCCCGGCTGCCGGTTTGCTGATTGCCGGCATCTCAAGGAGCCACAATGCGCGGTTCGCGAAGCCGTGGCGGCGGGAACGATCAGCGCCCGGCGCTACGAGAGCTTCCGGCGCCTGCGTCGATTGCGCGACCAGTTGCTGGAGCGCATCCCGTATACGCGAAACTAGATCCGGGTAAAGGCTTGCGCCAGGCGGCCCGCTTGGCCTAGAGCAGCTGCCGGCCGGCCATGGCGTGCGCGAGGGTACCGCCGTCGATGTATTCGAGTTCGCCGCCCATCGGCACGCC
>JAYUZE010000017.1:0-13313 GCA_043752035.1 Gammaproteobacteria bacterium
AGGCGAGTTGAAGCTCTCGGCGGCTTACACCTACGCACGCACGGAAATCGATGGTGTGAAGGCCGATCCCGCACAGTGGCAGGCGCTCCAGCTCGCCGGTTCGCTGATCGGCGTCGAGGAGCGCAACACGCTCGAGGGTGCGGCACCAAAGAACAAGGTGATCCTGAGCGCCGAATGGAGCGACGCGCGTTGGGACCTCACCTCACGCCTGACCCGCTACGGCAGCGCCGTGCGGGTGTTCGACTTCGGCGGCGGCTTCGAGCCCAGCCAGGAATACAGCGCGAAATCGCAGCTCGACCTCGAGGCCGCATTGAAGGTGACGAAACAGTTCACGCTGGCGCTCGGCGGCACCAACGTGCTCGATACCTACCCGGATCTCTCGAGCGGCGACATCAACTACTTCGGCAACTTCCCCTACGACGTACTCTCGCCGATCGGCTTTAACGGCGCGTTCTTCTACGGCCGCGCCACGGTGACCTTCTAGCGACAGCCCACGGGATAGCGCCGACCCGGCACGCTAGTGCCGACCCGCGAGGTCCGTGATCAGCGCATACCACTGCGCCGCGCCCTCATAGAGCGAGGCGACAGGTATGCGCTCGTTCAGGCCGTGCGCGAAGTTCTCGCTCTCCTTGCCGAAGGAAGCCTGCACCCCGTAAGTCGGCAGGCCGCCGTGACGAAACACGGCGCCGTCAGTCGCGTAGGAAGCCTGCTCCGGAACGATCGGGATGCCGGGGTGCACGCTATGCACGGCCTTGGCGACCGCCGCCATCAGCTTGGGAACCAGCGGTGAGGCCGCGGAGACCACGCCGGTATTGCCCTGCTTGACCACGACCTTGTCGCCCACGACTTCCTGCAGCGTCGCGCGCACGGCGTCGATCGGGTGGCCAGGAAACACGCGGCAACTGAGGTTTACCTGCGCCATCTGCGGCAGCGCGTTGTGCGCGTGCCCGCCGGTCAGCATCGTGGGCACGCAGGTGGTGCGGGTTTTGCCGATGTACGCGGCGTTCTGGTACAGCAGGGCGGCGGCCGCCTCGTCGTGCGGATTTGCGGCGAAATGCTGCATCGCCTCGCCGAGCGGGCCCGGCGTATAAGTCGCTGCTACTTTGAAGTTCTCGATCGTCCAGTCGTTCCACATCACCGGGAAGCGAAAGGCCTGTATCTTCTTGATGGCATCGGCAAGATCGAAGATCGCATTGTCCGGGCGCGGCCGGCTGCTGTGGCCGCCCGGGTTGTGCACCGTCAGTTCGAAGTCGACATAGGTCTTCTCGGCGCCCTGCACGTAGAAGGCCTTCGCGGCACCGGTCTGTTCATCGAGCACGCCATCGCCGCCGTCGCCGTTGAGCGCGTATTCGGCGTCGATCAGGTCGCGGTGATTGTCGATCAGATCGGCAGTGGTGACCTCCGCGGTTTCTTCATCGCCGGTGAAGACGATGATCAGATCGCGCGTGGGCTTGAAGCCTTCGGCCTTCAGGCGCAGGAAGCTGGCAGTGAGTTCCGAGACTTCCTGCTTGATGTCGATCGTGCCGCGGCCAAAGAAGTAGCCGTTTTCCTCGGCCAGCGTGTAGGGATCGCGCTGCCAGTCCTCACGCTTGGCGGTCACGACATCCAGATGCCCCATGAACGCAATCGGCTTTCCGCCGGTGCCGTCACCCCGATAGCGCACTACGAGTGAGGCGGTCTCGCCGAGCGGCAGCACATGAATGTCCGCCTCCGGAAAGCCGCCGGCGCGAAACTGCTCAGCGAGGTAAGCCGCGAGCTTGGGCACGTTGCCGAGGCCGATCGAGGTCGGCATGCCGATCGCTGTGGCGAAGATCTCGCGCAGGCGCGCATTGTTGGCAGACTGCGCAGGGCTGATCGCCTTCGCAGCCGCGGCGGCAGGCGTGACGCCAAAGACGAACAGGCCCATCGCGACGGCGGCGCCCAGGCGTTGCAGGTATTTTGTGATCATGGAATCCCCCGGCATTCGGACTATCGAAGCTGTAGCCCGGAGAATACCTGAGGCCTGCACTTCAGTGGGCGCTCAGGCCACGATCAGGCTGCGATCAGCCCCAATTGCTCATCGCTCGCGGCGCTGCCCCACTTATCGCGCGGCGGCATCGGGCGCACGCGCACCAGGGCTGCGGGAATCTGGTAGTGCTGGTAGTACTTGAGGAACCACAGGCGCTGGTACTGCGCGTCCATCTCCTGGGCATGCTGATCGCGCAGCTTGCAATCGCGGTTCAGGATCATGCAATAGCCGGCCGTGAACGTGCCATCGATCGAGCCCCATCGCCGGCAGCGACGTGGAGCCCCGCGTTTTGCGCAGCAACCAGTCAGGCCGCGGCCTGAAAATATCGATTTCCATATCGGCCATGATATGGCCCAGACCCTTGAGTTCCAGCAGGATCTCGGCGCGCTCGGAGAACGGGCGGCCCGGGATGTGATACATGGTCAGTTTTGTGGTATCGGTCATGGCACCCGCGTCTGCAACATCGCCTGATTGTGCTGGTGCAGCGTACCCACTTCGGGCGCGCTGGCGAGCGTGGTCACCGGGCAGCCCTCACGCACGCGATCGTGGAAATCGTGGATGCAATGCTCCCACGAGGAGAGCGGGCCGAATTCAAAGCCGACCGAGTTCAGGCCGCCCTGCAGCCCTTCGCACAGGGACTTGTCTTCGGCGCTCACCTGGCGGTTCACGCGCACGTTCAGATAGCGCAGGATCTTCATCTCGCGCGAGGCGTTGGGACGCACGAAAATCGGATAGCGCACCGTGCAGGTCTCCGCGGTCAGCGGCATGAACTGAAACAGGTCGAAGCTGTCGCCATACACATCGATACCGATGTTGGGCGGCATAGTGAAGAACAGCCAGCTGGTGCGGATATCTTCCGGCAAATCGTGGTTGAGGCCTGGTGCCATCTGCTGATACATGCGCTCCGACCACACTCGCGAAGGCGTGGTACGCAGCATGCTGCGGCTGCCGGCCACGCCGTGCTTGTTGATGAAGCCAGCCATGTCGGATTCGAGCATCCGATCGTACCCAGGGTGACCGATCGGCACGTGGTAATTCTCGAGATTGTTGTCGACGCCCACCTTCCAGTTGCAGTTCCAGGTCTCAATGGAAGGCTCCTCCAGCGGCACCATGTCCTCGAGGCGATAGGGCTCGAGCATGTGGACGTAGTCCTTCCACATTTCCTTGAGGCTCGGGCCACCCGGCGCCAGGCGCACGAACACCATACCGCACAGCACTTCGAGCTCCGCCGGGCGCAGTCCCAGTTCCTGCTTGGGCGTGCCGGAGAAAGTCTGCTCGGCCGGACGCGCGATCAGCTCGCCTTGCAGGTTGTAGCTCCAGCCGTGATAGCGGCAGGTCATGCGCGCCTTGCAGGTGCCCGAGCCATCGAGCATGCGTGAAGCGCGATGGCGGCACACGTTCATCATCGCGCGCAGCACGCCATCGTCGCCGCGCACCACGATCACGGAATCGCGCAGCAGATCGAGCGTGACGTATTCGCGCGGCTTGCTCACCTGGCTGATATGGCAGGCGAATTGCCATGACGGGCGGACCAGCTGCGCGTATTCGAGGTCGGCGAGTTCCGGATGGCGGTAGGTCCACGCGGGCAGCGTGCGCGGCGCGGCAGGCGCGGGCGTGGGCGTGGGCGTGGCATTGGGAGCGCGAGGGATTGTGGTCTGTGAAATGATCATGATCGATGCTCCTCATGCAACGGAAACTCGCGCGGGAAAGTGCCCGCGAGATAAGCGCGCGCCACGCGGTGCGCATTAGCGCGATCGAAGTCTGGTCCGCTGACCAGGATCTCCTGCCACTGCCATTCCAGAATGCCGGCGAAGCCCATCGCCACGGCTTCGGCGTTCAGATGCGGATACTTGCCCGCGCTGATCAGCTCGCGGCACAAGCGTTCGAGATCCTGCTGGTAGGCTTTATCGAGCGCGCTGATGCGCTCCATGTACATCTGCCGGGCGCGCGCCTCGCCCCAGAACGCATACCACACCGCCACTTTCGCGGGATCGCTGACGGCGGGGTCGAGTGACATGTCGATCAATGCGCTGAGTGCGGCGCTGGCCGAGCCGTTGGCGCTGTCGATCGCGGCGCGACGCGCCTGCTCGAATTCCAGAGCGACGCTCTGCATCGCTGCGGCAAGCAGTGCGTCCTTGTTCTGAAAGCGCAGGATCACCGTCCCGGCCACCACCTTGGCCGCCTGCGCCACGAGCTGGATCGTGGTGCCCGAGAGGCTGTAGCGCGCGATGGTCTTGATCGCGGCCTTCAGGATCGCCTGCTCGGTGCGCGAGGAAACGCCGGCATTGCGGCGCAGGGGCAGTTTTGCGAGCGCGGTTGCGGGAGCCATGGGGGCCTGCCAAAGTGTTGCTAGTTTATGAATGACTATTCATTCACAAAGGCCAGTATCTGCCAGTTCTACTTATTTATCAATCACTTAGTAGGAATCGGCCCTGCGCACTGCAGCACCTGCCGGGTCAAGCACTTACAGCGACACGGCCGACCGCCGCAGCCCCTGCAGCCGCCCGTACGTGAGTGAACGCCAGGCCCACTCCGCCGGGCCGTACTGGAAACGCGCCAGCCACAGCGGGCTCCAGATCAGCTGCACTACCCAGATCGCGCCCACGACGTAATAGAGCTGATGGCGTGAGAGCTGCGCGTACAAACCAAAACCCACGCCTGAGAAAATGAGCGTGCAGAGCAGGCTCTGCGTCAGGTAGTTCGTCAGCGCCATGCGGCCGACCGATGCAAGGCGCCGCAGCGTGGCGGGAAACACGCCGCTCTTGCAGGTCAGCATGACGAGGCCGAGGTGACCGAGCGTCATGGGTATGCGGCCGAGTTCGTAGCTGGCGGATAAAGTCCACTGCAAGGTGATCACATCGAACCCCGAGCGCATGACAGCCGTGGTCTCGAGCGTGTTGACGAGCAGGCCAAGCCCATAGCCCACCCCTGTGAGCAGCGCGTAACGACGCAGCGTCCACTGCCCCTGCAGTGCGCCCACCGCGAACAGGGCGATGCCGAGCAGCATGGTCGCGAAGTCTTCCGCGAAACTGTAGCGATAGAAGTACGAGGTGCGAAGATAGAAGGTGTGATCGGTGACGGTCTTGAACACCGCGGGCCAACCGCCGCGCATACCAGCGATTTCTTCCCGCAGGCGATCTTCCGAGGGCTTGAGGTCTTCCAGACTGTGCGACCAGGTATCCGCGGCATCCTGCTGCGCCTTGCTCAGTGTGCCGCCAGCAGCCTGCACGGCGAGCGCAGTATCAGCGGCGCTGCGCTGCGACTGCAATTGGAGCACATCGACCACGCCGCGAACACTGATGGCTATAAGTATCGCCGCTGCGAGCACCAGCAGCGTGCGCACCGCAGTCTTGCGGAAGGCATAGAGCATCAGGCCCACGACGCCGTACTCCCACAGGATGTCGCCGAGCCACAGCAGCAGGTGCGAATTCACGATGCCGAACACGATCAGCCACAACATGCGCCGCACGTGCAGGTCGGCGGCCTCAGGCACCTGCGCGCGCTCGAGGCGGCGCGTAAACAGCACCACACCGGCACCGAACAACAGCGTGAACAAGCCGCGCCACGTGCCTTCGAACAGCATGGTGTTGGTGATCCAGGACCACAGGTCGGCGCCGGTCGCGCCGCCGTAATTCGTGGGGTTGTCGTAGGCCTCGGGCAAACCGAAGTCGATGATGTTCATCAGCAAGATGCCGAGGATCGCCACCCCGCGCAGTACATCCAGTGAATCGATACGCGTGTCGCGGCTGGTTGGGGTAGCGGGCATCCTGCTCACTTGCTGCGAATCGCCAACAAATTGCATTGGCAGAACCGCGAGTGTGCCCGACTGCGCGACGCGCTGCTTCAAGTTGAAGCGGCTCTGCTCCCGGCACTGCCTGCTCGTGCTCCGGCTCCGGGGCATGGTCACTGTTTGCTGTGGTGTATGCTTTTCTTTACACTATGTCCCATCTACCTGACCTTTCAAGTCGCCTGACATGGTTACGATTCGCAACGAGATACGACGGCTGCGCTTCGAGCACGGCGAAATGACGCAGCAGCAACTGGCGGAAAAAATAGGCGTCACCCGGCAGACGGTGAACGCGATCGAGCTCGGCAAATATTCGCCTTCGCTCGAAGCCGCGTTCCGCATCGCCACCGTGTTCAGGCAGCCGCTCGAGAGCGTATTCCACTACTCTGCGGATCAATGAACGGCGCGAGTGCCGCTGGCGGGTGATCGCCTTGCGCCGCTGCGGGCTACCGCGCGTCAAGCGGCTCCGCAGTGATCGATTGCGCGGTGCCATCCACACCGACCAGACAGGTCGCTCTGGCGACCGGCTGGTAGTTCCTGGTACTGGTGGCCGTCATCGGCACTTCGCTCGGGCTGTCCGCGTCTTGGCGCGCGTCCAGCACCCGGGTTTCCTTCCGCGCTGACGCAGGCTTCCCGGGTGAAGCCAGCGTGGCCACGAAGGCCTGGGCGCCGGTCTCTGCCACCGCTCTGCTGGACTTGCCAGCGGAGCACAGCATCGGTGTGGCGCCAATACAGCGGCACTGATCAAGGCAATCTTTCGGTTCGTAGGCATGATGCCAGCTCCATAGGGTGTATAAATGAGAGGCGCGTTCGACCATAGGGCGCGGTAGTTCACAGTACCAACGATCATTTTTTGGTGCAGCATGAATTGTTCTCTGCCTGACTCAAGGAGCCGACACTGAAATGAAATACATTTCGCGCCGAAGGTTCCTGCAGCACTCCTCGCTGGCCTCTGC
Source organism: Gammaproteobacteria bacterium (assembly GCA_043752035.1). GTDB lineage: Bacteria > Pseudomonadota > Gammaproteobacteria > Steroidobacterales > Steroidobacteraceae > FEN-1191. Next base: position 6,752 of record JAYUZE010000017.1, read on the forward strand.
GGCACTGCTGGCCGCCGGACCGGGCCGCCTGCTGGCGCACAGCGGCCGCGAACCGAGGCAGATTCCGCTGGCGGAGTTCGGTTACGGCAATGTCACGCTCGCGAGCGACCTGCACGAATCGCAACTGGCCAACACACATTCGGTACTGATGGCGCTGAGCGAAGACAGCGTGCTCAAGCCCTTCCGCCAGATGTCCGGCATGCAGGCGCCGGGCGATGACCTGGGCGACTGGTACTCCTACGAGCCGGACTACGACTACACGAAGAATTTCGACCAGGGCTTCGCGCCGGGCTGCACCTTCGGCCAGTGGGTCTCGGCGCTGGCGCGCAGCTACGCGATCACGGGCGATCAGGCCACACGCGAGAAGGTGCTGCGGCTCAACCGGCTCTATGCGAAGACCATCACGCCCGAGTTCTATATCAGGAACCGCTTTCCGGCCTACACCTACGACAAGCTGCTGCTGGGTCTGCTCGACTCGCACACGCTGGTCAAAGACCCGCAGGCGATGGCGATTCTCGAACAGACCACGAAGGTCGCGCTACCGCATATGCCGGGCCGCGCCATCGAACACGACGTGCACTGGCGCACCGATAAAGACCCGCAAGATTACTCCTGGACCTGGGATGAGTCGTACACCAACCCGGAGAACATGTTCATCGCCTACCAGCGCGGCGCGGGCCGACGTTATTACGAGCTGGGGCTGAAGTATCTGGACGACCAGCCATGGTTCGACCGGCTTGCCCGCAACGAGCATGTGCTGGGCGGCAGGCACGCCTACAGCCACGTGAATTCATTGAGCTCAGCGATGATGGCTTACATGATCGCAGGCAGCGAGCAACATCTGCGTGCTGCGACCAACGCCTTTGCGATGCTGCAGGCGCAGAGCTACGCCACTGGCGGCTGGGGCCCGAATGAAACCCTGTGCAAGCCTGACAGCGATGAGCTCTACGACAGCCTCACCGGCACCCATCACAACTTTGAGACGCCCTGCGGTGCCTACGCGCACTTCAAACTGACCCGCTACCTGCTGCGCGTAACGCGCGACAGCCACTATGGGGACAGCATGGAGCGCACGATGTACAACACGGTGCTCGGTGCGAAGCCGCTGTTGGCGACGGGCGAGAACTTCTATTACGCGGACTACAATTTCAACGCGCAGCGCGTCTACAAGGAAGCGCACTGGGCCTGCTGCTCGGGCACGCTACCGCAGGTGGCAACCGACTATCGCATCAACGCGTATTTTCGCGAGCCGCGGGCGGTGTACGTCAATCTCTATATTCCCTCGACACTGCGCTGGAAAGAGGGTGGCGTGGCGCTGTCGCTCAGACAGGAGGGGCCGTACCCCTACGAGGGCCAGGTGCAGTTCACGCTCGACGCTGCGCGGCCGGCGCAGTTCACGCTGCATCTGCGTATTCCGGAGTGGGCCCACGGTGCCTCGATCAGCGTCAATGGAGTGCAGCAGCAGCTGGCGGCTGCGCCCGGAACTTTCGCCGCTCTCCGTCGGGAATGGAAGAATGGCGATCGCATTGGCCTGGAGTTGCAGATGACGCTACGGGTCGAAGCCATCGATGCGCGTCACACGGACACTGTGGCGCTGCTCAATGGTCCGCTGGTGCTGATGGCTGTGAAAGCGGAACAGGCAAGCCCCTTGCCACGCTTGAACCGCGAGCAGCTGCTCGCTGCGAAGCGCGTGAGCAAAGAGCAATGGCAGGTGGATGCCGCTTCGGGGCCGGTAACGCTGCTGCCGTTCACCGCATTGGGCGATCGCCCCTACACTACCTATTTGAAGGTCGGCTGAACGAACCCGCTTGGACTCCGTCGGGATCGCCGCCCAGGCGGCTATGCACAGTAATTTGCCCGGGCGCCGGGTTGCCCGCCCCTCCGTGTTTCTTGTCCAGCACTCCAAATCGGGCGAGTTGCGGCCTCGCACGCCCTGCCGTTGATTGCCAAGCCCGGTACACGCGGATCAGAATCGCGGCCCCTTGCGACACTACCGGCCTGTCAGCCGCTATGCTGCTGGCCGCATCCGCAACGCTCGCGGCCGCGGATATACCCGGACCGATACAACCCGAAGACATCAAGTGGGGCCCGGCAGCCATATTGCCTGCCGGCGCACAAATGGCAGTGCTTGCCGGCAACCCGGCCTCGACGGGCCAGGTCACGCTACGGCTCAAGCTGCCGGCGGGGTATGTCATTCCGCCACACTGGCATCCGACCGATGAGCGCGTCACCGTTGTCAGCGGCGTGCTGGCCCTGGGCGTGGGCGACAGGGTGAATAAGGACAAGTCGAAGGCGCTCAAGGCCGGCGGCTATGCCGTTGCGCCCGCGAAGATGAACCACTTTGCCTGGACCAAATCCGGCGCAGTGGTGCAAGTGGACATGATGGGACCGTTCGGCATCACCTACGTCAACGCGAAGGATGATCCCAGAACGAAGCAGTAGAAGTTCGCGGGACCGATTCGATTCGCTAGTATTGGGCAGGGTCAGCGCCATTGCTGACCCTGACCTGCCACTCAACGAGCAACGCTAGCCGTGCGCAATCTGTAGTTGTGGCTGAGCAGGCGCACGGCCGCCCTGCATCCGCGCCGCCGCCACCTGCTGCGTCAGCGCCACGTTGGCGGCGGTAATCTGCGGACCACAGTATCGGCGGGAACACAGCGCCTGCGAATGACTGAAACGCCGTCAGCCTTGCACAAGTGTCCGATATCAGGGCATCGGGCCTGCCGCCGCTTCGCGGCTGCGCCGCCAGCTGGCCGGCGGCTTGCCGAACTCCCGCTTGAAGGCCCGGCTAAAAGCCGCTTCGGAATCGTAACCCACCTGCGCAGCTATCGTTGCCATCGACAGGTTGCCGATTAGCAGCTCCCGCGCCGCAATCTGCAACCGCCACTGCGCCAGATATTGCATCGGCGGCGCGCCCACCAGATCGGTGAAGCGCTGCGCCAGCGCCGAACGCGACAGTCCGACTTCACGCGCCAGCACATCGAGTGTCCAATCGCGCGCCGGCTGCGCGTGCAGCAGCGCCAACGCACGGCCGACGAAGCGGTCGCGCACGCCCGCCAGCCAGCCCTTGCGATCGGGCGGCAGCGCATCGATGCAGCGGCGCACAGCCTCGACGAACAACAGCTCGGCGAGCCTGCCGAGCACGGTGGCGCTGCCGGCACGACATTCCGCAGCTTCGCTGGTGGCAAATTCCAGCGACGACTCGAGCCAGGCGGAACGCGGATTGTGGCGCATGTCGATCTTGAACAGCCGCGGGAGCGAGGCCAGCAATGGATTGCTCAACACCTCATCGCAAGCCAGGAACCCGCAGATCACGCGCGTCCGCTCACCGCCACCACCATAGGCGAGTGATAGCACTTCGCCAGGGCGCGATCGGACATGCTCCAGCAGCAGTGCCGCGCTCGGCGCCGGCCTCGCGCGCAGATCGCTCCCCATGATGTGCGCTTCACCTTGCGGCACCACCAGCAACTCGACGGCACGGACCAGCAGCTCCGAGGCAGGATCACCCGACCGACGGGCCCAGCACTCTCCGGCCGTGATCAGATGGAATGAAACCACGCGCTCGGAACGCGGCAGGTAACTGGCGCAAAAGTTGGCTTCAGGCTTGCCCAATACGCACCAGGGCGCAGTGAACTCGCCATTGAGGTACACGGCACCGCCCAGGCGCACGACACGCAGCACGTCGGAAACGGCATCCGTCGGCAAAATACTACCATCGACGCGGTTAGTCCCCCAGAAAAGGCACTCCGGTTGTCTGGCCAGGCGCGTTGCCGTCGAACAGCAACTTATTCGACTGACCGCTGCATCCACTACCCGGTCAGTCCCGTAGTACTCCAGACAGCGACCTTTTAACTCAGGAGTACAACCGTATGATTAGACAATATTTGGGGATTGTCGGACTGCTCAGCCTGGCCGCACTCCCTCTCGATGCGCTGGCCTCCAGCCACCGTGAAGCCCCGTTCATTACCAACCGACCCAAGGTCGATGCGACCGACTTCTACCTGTTCAACAGTTACGAGCCGGGCCGCGGGGGCTACACCACACTGATAGCCAGCTACCAACCATTCGAAAATCCCCAGGGTGGTCCCAATTATTACACGATGGATCCAAACGCCCTGTACGAAATACACGTCGACAACACCGGTAGCGGCAAAGAGGCGCTGACGTTTCAGTTCCGATTCAAGACAGCGACCAGCGGCCTGGCAGTCATGGCGGGCAGCAAGTCGATTCCCGTCCCGCTCAGTAACATCGGTCAACTGAGCGATAGCAGCAACGCTGCGCAAAATGTTGTCGAAACCTACACGCTGACGCTGGTACGGGGCGATCGTCGCGCCGGCATGGCGCAAGCGGTGGTCGACTATACGAGCGGCAGCTCAACCTTTGCCAAGCCGTTCGACAATATTGGCGCCAAGTCCATTCCGGACTACGCCAGCTATTCGAGCAAATTCATCCACATGATCACGATACCCGGATGCAATTCACCGGGCCGCGTTTTCGTGGGTCAGCGGCAGGACGGTTTCGTGGTCAACCTTGGCGAGACTTTTGATTTGGTGAATATCAAATACCCGGCTGAAGAACTGGCACCGGGTGGCGTGGGCGGTGGCGGCCGCAATCTCGCGCCCAACTCACTGGCGGGATACAACGTGACTTCGCTGGCTCTCGAGATTCCGACCTCCTGCCTTACCGCCGGGAGTGATCCGGTAATCGGTGCCTGGACGACAGCCAGCCTGCGCCAGAGCAGCGTGCTGAACCCGAAGCCCGAAAGCGAGAAGAGCGTGGCCAGCATTGGCGCTGTGCAGTCGCCGACGCGGGACGGTGTTTATGGTGGCGCCTGGACTCAGGTCTCGCGCCTCGGGATGCCGCTGGTCAACGAGGTGGTGATCGGATTGCCCGATAAGGACCGCTGGAATTCCTCTGTCCCCAGGAACGATGCGCAGTTCGCGGACTATGTGACCAACCCATCGCTGCCTGTATTGCTGCAGGTGCTGTTCGGCTCGGCCGGAGTAAAGGCGCCAAACGTGTATCCGCGCAGCGATCTGGTGGCGGCGTTCCTTACTGGACTCAAGGGATTGAATCAGCCCGCCAAGGTGACGCCGGCCGAAGAGCTGCGTCTCAATACCAGCATTGCCGCTACACCAATGGTGGCGCAAAACGATCTGGGTGTGCTGGGAGGCGACAACGCGGGCTTTCCCAACGGCCGCCGGCCCATCGACGACGTGGTGGACGCGGAACTGCGCGTGGCGATGGGCGTTCTGCTCTCGCCCTTTGACGGCAGTGCGAACGATCCGGATCCCTCATCGGATGGATCACGACAGCTGCACTACACGGATGGCGTGCAGGCCAATCCGGCGAACTATCTGGCGGCTTTCCCTTACCTGAACACTGCGCTGGGCGGCTCACCCACCAGTGCGAATGACTGAGGTCAATGCCATGAAACGCAGATACCTGGCTTTCCTGGTGGCGGGCTTGACAGCGGCTTTGGTGACTGCCTGCGGCAGTCACCAAGTGGCCGCCATGACTCCACCCCCAGTCAGTGCGCAAATGCTCGATACGGCACAGGTGCTATCTCTGGCGCGCAGTCTCGATGAGACCACTGAGCCAGGACCGGTTGCCGGCGGCTTGGTTGTGATGACTGATACCAGCGAGACCGCTGAGCCGATCAGTATCAACGTGATGTAAGCGTGACTGAGCGTAGGCTGACAATCGACCGCCATCCCCATATTTCCCGGGGATGGCGGTCCTTTCTGGCGGCAGCGATGACCGTTGCCATGGTAACGGTGTGCCCAGCCTCACCGTACCGGCCCAGCAGCGCGACGACAGTGCTGGCCGACGTGCCAGCCGGCGCGCGACATGAATCTGACAACCTGCGTGCCTTGACCGCAACACGACTCGAGCTCGCCCTGCCTTTGGTGCAGTTCAATATTTCGAGAGCCAGGGCCACCGGTGACTTGCGCTATCTTGGTTACGCCGAAGCAATCTTGTCACCATGGATGACCCGTTCGCCGGTGGCGACGCCGGTGTTGATTCTGCACGCTACGATTTTGCAAAGCCGCCATCAGTTTGTGGCGGCGCTCAGCGAACTTGACCAGGCTTTGCGGGCGCGGCCAGACGACGCGCAGGCCTGGCTGACCCGGGCAACCATTCTACGGGTGCTGGGCCGCTACGAAGAGGCCATGGAGTCCTGTAGTCACTTGCAAGGCACCGCAGATCCGGTTGTCTCCGATCTGTGTATACAAGGCTTGCGCGGCCTCACTGGCCAGCTCAAGTCTGCGTATGCAGGCCTGCAGGTGCAGAGCCAGCAGTCGCTCCCTCCGGCGGTCCGTGCGTGGCGCTACTCGGAGCTGGGCGAAATGGCTGCACGCCTCGGCGATAACGCGTCCGCGGAGCATTGGTTCCGCGAGGGGTTGGCGATTGCGCCCGAAGATTTTTATCTGCGCGCTGCCTGCGCCGACGTACTACTCCGCCAGGGCCGAGCCGCACAGGCACTGCAGTTGCTGGCGGCCTATGACTCGATGGAGCCGCTGCTGCTGCGCCTGGCGATCGCCCACCGCATGCTGGGCGA
>JAYUZE010000018.1:0-23617 GCA_043752035.1 Gammaproteobacteria bacterium
CGCTGGCTCGCCAGCCGCCGCTGGCCCATGAGATCAGCCTGCGCTATGCGCTCGGCAAGTATTTTGACGACCTGCGCCGGTACGACGACGCCTTCGAGAATTTCCGCCGGGCCAATGAACTCACGAAACGCTACGGCTCTGCCTACGACCCCGAGCTGTTCAGGCAACGCGTCGAGCAGGTGATCAGCACGATCGACGGACAATTCCTGCAGCGGGCCAGCGCTCAGGGCTCCGATTCCGAGTTACCCGTGCTGGTCGTCGGCATGCCGCGCTCCGGCACTTCGCTGTGCGAGCAGATACTGGCCTCACACCCAGCGGTCCATGGCGCCGGCGAGGTGGCCTTCTGGGATGGCGCCTGGAACAACTGGCAGCAGGCGCTGCGCGACGGATCCGCCGGTGCTGCGCGCCAGCAGCGCATGAGCGCGGCGTATCTGGAACGGCTCGAGGCGCCACGCGAGGGCGTGCTGCGCGTGGTCGATAAGATGCCGGCGAATTTCCTCTATGCCGGCATGATCCATGGCCTGTTCCCGAAGGCGCGCATCATCCACATGCAGCGCCATCCGCTCGACACCTGCCTGTCCATCTACTTCCAGAACTTTTTTGGCATGGGCCCCTATGCGAACGATTTGGACAATCTGGCGCATTACTACGACCAGTATCTGCGGGTGATGGCGCACTGGCGCACGCTGCTGCCACCATCGGCCCTGCTGGAGATGCCCTACGAAGCGCTGATTGCCGATCAGGAAAGCTCGAGCCGCAGGATGCTGGAGTTCATCGGCCTGCCCTGGGACCCGAAGTGCCTCGACTTCCACCAGACCGAGCGCGCGGTAATCACCGCCAGCAAATGGCAGGTGCGACAGAAAATCCACTCGGCCTCCGCCGGCCGCTGGCAGCACTACGAGCGGCACCTGCAGGGCCTGCGTGCGGCCCTCGGCGACGCAGTGACAGGCTATCATGTATAAGGGAGAGGATATGCCACCAGCGGACTCCGAACAGAAGGCTGCAATCAGCGCCATGCTGGTCGAGCGCGGTATCGAGCACGTCAAGGTCGGGGTGTTCGATGGCGACGCCATCCTGCGCGGCAAGTACATTCACCGCGATAAGTTCCTGTCGGCACTCGACAAGGGCCTGGCCTTCTGCGATGTCGTACTGGGCTGGGACTCCAACGACCAGCTGATCGACAACCTGAAGTTCACCGGCTGGCACACGGCTTTTCCGGACGCACCGATACGCGTGCTGCCCGCGACCGGTCGCGACATTCCCTTCGAGCCTAAAACGGCGCTGTTCCTGTGCGAGTTCGCCGGACGCGCCGAGGCCGTGTGTCCGCGGGCCACCTTGCGCCGCGTGCTGGCGCGCGCTGCGGGCATGGGCTACAGCGTCAGCGCCGCGGCCGAGTTCGAATTCTTTTTATTTGCAGAAACCCCCGACTCGGTGCGCGACAAGCACTACCAGGATCTCAAGCCCATGACACCGGGCTTTTACGGCTATTCGGTGCTGCGCAATACCGTGCACTCGGGGCTGTACCAGGAACTGCTGGATCTCAGCGAGGCGATGCGCTTTCCGATCGAGGGGCTGCACACGGAGACCGGCCCTGGCGTGCTCGAGGCGGCATTGTGTCACTGCGAGGCGCTCGAAGCTGCGGATCGCGCGGCGCTGTTCAAGACCTTCACCAAGGTGCTGGCGCAGCGCCATGGCCTGATGGCAACCTTCATGGCCAAGTGGTCCAATAAATATCCGGGCCAGAGCGGTCACCTGCACGTGTCGCTGCAGAAAAGCGACGGCGGCAGCGTGTTCCACGACCCCACAAAAGCGCACGACATGTCGGATGCGATGCGCTGGTTCGTGGGCGGACAGCAGGCCCTGATGCCTGAACTGCTGTCGATGGTCGCATCGACCGTAAACAGCTATTCGCGACTGATTCCGGGGCACTGGGCGCCGACCTCGGCCACCTGGGGCGTCGAGAATCGCACTACAGCGTTGCGGGTAATTCGCGGCGGGCCAGCGAGCCAGCGCGTGGAATACCGCATCGCCGCCGCCGATATCAACCCCTACCTGGCGTTAGCCGCCGCGATCGGTTCCGGCTTGTGGGGTATCGAGCATCGCATCGAACCCGATGCGCCAATCGCGGCCAACGCCTATGCGCTGGAGCACGCGCCGGAACGACACCTGCCAGCCTCGCTCCATGAGGCCGCGCAACGCCTGGCCACCTCAGGTGCTGCGCGCGAGCTGTTTGGCGCGGAGTTTGTCGAACACTACGCCGCGACCCGTCAGTGGGAAGAACGCGAGTTTCGCAAGGCGATCACCGACTGGGAACTATCCCGCTACTTCGAAATCATCTGACGAGGATCCATGCCGGCAATTCAGCAGACCACGAGCCCGGTCGATGGCCGCATCTACGTCGAGCGGCCGTTGGACGATTCAGCAGCCATCAGCCGCGCGCTCGATCGCGCCTGCGCCGCGCAGCGCGACTGGGCTCGCCGGCCGCTCACTGAGCGCGTCGCACTGCTCGGCAAGGCCGTCGACGCCTTTGTCGCCCGGGCCGCTGACCTCGCGCCCGAGATCAGCTGGCAGATGGGTCGCCCGGTGCGGCACGCTCCCGGCGAGGTGCGCGGCTTCGAAGAGCGCGCACGCTACATGCAGTCGATCGCCGCCAACGCGCTCGCGCCCGTCGACCCTGGCGAGAAGGTCGGGTTCATCAGGCAGATCAAGCGCGTGCCGCTGGGTGTGGTGGCCGTAGTCGCGCCCTGGAATTTCCCCTATCTGACCGCAGTGAATGCCGTCTGGCCGGCGCTGATCGCTGGCAACGCGGTAGTACTCAAGCACTCGCACCAGACACCGTTGTGCGCCGAGCGCTTTGGCGAGGCCTTGGCGTTGGCGGGCCTGCCTGCGCATGTCTATCAGCACCTGTGCCTCTCGCATGCCGACACCACCCAGCTGATGGCCGACCAACGCGTTGCCACGGTCTGTTTCACCGGCTCGGTCGCCGGGGGTCGCGCGGTAGTGGCAGCAACCGGCAAGGGCTTTGCGACCGCGGGCCTGGAGCTCGGCGGTAAGGATCCGGCCTACGTACGAGCCGATGCCGATCTGGCACTGGCGATCGACTCACTCACCGATGGGGCGTTTTTCAACGCCGGGCAGTCCTGCTGCGGTATCAAGCGCATCTATGTAGCGGCACCGGTGTACCAGCAGTTCGTCGACGGCGTGGTCGAGCTGACTCATCGCTATCAGCTGGGTTCGCCGCTCGATCCTGAGACCACGCTCGGTCCGGTAGTGCGCGCCTCGGCGGCCGAGTTCCTGCGGGGCCAGGTTGGCGATGCAGTGAAACGCGGCGCGCGGCAGCTGATCGACGAGCGCCGATTTCCGGCCAACCGCGCCGGCACACCGTACCTTGCGCCGCAGGTGCTGATCGACGTCGATCATTCGATGCCGGTGATGCGCGAGGAAAGTTTTGGGCCGCTGGTGGGTATCATGCGGGTGAACTCCGACGAGGAAGCCATCCGCTTGATGAACGATAGCGAGTACGGGTTGACGGCGGCCCTCTATTCGGCAGACGTCGCACTGGCCGAAGCGCTGGGCGATCAGCTCGACACTGGCACAGTGTTTCTCAATCGTTGCGACTACCTGGATCCGGCGCTGGCCTGGACCGGAGTGAAGAATTCAGGTCGCGGTTGCACCCTGTCGCGAGTGGGCTACGAGCAGCTGACGCGACCGAAGTCCTATCATTTCAGGGTCAAGACATGACAGCCGTTATCAAGGGTAACTGGAACTATCCGACCACAATCTGGGCAGGACCCGGCCGCATTGCCGAGTTGCCGGCGGCCTGCCAGCGCTCGGGCATCACGAAGCCGTTGATCGTGACCGATCAGGGGCTGCTCGCGAGTCCAATGGTGCGCGCGGCCGCGGCGTCGCTCGATGGCGCTGCGGTGTTCGGCGGCGTGCAGGGCAATCCGACCGCAGCGCATGCCGAGGCCGGGCTCGCCGCCTACCGCGCCGGCCGCCACGATGGCGTGGTCGCGATGGGTGGCGGCGCGGCGCTCGATACCGGCAAGGTGGTCGCTTTCATGTCCGGTCAGACGCGGCCGCTGTGGGATTTCGAGGATATCGGTGACTGGTGGACGCGCGCCGACCCTGCAGGCATTGCCCCCGTGGTTGCGATACCGACCACGGCGGGCACCGGCTCTGAAGTCGGCCGGGCCGGTGTGATACTCAATGAGGCCACGCACCAGAAAAAGATCATCTTTCACCCCCTGATGATGCCGCGGATCGTGATCTCCGATCCTGAGCTCACGGTGGGGCTGCCGCGCTGGGTCACTGCCGCCACTGGCATGGATGCCTTCGTGCATTGCTTTGAAGCCTACTGCGCGCCCGGATTTCATCCGCTCGCCGATGGCGTGGCGCTCGAGGGCATGCGCCTGGTCGCCACCTACCTGCCACGCGCCTGCGCCAATGGCGCCGACATCGAGGCGCGGGCACAGATGCTGGCGGCGGCATCGATGGGTGCCACGGCTTTCCAGAAGGGGCTTGGTGGCGTACACGCCATCGCCCATCCGGTGGGATCGTGGTTCAACACACACCATGGCCTCACCAATGCGGTGGTGCTGCCTTACGTGATGGAGTTCAATCGCGCGGCCATAGCCGCCAAGTGCGATCTCATCGCCCGCGTGCTCAACCTGCCCCAACGTGGCTATGAAGGCCTGTACGCTTGGGTGCTGGCGTTGCGGCGCGAACTCGGTATCGCGCACACGCTCGCGGAGATCGGCGTGAGCGCGGACAAGGCTGCGATCATCGGCGCCGAAGCCGCGATCGATCCCTCCGCTTCGGGCAATCCGATCCCGGTGGGTGCCGCAGATCTGGAGCGGATCTTTCGCGCCGCGGTCGCAGGTCAACTCTCGATGCAGGCCTGATTCGTGGCGGCGCCGCGCATATTGGTGGTCGACGGCAATGTCGCGGAGATACGCGCCCGGCAGCAGGCCACGCTGGGTTATGACTCCGGCGCCGGCTACGCGCAGGTGCTCGAGCGGCTGATGTCAGATTTGCGTTGCGACATCATTCGTCCGGCCGATGCGGCGCCAGCGCTACCTGTAGGCGTCAGCCTGGCTGACTATGATGGCGTCACCATTACGGGCTCGGCGCTGAACGTCTACAACGGCGGTGGTCCGGTAGAGCGGCAGATCGAGATCGCGACTGCGGTGTTCGAGGCCGGCGTGCCATTCTTCGGCAGCTGCTGGGGACTGCAGATTGCCGTCGCCGCCGCCGGTGGCAAGGTGCAGAAAAACCCGCGCGGCAGGGAGTTCGGCTTCGCGCGCCGAATATTGCTGAGCGATGCGGGGCGCGCGCATCCGCTGTTTACCGGCAAGCCAGCCGTGTTCGAGGCCCCGACCATTCATCGTGACGAGATCGCGGCGCTGCCGCCGGGCGCGACGCTGCTGGCCAGCAATGAGATGGGCTTGCAGGCTGCTGTATTCACGCATCGTCGCGGCACTTTCTGGGGTGTGCAGTATCACCCCGAGTACGACTACCTCGACATCGCTGGCGCTGCCGAGCGCTATGGTGCCACGCTGGTGGAAGAGGGGCTGTTTCACGATCTCGCGGCACTACAGGGTTTTGCCGCAGAACTGCGCCAGTTGCAGCGGCAGCCCACGGACTCCCCGCTGCTGTGGAAGCACGGGCTCGGCCCATCGATATCGAGCGAACCGGTGCGACGGCTGGAAATCCGCAACTGGCTCGAACAACAGGTTCTACCGAGGTGCAGGCAGCATGACTGATACCAAGCCCGGACTCGCGCGCACGCTGGGTGGATTGCACCTGTGGGGCATTGCCGTAGGACTCGTGATCTCGGGCGAGTATTTCGGCTGGAGCTATGGCTGGTCGCAGGCCGGCACACTGGGGTTTCTCGTAACCACGGTGTTCATCGCACTGATGTACACGACTTTCATCTTCAGCTACACGGAACTCACTACCGCGATTCCACATGCCGGTGGGCCCTTCGCCTACAGCTATCGCGCCTTCGGACCGCTCGGCGGGTATCTTGCCGGCTTCGCCACACTGGTCGAATTTGTATTTGCACCGCCGGCGATTGCGCTGGCGATCGGCGCCTACCTGAATGTGCAGTTCCCGGCGCTCTCGGCCCGCAGCGCCGCGGTCGGCGCTTATTTCGTCTTTATGGGGCTCAACATCGTCGGCGTCACGATCGCCGCAACCTTCGAGCTGGTGGTCACCCTATTGGCGATCGGCGAACTGCTGGTGTTTATGGGTGTAGTGGCGGGCGGCTTCTCGTGGTCCAACTTCACGGCCAATGGCTGGGCGGGCCACGACACGGTTTCACTAGCGACGGTAGGCGGCATGTTCGGTGCGATACCGTTCGCCATCTGGTTTTTCCTAGCCATCGAGGGCGCAGCAATGGCGGCCGAGGAGGCAAAGGATCCCAAACGCACCATCCCGCGCGCCTACATCGCCGGCATCCTGACGCTGGTGATCCTGGCCTTTGGCACAATGATATTTGCCGGTGCAGTGGGCGACTGGCAGCGCCTCGCGAACATCAACGACCCGTTGCCGCAGGCGATGAAGATCGTGGTCGGCGCGAAAAGCGGCTGGCTGCACCTGCTGGTGTGGATCGGCCTGCTGGGGCTGATCGCCTCGTTCCACGGCATCATCATGGGCTACTCGCGCCAGATCTTTGCGCTCGCGCGCGCTGGTATTCTGCCCAAATCGCTGGCGGCGATTCATCCGCGCTTTCGCACGCCTTACCTCGCTATCCTGGCCGGCGGTGTCGTGGGCATCGCCGCGATCTACTCCGACAGCCTGATTACGATATCCGGACAGCCGCTGACGGCGAGTATCGTCACCATGTCGGCGCTCGGCGCGATAGTGATGTACATCCTGAGTCTTGCCAGCCTGTTCCGGCTGCGCCGCATCGAACCCGGACTCGAGCGGCCCTTCACGACGCCCGCCTTTCCGCTGTTTCCGATCGTGGCTCTGGTGATCGCACTGGTCTCGCTGGTTGCGATCGTCTACTACAACCAGATGATCGCGGTGATTTTCCTGGTCGCCGGCATACTTGGCGGCGTCGTCACCATGCGGCGCGCGCGCCGCGGCCTGCTGGGCGGTGCCGACGCGATGCTGCAGGGGCCGGGACACTAGCCGCTGGGCCAGTGGCGTGGTTGTCGCTGGTGCCGAGAGCGTTTTCTGGTCGAGATGGGTCAGGTGTGTACACCAACTCCCTTAAGGCGTTGCGGCGAACGGGTTCGCCGCGTAGACCGCTATGGACTGCAGGGAACGTCTGGGGTCGGCGGGGCGGCGCACCGCGAGGACGATGGGCGTTCAACGCCGGTGCGAGACCAGGTTCTCCAGGAGTCGTCGGACCAGATGCGCTTCATGAATTCGTCGAACAGGGGGTTGCCTTGATTTCCGTGCCAAAAGTGCCGGTACTTTACCCCTGATATTCTCGCGGGAAATGCGGGGCACGCCTGTAAGCTTCTGAATAGAAAGGGCATGCTGTTCAGTGCAAGAATGGCATTTCTGGGCGTTTTGAGGGATCATTTATTCGCGAAGGGCGCGTGATTTTGCTGCCGGAAGTGACGGTGGCAGTTGGGCTTGGTACCGCTCAATCGGGAAGGTGAATACGCCGCGCAGATTGGTCTCCTCGGTGCGCGTCGGGGCGATACCGCGCTGGCCAGATCCTGATGCACGAACAGCGTGCGTCGGCGGCGGTGCATCGTGCGCAGCGGGGCTAGTTCGGGCGCCTCGATGCTGAACTGTGTGCCCAGATGGCGCCATAACGCCGGCGGCACCACGCGCAAGACTTCCAGCGGACGACCGGTCATGCGCAAAAAAATCGATCTGCAGCGCCAAGACAAGCTTGAGCGCAGGCGTGCGCCGCTCGTCGGCAATGACGCGGCGTTCAGGCTCGGAATACGTGAAGAAGGCTTCAATCTCGAAGCCGCTCAGATCCCGTGGCAACGCGCGCCGGCCCAGATACGTGGACTGCCAATCGTTCACATGGTGCCTGCCGATAAGCGGCACCCTACGCCCATCAATACGGCGAACAGCAAGTCTTTGACTGGTCTAAGGAAAGCAGCGTCATGCGCTAGAATTACCGAGAGAAAGTACCGGCCCTTTTGGCACGGAAATCAAGGGGCCCCCTACAGGGCAGGTCACCCCATTGATGGGTAGTGCGTAGTGGGCGAGCTGCTGAAGTCGCCACCGCCTACAGATTAGGTATCTTGTTGTATCCTGTAGCTTCGATGATTCCACCTTTGGAATGTGAACGCCCATGACTAGTCACCGGCTCCTGGCGGCAGTCATTTTTCTCCCCATGGCAGCGTTCAGCGCTGACGCTCGCTTAGCCAAGTGCGAAGCGATTTGGGACCACCTTTATACGGACAGCATTGCCGGAGGTCGCACGCAGGATAATGCTGCTCTGCTCAAGAGCTGGCAGGACCACGAGCCGACCTGCAGGGGCACAGGTGCGTATGAATTTCGGCTGGCGGTGATCCAGATGGCGCTCGGCAATTTAAAGACCGCGCTCGAGCTCCTGAACAGGGCCAGCGGCTGGCCACCGCAATGCGCGAAGTTTGCGGCGCTATTGAAGTTGCAAGTGCAACTCCGCGTGTTCGGCGCGCAGACGCCACTCCCAATCGACAAGGTTCGTGCGCTGAAGCCGCAATTTCTTGCGGCGGCGGCTAACGTCAGTGACGCACCCACGGCCGGCCAGCAAGTCGCCAATTACCTGATGCTGATCGGAGACTATGCGGAGGCAATTCCCTATGCGGAACGTTCACTGAAACTTTACGACCAGCAATGGGAGCCGAACCGGTCCCTTGCAATCGCTTACTCGCACACCGGCAATTTTTCCGGCGCCGCCTTCGCGGGCCGCCGTGCGCAGGAGCTACGAAACTCTCTGATCAAGGACCCTGAGTTCATGTACGCCGTGACCCGGGGATACGCGGGCGTCGGCAATATCAAGGTGGCCGAGATGACGCTTGCGATCTTGAATCAAGAAGTACCGAGCGAGCACGGCAGCAAGGATTGGAGCGAAGCGATCGCGTTCATTCGCGCGCAGATTGCTGCAGGGAACCGAAAGAACTGACAACAGGGCGCGAAGGACTGCGCGCCCGTGGGAGTACTGATTGGCGATTCTGGCCGTCAGGGGTGGTTCCAGTTCGTCAGAGAATGTCCAGATTTTTGTAGGAACTCCAGCACTGACTAATTCCTGAGTGCGCGCAAACGCCCAGCCAGATACAACTCTGTTACGCATGATAAATAGGTTTTCGTGCTAAGCGAGGAGGCGTGCCCACCCGGAGGTTCCGCGTGTACCAGCCCTTCACGGAAACACACGATGAGCCCGGTGAGCCCGGCGTTAAGGGCCGCATCCGCAATCGGTGCCGCCTTGCTGAATCGGCGGGCACTTCATCGTGCCGTAGGAACAGAAGACGCAACAATCACCCGGCTTGGGCTTCAACAGGACGCCGCAGTGCGTGCACTCATAGAAATACTGGCAGGCATCCTCGGGCATGAGCTCGAGGTGCGCGTGAGCGCAGGCCGGGCACGTCAGGACGGACTCGAGAATGAGCTTTATCATACGCGGCGCCATTTTGGGAGTGAAGCACGGGACTCGCAAGCCCCTAGTGCTGTCGAGCCTGGCATTCGTCCCGAAACTTACCTTGAATAACGACGACACGACAAATCATTTGGTCTGTGGTGCCCCGTTGCGGTCGGCCGTGACCTTAGCATGGCACCGGCGGGCATTGCCTGCAACTCTGCGTCCCGCGACTAGATCGACATGCCGCCCGAGACCTCAATACGTTGAGCATTGATCCAGCGGTTGTCCTCGGAGAGCAGCGACGCGATCATAGGGCCGATGTCTTCGGGCATTCCGGCGCGGCCGAGCGCAGTCATGTCCGAAACCATCTTGTTCACGGTCGGATTGTCGCGCACCATGCCGCCGCTGAAATCCGTTTGGATTGCGCCAGGAGCGACGACATTGACCGCGATCCGGCGCGGACCCAGCTCCTTCGCCAGATAGCGAGAGAGAACTTCAATAGCTCCTTTCATGGAGGCATAGGCTGAACTCCCCGGTAAAGCGAAGCGAACCAGACCGGATGAGATCATCACGATTCGCCCGCCATCGTTGACGAGCGGAAGGAGCCTTTGCGTTAGAAAGAAGACCCCTTTGAAATGGACGTTGTAGAGGCTGTCGAACTCTGCCTCGGTCACCTGATCGAACGCAGCGTGGTGTGAAGTGCCAGCATTATTGACGAGATAATCAAAGCGGGCCGCGCCCCAGTCACTGAGGGCTTTATGTACGTCGATCGCAAACGAGTCAAAGCTGCGAACATTGGCAGCGTCCAGTTGCAATGCAATAGCTTTACCTCCCACCTCATTGACTGCGGCCACCACTTCGGCCGCTGCTGCACGATTGGAGTTGTAGGTGAATATGGAATAAACACCTCGCTTTGTGAGATTGAGTACAGTACTGCGGCCGAGGCCGCGGCTACCTCCTGTGACGATCGCTATCTTGGCTGTCGATGTGGATGAACGTTCAGTCGGCATTGTTCGGCTCCTGATAGCTTCTTACATGATAACCGTATTCGTCGATCAATTTGCATTGATGATATCAGGGAAGCTACTCAGCAGCGCTCAGCGCGTAGCGGACCCACAATGCCGCCCATACCAGAAGCAAGCCATGGCGTACGAGTACGCACTGCCCGTCGACAACCGCGCGCAGCACATGAGGAACCTGGATGAGTGTCAGATGGAAATGATCGATCACCCAGTCTATCGCG
The DNA here is from genome assembly GCA_043752035.1 of Gammaproteobacteria bacterium. GTDB lineage: Bacteria > Pseudomonadota > Gammaproteobacteria > Steroidobacterales > Steroidobacteraceae > FEN-1191. Next base: position 10,785 of record JAYUZE010000018.1, read on the forward strand.
ATCAATGAGAGCAACATGGCAGCAATACAAACCAGTAGCGTCACTACTGACATGGGTCGGCAGACCGCGACTGGCCAGCGCGCACCGCAACTCTTGAGTGCCAGCTGTCTGATGGCTTGATCTATAAGGCGCTCGGGTGTTCCCAAGCGCTGGACGGCCCGCTCCTGCGCCACGTTTGGCGGCAGGCTATAGAGGGGAGTGCTGGCTGGTACGGTCCAAAAGATATCGGCGCGACTACCCCTCCTTATTGTCCAGTTGCGAATCGGTCCTTAACGAATTCTCAATGCTCTTGACATTATCGATTACGCCTGTAATCATTATTTGTGTTTACAGATGTAGCCGTTTAGTTTGTATTGGGGGCAACACATGAAAGAATCCATGTCAATCAGTGACGCCGAGTCCGTCGTCATGGAGGTCCTTTGGCGCCGCAGCCCGATCGCTACAGAGGAGGTGATAAGTGCGTTGGCCCGCCAGCAGGCGTGGCAGGACTCCACGATCAAAACCCTGCTCAATCGATTGCTGAAGAAAGGGGCCATTCGGGCGACGAAAGACGGGCGGCGGTATCTCTATTCACCTGTCCTGCAGCGTGTACAGTGGTTGTCCACCGAGAGCAAAAGCCTGCTGGATCGCCTGTTTGGCGGGCGAGTGGCACCGCTGGTGACGCACTTCAGTCAGCATCGGAAGCTGAGCAAGAAAGACATCGCCGAGCTTAAACGGGTCATCGAGGCGCTCGACGATGAACGCTGAGCTCGTCGATGCATTAATCGCGATGACTCTCGCGACAAGCGCCGCAGCAGCGCTGGCGGCCACGTTGCGTAAACCCCTAAGGCGTATCGCCGGGGCCCAGGTTGCCTATAGCCTCTGGTCCCTGATACCGGTCAGCGCGCTGGCCGTTCTACTTCCTGCGAGGCGTCCTCTGGCCGGCGTCACTACGTGGTCGCTCCCTGACATGCCGGTCATTTCTGATGTACTCAGCGCCGCAGTGAGAATTCACCCGGGAGTGGGTCTTGACTACACGGCGCTGTTCGCTGGGGTCTGGGCGACAGGTGTCCTAGCCGCGCTGGGCATCCTATCCTGGCGCCAATGGATGTTTTCGCGAAAGCTCGGTCAGCTGGTGCCTGCGCAGGATGGTCTGTGCCGGTGCCCTGCCGCCACCAGTCCGATGCTGGTGGGCTTCTGGCGACCCCAGATCGTATTGCCCACAAACTTTGATACGTATTATAGCTCCGATGAGCAGGCCCTCGTGTTGGCGCACGAGGCTACACATAGGCTGCACAAGGACCATGTGCTGAATGCCTTAGCCTCGTTCGCGCTGTGCCTGGTCTGGTTCCATCCTCTGATGTATTGGGTACACGGTCGGTTTCGTTTTGATCAGGAACTGGCGCGGGATGCAGAGGTTCTCGCTCATCTCGGCGCCCGCTCCAAGAGCTACGCCCGCGCCTTATTCAAAGCACAAGTCCCCAATGCCTTGGCATGCCTCAACCCCCTTGGATGCCACTGGCGCCCGATTCATCCGCTGCAAGAGCGCATTACCCTGCTGGGCCGAGCATTACCCGGTCTTTGGCGACAACGGGTGGGCCGATGGATCTCGATGGGATTAGTCGGAGTCGCGGGGTATTCCGCCTGGGCGGCGCAGCCCGAGACCATGAAATTCGCATCAGTCCACCCTATCGCCGTCCACGCCGTCTGGAAGATCGAGGAAATAAGCAATGGCGCAACGCGGGACACACCGCACGAAACGAGCACGGTGACGACCAATATTGTCGTCGAGGCGGGGCACGGTTTCTCGCTATTTGGGCCCAGTGCGTTCGACAAAACGCATGTCGTTACATGCACTTTCTATCTGCCCGGTGACAAACACATTGCCGATCGCTTGGCCCGGAGAAAAATTCCGTTCGACCAGGGCGTCTTCCTTGCTTGTACATTTACGAGCCACGGCACAACTCTGCCCACGATGTATCTTGTTAGCAACGACAATGAGCCCGCCTCGATCGAGATTGGGGAAGAGGTACCCGTGCCGAGTCCTGAACACCCATTAAGTTCAAGCAAGGTGCTCTACCGCCTGGAGTTCAATGCGTCAACGAAGCCTGAAAGGCTCCGCGCAGCGGGGGCGACCTAAGGGGCCACAGGCACGGTGTGCCCTTCGACGGTTAGTCCAGTGGCGGAAGACTCTACTTCATCGCCAGAGAAATGCCGCGGGTCGTGGCCTTGCGGCGCGTGGCTTGCGACGTGCGCTTGAGTATCCGGGCGATAGCGCCCAATGACTTTCTTCCCGCGAGGGATTTCAACACTTTCACGTCGGCGGCGGTCCACAGTCTACGAGTGCGTTTCTTGCGAGGCATAGGCATTAACTCCAGAGTAGGGTAGGTGGTAAATGATAACGCATTGCGTTGCGTGGTGGTGCGTGTACCTAAGGCAGACGGCCGCACGGCGGCCTCGGTGCTTTGGAGCCCCTTAAGAACGAGCGGTTGGGCACGTGAGTTTATCATCCGCAAGCCGCACGGCACATCGCGCTGCGGCTTGCGTGCGCTCGCTCATAGCAGAGGGCTCCGCATCACATGCGCATCCGCAACCCCTCGGGATCGAACAGTGGCCGCTCGATGATGGTGGCAGCGCGACGCTCGCCGATGATCTCGATCTCGAAGGCCCGCTCGCCCGTCTCGGTCGCTAGCGCGCGCGGCACGTAGCCCTGCGCCAGCGAACGATCGACGAAGTGGCCGTAGCCCCCGGAAGTGACCCAACCGATCACCTTGCCATCGTGCCAGATCGGCTCATCACCCAGCACGTCGGCATCGGCCGCCGCCACCACGAAGCTGACCCGCCGCAGGGCACCGCCTTCGCTGCGCTCGCGCAGCGCTGCGGCCTTGCCTATGAAGTCGGGCTTGTCGAAGTCGATGAAACGATCGAGCCCCGCCTCGATGGCACCATAGATCGGGCGCAGTTCGCGGTACCAGGTGGGGAAGTTTTTCTCGAGTCGCAGGCACAGCAGCGCCCGCATGCCAAAGTTGACGAGGCCCAGCGTGCTGCCAGCCTCCCTGATCGCCTTGTACAGGCGACGCTGGTATTCGGGTGCGACCCAGATCTCGTAGCCCAGATCGCCGGTATAGGTCACGCGATTGATCAGCGCCGGCACGTTGGCAATGTCGAAGGTCTTGCAGTCCATGAACTTGAAGGCTGTGCCGCTGACATCCTCATCGCACAGCTTCTCGAGTACCTCGCGCGCGCGCGGACCCGCCAGCGACAGGCCGACCAGACCCATGTCGTAGCGGCGGATGCGCACCGAATTGTCCTTTGGCAGCTGTGCCTCGAACCAGCGCAAGTGGTAGAGCTGCGCCTGCGATGAGCCCCACATCAGGAAGCGCTCGGGCCCAGCCCGCGCGATCGTGAAATCGCCGATCAGCTTGCCGGCTTGGTTCAGCATCGGTGTGAGTATTAGGCGCCCGGCGCGCGGCATACGATTGGTCATCAGTCGCGCCAGGTAGGCTTCGCTCCCGGGGCCGGTGAATTCATACTTGGCGAAGTTGGCGATTTCCGTGACGCCCACGCCGTTGCGCACGCCCAGACACTCGGTCTTCACGTGCTGGAAATCGTTGGAGCGGTGGAACGACACCTTATCGATCGGCTCGACACCGGGCGGCGCAAACCACAACGGCGTCTCCAGACCCCAGCTATCGCCCATCACCGCGCCCTGCGACAGCATCACATCGTAGAGCGACGTAGTCTGGTGCGGACGCGCAGCTGGCAGTTCCTCGTTCGGGAAGCGGATCGAGAAGCGCCGCGAATAGTTCTCGCGCACCTTTTCATTGGTATAGCGGCGCGTAGCCCATTCGCCGTAGCGCGCGACATCCATCGCCCATACATCGAAGCCCGGGTCACCATTGACCATCCATTGCGAGAGCGCCAGCCCCACGCCGCCGCCCTGGCTGAAACCCGCCATCACCGCACAGGCGCACCAGAACCCGGGCAATCCCTGAACCGGTCCCACCAACGGATTGCCATCGGGCGAGAAGGTGAAGGGCCCGTTGACCACACGCTTGATGCCAGCGCGCTCCATCGCCGGGAAATGGCGATAACCGACTTCCAGCGACGGGGCAATGCGCTCCAGATCCGGCTGCAGCAGCTCTGGCCCGAAATCCCAGGGCGTGGCGCGTGGCTGCCAGGGAACACAGGCCATTTCGTAGGTGCCCAGCACCATGCCTTTGTTCTCCTGGCGCATGTAGATCTCGGCCTTGAAATCAATTGCGTGCGGCAGCTCGCGGCCGCGCACGCGATTGAACTCCACTACCTCCGGCATCTCGTCGGTCACCAGGTACATGTGCTCCATCGCCAGCACCGGCAGCTCGATGCCGGCCATGCGGCCGACCTCGCGCGCCCACAGGCCACCGGCATTGACCACATGCTCGGCATTGATCGTGCCCTGGTTGGTGATCACATCCCAGCTGCCATCATTGCGGCGCGACAGCGCCGTGACCTTGGTCTGCAGGTGGATTTCGGCCCCGCCGATGCGCGCCGATTTGGCATAGGCATGGGTCGTGCCATAAGGATCGAGATTGCCATCGGCGGCGTCGAGCATTGCACCGACAAAGTATTTCTCCTCGATCAGCGGCAACAGCTCGCAGGCTTCACGCGCCGACAGCAGCGCCGTCTCGAGGCCCAGATAGCGCGCCCGTGCATGTGCCATCTTGAGCCACTCCATGCGCTCGGGCGTGTCGGCGAGCAGCAGGCCGCCGGAGCGGTGCAGCCCGCAGGATTGGCCCGAAATCTTCTCGAGTTCGTCGTAGAGCGCGATCGTGTAGCCCTGGAGCTTGGCGACGTTCGGGTCACCATTCAATGTGTGAAAGCCGCCCGCGGCGTGCCAGGTAGAGCCGGAGGTGAGCTGATCGCGCTCGAGCAGCACCACGTCCTTCCAGCCGGCCTTGGTCAGGTGATAGAGCACGCTGCAGCCGACGACGCCGCCGCCGATGACTACCACCCGGGTGTGTGATTTCATGCGGAACATACCTCATATCCAAAGGGCAGGGCGGCATCGATCAACCAGTCCCAGGTCGATGCCGCATAAGTACGTAGTGCGTACAGTTCGAAACTCGTCGGCCCGAGCCGTTCGAGCAGCACGCCGACATGATGCAGGCCGGTCTGCGCAAAACTTCCGACCGCGAAGGATTGTGGCCTAAGATCGACAGACACCAGCTTGCCGAGCAGTGCCGTGACCGCACTGCCTTCCAACGCGATGCGTACCCGTGCATGCGACAATGCTGTCACACTGCCCGCTTCCGCGGGAACGGTGCGCTCCAGCGCCGCAGGCAGGGCGGCGTCTTCGGTGACGATCCAGTACTGGTCGGCGGCAACGCGGTAGAGCTGGTGCCGGCCATGGCGCAACATCTGCGAGCACGAGACAGGCAGGGCAGTGCCCATCGCGCCCACCAGCGCCGCATTGAGCGCCGCGCTACGTCCACCGTAAGTTCCCAGCTGTACCAGATGCCAGCCACTACGCCTGCAGATGCGCAGCGCGCTGGCGCCGCCACTGGCAGTGCGAGCGCCGGCGGCGAGGCGCTGATCCAGCGCTGATACCCGTTCAAACACGCAGGCGCGCTCCCTCGGTATCCACGAACAGCGGCGAGACGATACGAGCGCGTACCGTTTCGCTCTTGAGCGGATAGGCGCATTGCACAGTGTCGCCCACATGAGCCAAACCGCCCTTATACAGCGCCAGCGCGATGTACCTATTGAGTTCGATGGACCAGGTCACTGAGGTGATGTAGCCGCGTCCGTGGCCGGCCTGTGGCTCGCCGTCGGCGAACAGTATCGCGCCGCCACGCAGCCGCTGGCCGGACTCCAGGCACTCGAGACCCACCAGGCTCCAGCGTCCCGGCGCCTGCAATTCGCTGCGCGCGCGCAGTTCGCGCCCCACGAAAGTCTTATCGCGCGCCGCCATCCTTCCCAGACCCAGATCATCGAGCGTATTGCGATGATCGAGCTCGAGGCCGGCCACGTGCCCCTTCTCGATGCGCAGACTCGCCAGGGCCTCGAGTCCATAAGGCTTGATGCCCAGCGGTGCGGCAGCACTCAGCAGGCGTTCCCACAGCGCGACCCCATGATCGGCTGGCACATAGAGCTCGTACGCAAGCTCACCTGAAAAACTGAGGCGCAATAGCCGCAGCGGCACACCCTCGTATGCCAGCTCGCGCACGCTCATGTAAGGCACCGCTTCGTTGGAGCAATCGAGCCCTGGCAATGCAAGCTCGAGTGCCGCGCGCGCCTGCGGCCCGGCCAGCGACATGCCCGCCCATTGGTCCGTGACGGAAACCACCTGCACTTCAAGATCGGTCCACGCCGTCTGCAGCAGGAACTCGAGCCATGACATCACCTCGCCCGCCTGCGCAGTGGTGGTGGTCATGAAATAGCGCTGAGCCGCCAGTCGCGCAGTAGTACCGTCATCGAGTACCGACGCGTCATCGTTCAACATCACCCCGTAGCGCGCCTTGCCCGGCGCGAGCGACGCAAAGCCGTTCACATAGACGCGGTTCAGCAATTCGCCGGCATCCGGACCCTGGATGTCGATCTTGCCGAGCGACGACACATCGGAGATGCCCACGGACGAGCGCACCAGACGCATTTCCTGCCGATAGGCCGCGGCCGCGGTGTCGCCTGCCCAGCGGTAGTACCAGGCGCGCAGCCACGGCCCGGCCTCAATCAATACCGCACCATTCGCCACATGCCAGTCATGGAGCGGTGAGCGACGGATCGGACGGAAGTGCTCGCCGATGGCGCGCCCGACCAACGCGCCCACCGACACCGGCACGTAGGGTGGCCTGAAGGTCGTGGTTTCGCTAACGGCTGCTGATTGCAGCAGGCTCATCTGCCGGATCGCATTGCTGTTGCTGGTCTTGCCCTGATCGGTGCCCATGCCCAGCGTGGTGTAGCGCTTGAGGTGCTCGACCGACTCATAGCCCTCGTCGTGCGCTGCGACCAGGTCGTTCATGGTCACATCGTTCTGGAAATCCACGAAGGCCTTGCCACGGCTGTGCAACGGCGCGCTGCCTGCGGGTTCGAATCCACAAGGCTGACCTGGCACGGGCAGCACTGTCGATGGCAGGTTTGCCGCCGGATAGCCCGCGTGGGCAGCCGCGGCAACACCGGCCGCCACCGCCTCGCGCAGGGTAGTGGCGAGATCGAAATGTCCGGTAACTGCACCTGCCGCAAAATGACCTGCATCCAACTCACCGGGTGCGAAGGCATCGATGTCCGCTCGGTACACGAGCTTGCGGCCGGTGTGCGTAGTAAGGTGCGCGGCCGGCGTCCAGCCGCCGGACACGCACAGCAGGTCACAGTCGAAATGCTGTTCCCGCCTGCCACCCTCAAGCGCCGCGATCACACCGGTTACGGCCTTGCCGCCCAGCGCACGGAGCGGCCGCGCCAGCCAGTGCACATTGATAGCCGCGCTCGCGGCGCGCTCACAGAGCCTCGCATCGGCACTCGCGCGTTGATCGAGGATAGTTACCGGAATGCCGACAGCTGCCAGATCGAGCGCTGTCTGCCAGGCGCTGTCATTGTTGGTGGCGACTACCGAGCGACGCCCTGCCGCCACCGCGTAGCGGTTCAGGAAACTGCGCGCGGCGCCGGCCAGCATCACGCCGGGCCGGTCGTTGTCGCCAAACAGCAGCGGCTGTTCGAGGGCGCCGGTGGCATAGACAACGGACCGGGCGCGCATCAAGGCCACGACCTCGCGAGCCTCGCCGCGGCCCGCATCGCAAGGCGCATGATCGTGCCGCTCGAGCAGCGCCACCATGGTGCCGTCGTAGACACCGAGGGCCGTGGAGCGCATCAGCACCTCGAGCGTGGGCTGCACCCGCAATGCGGCGACGAGCGCCAGTCGCCACGACTCATAGGCGCTCGTGACCGGTGTCGACAGCAGCGCACCACCGAGCGCATGGTCCTGCTCGACCAGCACCACGTGCGCGCCACTACTTGCTGCCGCGGCTGCAGCCGCGAGCCCTGCCGGACCGCCGCCAATCACCAGCACATCAGCATAGGCGTGGCGGGTCTCATAGCGATCTGGATCGGGCTCGTGTTGTGCTTGACCTAGCCCAGCCGCGCGACGAATGAAGGGCTCGTAGAACATCCAGGAACCGCGCCGCGGACCCATGAAGGTTTTGTAGTAAAAGCCTGCGCCCAACAGCGGTGCCAGGGCGCCGAGCAGGGCCTTGAAATCGAAGTCCACCGATGGCCAGGCGTTTTGCCGACGGGCGATCAGGCCAGCGTGCAGCTCGGTGGTGGTCGCCGGCACATTGGGCGTGGTGCGGGCACCGACCCCAAGTGTCATCAGGCCGTTGGGTTCTTCGACGCCGGCGGCGAGGAAGCCGCGCGGGCGGTGATATTTGAAACTGCGCCCGACCAGCGTGATGCCATTTGCGAGCAAGGCCGAGGCCAGCGTATCGCCGCGCAAACCCGCAAGAGTGCGACCTTCGAACTCGAAATCCAGTGCCGCGCCGCGCTCCACGCGACCGCCGGTGGGCAACCTGCTGGAAATGCCGCTCATGAATGCTGCGCTTCGCGCGCCAGGCGCGCACCGCCGACCTCATTGGTGGCGGTGTTACGCTCAACCAACAGCCACTGACGGCAGCCCTGCACATGCTGCCAGTACTCGCGATGCAATCCCTTGGGGTTGTCGAACACAAACACGTAATCGTGCCACTCATCCTGTGTGCCGGTGCCATGCGCCGGCCTCGGCCGCGTGGCATCACCACCGTAGCGAAACTCCGTATAGTCGCGTGCGCCGCACTGTGGGCAGGGGATGATCAGCATGACATCACTGCTTGTAGGTCCAGTTGCCATGACCATATTCGTCATGCCCGTTGCCAGATCTGAAACGATCGAGCGACAGGTGACGCACCAACGGATGCTCCTCGCCGTGGGCCACGGTGTGCGCCATGCACCAGCCCGCAGCGGGCGTGGCTTTGAATCCCTGATAGCACCAGCCGCCGTTCAGCCACAGATTGGCGAGCGGCGTCCGGCCCATGAACGGACTCCCATCAGGCGTCATATCCTGGATGCCAGCCCAGTGCCGCAGCAGGCGCAGCCGCGAGATCGAGGGCATCACGGCCACCGCGCATTCGGCCACGTTCTGTATTTTTGGGAACTGACCGCGCTGCGTGTAGGTGTTGAAGCCGTCAATGTGACCGCCAAACACCAGGCCACCTTTGTCCGATTGCGAGATATAGAAGAGCTCCGCGCCGAAGGAAATCACATGATCGACCAGTGGCTTGATCGCCTCAGTGACAAAGGCCTGCAACAGGTGGCTCTCGACGGGCAGGCGCAGGCCCGCCATTGCCGCAACCTGCGAGGAGTGTCCCGCGACGCTGATCAGTATTCGGCCGGCACTGATGGTGCCGCGGCTGGTGCGCACACCTGTGATACCAGCGGCATTGCGCTCAAAGCCGGTGACTTCGCAGTGCTCGATGATGTCGACGCCGCAGTCATCCGCAGCGCGCGCGTAGCCCCAGGCCACGGCGTCATGACGGGCAGTACCCGCGCGCCGCTGCAACAGACCACCGTAGATTGGAAAGCGCGACGCCGCGGAATAGTCGAGATAGGGCAGCAGGCGACGGAGCTGCTCGCGCTCCAGCAACTCGGCCTCGATGCCATTGAGCCGCATGATGTTACCGCGGCGTGCCAGCACATCGAATTGCGAGGGCCCATGTGCGAGCACGACCTGGCCGCGCTGCGAGAGCATCACGTTGAAGTTGAGCTCGTGTGACAGGCCTTCCCACAGCTTGAGCGAATGCTCGAAGAATTCCGTGTTACCCGGCATCATGTAGTTCGAGCGCACGATCGTGGTGTTGCGTCCGACATTGCCCGAGCCGATATACGAGCGCTCCAGCACGGCCACGCGCGTGATGCCGTGATTCGCGGCCAGGTAGTAGGCCGTAGCCAGGCCATGGCCACCGCCGCCGACAATGATCACGTCGTAGTCGGATCGCGGCGTCGCGGCACGCCAGACACGCGGCCAGGGCTTACCGGTCAGGGCATGTCGCGCCAGCGCGGCGGCCGAGTAGCGGTGCTTCAAGTCATACCCCGCGGACGGGGCGCGCCTGCAGCGAGCGCGAAGGGTCTATACCCAGCCAGGCGAGCGCGGCGGCGAGTGCGCACAGGAAGCCGATGAAGAAGGCCGCGTCCCAAGAGCCATGGCCGGATAAATACGCCACCACCGGAATGCCGATGATGCCGCCGAGATTGCCACCGGTATTCAGCACCCCGGTCGCGGCCATGGTATCGGCCCTGGCGATCTGCATCGTGCCGGCCCAGTAGGCACCCTCGGTGATTTCGACCGCAGCGAAGGCCAGCGCCATTGCCACCACCGCCGAATAGGCACTCGGAATGCGAATGGCCACCAGCAGCAACATGCCGGCCAGCGGCAGTGAAATCAGCGGCGCCGCGCGATAACCCCAGCGGGTGCCAAAGCGCCGCGCCAGCACGTCGGTGATGCTGCCGCCAAGCCCGGCGCCAATCGCAGCACCGATCGGCGGCAAGCTTGCCAGCCATCCGCCTTCCAGTGCCGTAAAATGCCGCTGCTGTATGAGATATAGAAAGGACCAGCTCGCCAGCAAGTAGAACACATAGTTCATGCAGATATAGGAGATGGTGAGCAGCTGCAGGTCGCGATTGCTCAGTATGTGAAAAATACGACCGAAGCTGAATCCGGAATCGCGGTCAGGAATGACCGGCGTGCCCAGCTCGCCCAGCTCAGTGGCGGATACCGCCCGATGTTCACGCGGCGTATCGCGTGCGTACCACAGCCAGAATGCAATCAGCAGCAGCGGCGGCAGCGCCGCCCAGAACAGCGCACGCTGCCAGCCAAAGGCCTGCATCAGTATTACCAGTATCGGTGGCGCCATCGCCGCACCGATCTGCAGTGCGCAGGTGTGCAGGCCCTGCGCCAGTGCCCAACGGCGTGAGGGCAGCCAGGTCGCCATTACACCAGCGCACACCGGCATGAAGGGTGCGTGCGCGGCGCCTAGCAGGAACTGCGTCCCCAGCAATACGGCAAACAATGCCGTACCGCTGAACGCCAGCGGTGCGATCGGCACCAGCGCAGTTGCCAGCACCGCCACCAGCAGGATCGAGGTCAGCGCCCGGCGCGCGCCGAGGCGCTGACCGAACACGCCGCCAGGAAACTGCAGGAAGCCGTAGGTGAACACGAAGGCCCATTGCAACCAGCCGATCTGCATCTGCGTGAGCGACAACTCGGGCATGATGCGCTCGGCCGCGATCGAGAGACTGCGCTGCTGAAAGTAGACGATGACCGCGAAGCCCACCAGCAGCGAGAAAATGCGCCAGCGTATGCGGACGCCGCCCAGCGCGCTGGGCTTGCCTGTTTTGTCCATGCTACATTGTCGCCCAGTACAGCTCGCCTGAACAGCAATTGCAGCTATCTACAACAGCCGCGGAGGCCTGAAGTGAAACGCAGCTCCGCCATCGCGATCATGCTCCTGGGCTGCAGCGCGGCGATGTCGGCGCCGGCGCACGACCCTGCGCATCAGGCACATCAGGCCCGTGACGAGGTCAAGGGCCAGCTCGGCGTAATCCATTTTCCGACCTCGGGCTCGCCACGGGCGCAGCAGCATTTCCTGCGCGGCCTGCTGCTGCTGCACAGCTTCGAGTACCCAGCGGCGCGCAAGTCCTTTCAGGAAGCCTGGCGCCTCGATCCCGGTTTCGCGATGGCGATCTGGGGCGAGTCATTGACCTATAACCACGCGCTATGGGGCGAGCAGGACACTGCCGCCGCGCGTTCGGCGCTGGCAACATTGGGGGCAACTCCCGAACAGCGGTTGGCGCGGGCGCCGACCGCACGCGAACGCGCCTATCTCGCCTCGGTCGAGCAACTCTATGGCGCGGGCGAAAAGCCTGAGCGCGATGCGAACTACAGCAATGCGCTGGCCAGAATGGCACACGACTTCCCTGCAGACCTCGATGCCCGTTCACTCTATGCGCTCTCGTTGCTCAGTCTCTCGGGCGGCAAGCGTAACGTGGCCAACTACATGCGTGCGGCCGCCGAGGCCGAGGCCGTCTACGAGCAGGACCAGCGCCATCCAGGCGCGCTGCATTATCTGATCCATGCCTATGACGATCCGGTGCATGCACCACTGGGTTTGCGGGCTGCCCGCTTGTACGCGAAAGTGGCGCCGGCCGCCTCGCATGCGCAGCACATGCCTTCGCATATCTTTTTTGCGCTGGGCATGTGGGACGACGCGATCGAGACCAATATCGGCTCACTCAAGGTATCGCGTGCCGAAGGCGATGGCGGCTACCACGCCTTACTCTGGCTCGAATATGCCTACCTGCAGAAGAACCAGCGCCCCGAGGCCGAGGTACTGGTCAGATCCGTGGCGCATGACGTCGAGGTTAGCGCCACAAAGGACAACCGTCTGCGCCTGGCTTTCGCGCGCGCCACCTGGCTGGTGGAAACGCGCGGCGATACCGGTCCCGATGCGCGCACGCCGGTCGATAGTACCGGCGTCACGTCGATGGGTTACTTCGCAGCGCACGATTTCGCCCGCGGCATTACCGCCGCTGCCAGGGGCGATCTCATCGAGGCGCGTGCGGCACTGGCTGCACTGCGCGCACGGCGCGATGTGGCCGGCGACAGGCCACTGATCGTTACCGCGGCCTGGTATGACGCCACGAGTGCTGGTGAAATCGCTGAGGCGAGCGCGATGGCCGATGCGCTCAATGGCACCATCGAATTTTACGATGGGCGGCACGCTGCGGGAATTGCTGAACTGCGCTCGGCGATGGCTGCAACTGCGACACTCGAGTTTGAGTATGGTCCACCATGG
>JAYUZE010000019.1:0-3007 GCA_043752035.1 Gammaproteobacteria bacterium
CGCAGCGATTTGCCTGCGGTGTCGAGTACAACGGAGGCGCGTTCGCCGGCTGGCAATGCCAAGGCCATGCGCGCTCGGTAGAGACAACCCTGCGAGAGGCGATCGCGCAGATCGCCGATCACGACATCGCGCTCATCGCCGCGGGCCGCACCGATGCCGGCGTCCATGCACTCGGGCAGGTTGTACATTTTGATACCACGGCGGCGCGCAGTCTGCGGGGCTGGACTTTCGGCGTGAACGGCGCGCTGCCGCGCGACGTTAGCCTGCGATTCGTGCGACCTGTTCCCGATCATTTCCATGCGAGGTATTCGGCTGAGGCGCGCAGTTATCAGTACTGGATATTCAACCGCCGTGAGAGATCGGCATTGATCGATGGGCGTGCCTGCTGGCATCCGCGGCCGCTCGATGCGCCGCGTATGCAGGAGGCGGCGCGGCATTTGCTTGGCACGCACGACTTCTCGTCATTTCGCGCCGCACCGTGTCAATCGCGTTCCCCGGTGCGCCATCTGCAGCAACTCGATGTCGAGCGCCACGACACCTGGGTCGTCATTACGGCCACGGCGAACGCCTTTGTGCAGCATATGGTGCGTAATCTGGCCGGCTTGTTGATGGACATCGGCCTGCGCGGGCGCGATCCAGCCGATGCCGCGGCGATACTCACCGCCCGTGACCGGCGCCTCAGCGCCGCCACCGCACCACCGGAGGGTCTGTATCTGGTGTCCGTGCGTTATCCGTCCGCGTTCGCGTTGCCACCGATCCGGTATCATGATCTTGGGCTGAATTGGCGGTAAACATGTCCTGGTTTGAGAAGATCATGCCTTCGAGGATCAAAACGGAGCGGCGCACGCGCTCGGTTCCCGAAGGTCTATGGATGAAATGCGCTGCCTGTGATTCGGTGCTGTACCGCGCCGAGCTGGAACGCAATCTCAATGTCTGTCCCAAGTGCAGTCACCACATGCGCATCGGGGCGCGGGCACGCCTGAGCAAATTCCTGGACGAGGGCGAGTTGCGCGAAATTGGCGCCAGAATCGCTCCTGAGGATCCATTGAGATTCAAGGACAGCAAACGCTACCGAGATCGTCTCGCCGCCGCGCAAAAGAGCACCGGCGAGAAAGATGCGCTGATCGTTTTGGCGGGCAAACTCGAAGGCATGGATATCGTTGCCTGCGCCTTTGAATTTCAGTTTCTCGGCGGCTCGATGGGCGCGGTAGTTGGCGAGCGCTTTAAACGCGCGGTGGATGTCTGCATCGAGGAACAGCGACCGCTGGTCTGTTTCTCTTCGAGCGGCGGTGCGCGCATGCAGGAGGCGCTGCTGTCGTTATTGCAGATGGCGAAGACCAGCGCCGCGCTGGCGCGGCTCGCGCAAGCGCATCTGCCGTTCATTTCGGTGCTGACAGATCCGACCACCGGTGGAGTTTCGGCGAGTCTCGCGATGTTAGGCGATGTCAATATCGCAGAACCTCGCGCCTTGATCGGTTTTGCGGGCCCGCGCGTCATCCAGCAGACGGTGCGCGAAACTTTGCCCGAAGGATTTCAGCGCAGCGAGTTCCTGCTGGAGCATGGCGCCATCGACATGATTGTCGACCGGCGCGATCAACGCAGTCGCCTGTCGTCGTTGTTGCATCTATTGCGTGGCGTGCCCCGCGCGATACCGGAAACGGTCGCCTGAGCGGACCGGTGCTGCGCCGAACGCTTCACGATTGGCTGCAATGGCAGCAGCGGGTGCATGTCCGCAGCATCGATCTGGGGCTGGAGCGCGTCGCCGCTGTCGCCCGGCGGCTGCAGCTGGATCATCCTCGCTGCCTGGTTATCACGGTTGCCGGCACCAACGGCAAGGGCTCCACTGTTGCACTGCTCGGGGCGTTAGCTCGAGCGGCAGGCTGGCGCGTCGGCAGTTTCACATCGCCGCATTTGCTGCGCTACAACGAGCGAATCTGTATCGATGGTGCCGAAGTATCCGACGACCAGTTGATCGAAGCGTTCGAGCGGGTCGAGGCGGCACGCGGCTCCACGAGCCTGACCTATTTCGAGTACAGCACACTGGCGGCTCTCGAATTGTTTGCGCGCGCCGAACTCGATCTGATGCTGCTGGAGGTGGGCCTCGGTGGCAGGCTCGATGCGGTCAACCTGATCGACGCGGACGTCGCCGTCATCTGTTCGATCGGCATGGATCATCGCGACTGGCTCGGCGATTCCCTGCAGGACATCGGCCGCGAGAAGGCGGGCATATTGCGCGCCGGGCGCCCGGTGATTCTGGGTTCTTCGCAGCTGCCGCGGTCCGTGCTGCAGGCGTGTGCCGCGTTAGCCTGCCCGCGCTTTCAGATCGGAACCACTTATCGCGTCATTCGCAAGGCGGTGGACCGCTGGGATTATCGCGGCCAGCGTTGGCAGTTTGGCGACTTGCCGGCGCCGGCACTGGCGGGCGACGTGCAGTACTTGAATGCCGCCAATGCCTTGGCGGCTCTGGAGGCGCTGGGCGCGCGCGCGCCACCACTGAGTCGCGCTAACGTGGTGCTGGCGCTGCAAAGTGTGCGTCTTGCCGGGCGTTTTGAGGTTGTTGGCAGTCGCCCCGAATGGATCCTGGACGTTGCGCACAATGAACCGGCCGCACACCAACTCGCCGCGTCGCTGCAGGGCCGCCCCTGCGCCGGAAAGTCCTGGACGGTCACCGGTATCCTTGCGGACAAGGACGTCGCCGCAATCGGCGCGGCGCTGGCCGGGCAATTTGCCGGATGGATCCTCTGTGGCACGGAGCACGAGCCACGCGGAACTTCGGCCTCCGTGCTGCGCGAGCGGTTGCCGCCGGAGTGCCAGGATGTTGCGCAGTGTGCAAGCGTCACGGCGGGCTGTGCCGCGGCAGGCCGCATCGCCGCTCCCGAAGATCGAATCGTGGTGTTCGGATCCTTTCACACCGTAGGGCCGGCACGTGCATGGCTTGGGCTATACTGAGCCGACTCGCCGAGCGAGTTCTCACCCGTGGATATGCAGTTCAAAACCCGCCTCACTG
>JAYUZE010000020.1:0-3516 GCA_043752035.1 Gammaproteobacteria bacterium
TTCGCGGTCAGCGAAAAGATGTGGTAGAGCGGCAGTGCACACACATAGGTGGTGTTGTCGAGCTGTACCTGCAGAAACCAGGCGCGACACTGCAGAATATTCGCCACCATATTGCCGTGCGTCAGCATTGCGCCCTTGGCCACGCCGGTGGTACCGCCGGTGTACTGCAGGTAGGCAATATCCTGGTGGCCGAGTTCGACCGGTTCGGGTTTGTCGGGCGCGGTCTTCAGCAGCGCAGCGAGGGCATAGGCGCCGGGGATGCGCCAGGCGGGCACTTTGCGCTGCACGTAGCGCAACACGAAGTTCACCAGCGCGCCCTTGGGGAAATCCAGCAGGTCGCCGACGCCGGTGACGATCACGTGACGCACCGAGGTGCCAGGAATAGCCACCTGCGCAACGGCGGCAAAATTCTCCAGCACCACAAGTGCTGCGGCACCCGAGTCGCGCAACTGGTGCTCGAGTTCTACGGCCGTGTACAGCGGGTTGGTGTTCACCACCACCAGTCCGGCGCGCAGCGCGCCGAACATCACGATCGGGTACTGCAGGATATTGGGCAGCATGATGGCGATGCGATCGCCCTTGCGCAGGCCGCGGCGCTGCAGCCAGGCCGCAAAGCGTGCGGAGAGCTGGTCGAGTTCGGCATAGCTGAGGCGCTGGCCCATCTGCATGAACGCAGTGCGCGCGGCGTATTGCTCGCAGCTGCCGTCGATCAGCTCCTTGAGCGAGCTGTATTCGTTGGCGTTGATTTCCGCGGGCGTACCCGCCGGGTATTGTTTCACCCAGAATTTGACCATGCCGCTATCCCCCCTTGGATCGCAGTAGCGGCTGCAGGCCCGCCCAGACATTATCCAGCAGGAGCGGTTGCCCGTGCTCGTTTGGATGCAGGCCGTCGGCCTGGATAAGCCTCGGATTGCCGGCTACGCCCTCCAGGAAGAAGGGCAGCAGCGTTACGCGCGGGCGGCGGGCGGCGGCCGGGAACAGGGCGGCGAAGCTGGTGGTATAGCGTTCCCCATAGTTGGGCGGCATGCGCATGCCAAGCAGCAGCGTGTGGCGTGGCGACTTCGCAGCCATGCTCACCATGGCCTCGAGGTTGGTGCGCGTCGTAGCCAGCGGCAAGCCGCGCAGGCCGTCGTTGGCGCCCAGCTCCAGAATTACGATTGCGGGGTGGTGGGTGTCGAGGGCGCGGCGCAGTCGTGCGAGTCCGCCGGTCGTGGTCTCGCCGCTGACGCTGGCGTTCACTACCTGGAAACCGTAACCTTCTTTGCGCAGCCGGATGGCGAGCAGATTGACCCAACCCTGCTCGACCGGCAGGCCGTAGCCGGCGCTCAGGCTGTCGCCGAAAACCAGGATCACCTTGGCGGTCGCCGGTGTGCCGCGCGCGGGCGCGGCTCCAGGCGCCGGCGCTGTGAGCAGCAAACACAACAGGATTGCAATGACGCGCGACATGGTACTCAAGGCCGATCGATTGACACGGCAGGTTAGCAGCCCGGAGGGTCTGCTGACCATTGTGCGTGAAGTAAGCTTCGAGATCCGCTCGCGCGAGAGCGTGGCGATCGTCGGGCCCTCCGGCGCTGGAAAATCCACGCTGCTGGCATTGCTCGCGGGGCTTGATACGCCGACCTCGGGCAAGGTGTGGCTGGCGGGGCAGGATCTGACCACGCTCGATGAGGACGGGCGCGCGAACCTGCGGGCGGCGCGCGTGGGCTTCGTGTTCCAGTCGTTCCATCTGCTGCCAGCGTTGACCGCGCTGGAAAATGTGATGCTGCCACTCGAGCTCGATCGCCGGCGCGATGCGGCGTCATTGGCGCAGGCGATGCTGGCGCGTGTCGGGCTGGCAGGGCGCGCGGGGCACTATCCGCGTCAGCTCTCGGGCGGCGAGCAACAGCGTGTGGCGATGGCGCGCGCATCGGTCGGTGCACCGGTGGTGCTGTTCGCCGATGAGCCCACCGGCAATCTCGATGCCGCCACCGGCGAGCGCATCATTCAGCTGTTCTTCGATCTGAATGCGGATGCCGACACCACGCTGGTGCTGGTGACGCACGATCGCGCACTGGCCGATCGCTGCCAACGGGTGCTGACGATGGACGGTGGCGCACTCATTGACAGCGCGGCGTCGGGCTGAACATGCATCTGCTGCGTATGGCCCTACGCGCGCTCCGTCGCGAGTGGCGATCGGGCGAGCTGGCCGTATTGCTGGCCTCGCTCAGCGTGGCCGTGGCGGCGCTCACCGGTGTGGGGTTTCTGGTCGATCGCATCGGTCGCGCGGTGCAGGCCCAGGCCAGCGAAGTGCTGGCGGCCGATGCACGCATCGAATCACCCGAGAAGCTCGCGCCGCAGTGGGCACAGCAGGCGCAGGCGCAGAAACTGCAGAGCGCGCAGCTGACGACTTTGCTGTCGGTGGTGTTTCATGGTGAGCAGAGCCAGCTCGCCAACGTCCGTGCCGCCAGCAGCGGCTATCCTCTGCGTGGGGCGCTGAAAATCGCAGCGCAGCCTTTCGGCGCCGGTACCACTACGCATGAATTGCCGGCCAGTGGCGAATGCTGGCCCGACTCACGCCTGGCGGCGGCGCTGGGCGCGGGCGTCGGCGCCACACTCAATATCGGCGCCTTGCCGCTGCGCGTGACGCGCATCTTAAGCTCGCGGCCCGATCAGGGTTCGGCGTTTGTGGAATTCGCACCAGCGCTGCTGATCAACTATATGGACCTGGCCGCAACAAAATTATTGCAGCCGGCGAGTCGCGTCGAGTACGCGCTGTTGCTGGCCGGTGATAGCACCAAGCTGGCCGCGCTGCACCGTGACTTCGAAGCGCAGCAGCGCAGCGGCGAGCGTTGGGCCGATGTCAGCGATGCCAGCCCGCAGATCGGCGCTGCCTCGCAGCGCGCCGGACGCTTCCTCTCGCTGGCGAGCCTGGTTGCGGTGCTGCTGTGCGCAGTGGCGGTGGCCATGAGTGCGCGCGGCTATGTGGCGCGTCATCTCGATCCCGTGGCGCTGATGAAGACGCTGGGCGCACGGCGGCGCTTCGTATTGGGTGTCACTGTGCTGCAGCTGCTGCTGCTGGCGCTGGTCGCCACCGTGATCGGTGGCGCGTTGGGCTGGCTGACGCAGGGTTGGCTGTTGCGCGCGCTGGCGGGCTTTCTGCGCACCGATCTGCCGCCGGCCGGATGGACGCCGGTGCTCATTGGCCTGGTCGTGGCCGTAGCCATGCTGGCGGGATTCGCATTGCCATCGTTGCTGCAGCTCACAAGGGTGCCGGCGCTGCGGGTATTGGGGCGTGATATCGGACCGCCACCGGCGGCGCTGTGGCTGTCGCTCTTGCCCGCCGTGCTAGCGGTGGTTGCGGTGGTCTATAGCACGCTCAACGAGTGGCTGCTGAGCCTGGGCTTTGTCGCGGCCCTGGCTGTAATGATCCTGTTTCTTGGGCTGGGCGGCGCACTGCTGGTACGGCTGGCGGGGCTCGCGCGCCGCAGCGCCGCCCTGACGCTGCGTCACGGGCTTGCCAATATCGCACGCCGTCGC
>JAYUZE010000021.1:0-4003 GCA_043752035.1 Gammaproteobacteria bacterium
TCCGGAATGAACCAGGCGCTCAGGAAGAAAACGATCGAAGGGACGGCGACTGCAATGAACATCCATCGCCAACCCGTTTGTCCGTTCCACGAGAGGCGAATGCTCTCCGCGGTGGCGTTGTCGGGGACCGGCTGGGCAATCAGCCAGTTCACGATCTGTGCCGCGAGAAGTCCCACAACGACAGCGATTTGGTTCAAGGTCACCAGGCGCCCGCGCAGGGCAGCCGGGCTGACCTCGGCGATATACGTCGGCGACACATTGGAGGCCATCCCGATGGCTATGCCGCCCACGATGCGCCAGGTCACGAAGGCCGCGAAACTGTGCGTCCAGCCGGTGAAGACCGACGAAACCGCAAACAAGAACGCCGCCAGGATCAGCAGCTTCTTGCGTCCAAAGCGGTCGCTCGCCGCCCCGGACGCGATCGAGCCGAGCAGGCACCCGACCAGCGCGCAGCTGTTGGCCCAGCCGATCAGGGTGTCCGAGTTGAGGTGAAAATACGGTTCGTAAAACGGTTTCGCGCCGCCGATGACGACCCAATCGTAGCCAAACAGCAGCCCGCCGAGGGCGGCGACAGAGGCAATCAACCAGACGTATCCAGCATTGTATTGGTCGGCGACTGCCGCGACCGGTGCCGGCCGGTCCGGGTGTCTCGCCGCTACCATTCCGCCACACTCCCGTCGGCGTGGCGCCACAACGGACTGCGCCAATCCGATGCGCGGCGGCTGGCTTCGACGACGCGGTCTTCGTCGATATCGACGCCAAGTCCTGCTCCGGGCAACGGGTTCATGAACCCGTTGTCGATGCGGAAATCAGCTTTGTTGCGCACATAGTCGAGCAGGTCGGCAGTCTCGTTGTAGTGGATACCCATGCTCTGTTCCTGAAAGACGGCGTTGCGCGAGACGAAATCCACCTGCAGACATGCCGCCAATGCGATCGGACCCAATGGGCAATGAGGTGCCAGTGCCACGTCATGGGCATCGGCCATGGCACCGATCTTGTAGCATTCGGTAATACCACCCGCGTGGGAGAGGTCGGGCTGCACGATGGCGATACCACCGGCTACCAACAGACGCTTGAACTCGGCGCACGAATACATGCGCTCGCCAGTCGCCAATGGAATCGACGTCTTGGCCGCCAGGCGCGGGTAATACTCCGCCTGCTCCGGCAATACGGGCTCCTCGACGAATAGCGGGCGAAAAGCCTCAAGCTCGCGCAGCAACACGCCGGCCATCGGCCCACTGACACGGCCGTGGAAGTCCAGTCCGTAGCTGATCGAGTTGCCGAAGGCGCCGTGGATTTCCGCGACCCTGGCAATGGCGGCATCGACGGCTCGCGGCGTATCGATCATCGCGAGCTCTTGTGCGCCGTTGAGCTTGAACGTATCGAATCCCGCCTCGAGAAGCCTGCGGATACTGCTGATGACATCAGCCGGCCTGTCGCCGCCGACCCAGCTGTAGGCCTTCATGCGATCGCGCACCAAGCCGCCGAGCAGTTGGTAGATCGGCACCCCGAGTGCCTTACCCTTGATGTCCCATAGCGCTTGGTCGATACCTGCAATCGCGCTCATCAGTATCGGACCGCCGCGGTAGAAGCCCCCGCGGTACAGGGTCTGCCACAAGTCGCTGATGCGCGCCGGATCCCTGCCGATCAGGTACTCCGACAATTCGTGCACCGCAGTCTCGACCGTGCGCGCCCGGCCTTCGACGATGGGCTCACCCCAGCCGCTTAACCCTGCGTCCGTTTCCATTTTCAGGAACATCCACCGCGGCGCCACCCGATACGTGCTGAGCCTGGTGATCTTCATGAGGCACCGTCCTGATAGAGCTGGGCGCGCCCGCCATCGATCAGGATATCGGCAGCGTTGATGAAGCGCGCCTCGTCGCTTGCTAGGAACAGCGCGGTGTAGGCCACTTCGGAGGGTGTACCAATGCGTTTGCATGGCGAGAGCTCGATCTGGCGGCGCCGCTCGCCCTGCGGGTCAGGTTGGGCCGCAAACCATGCCTCGACTTGCGGGGTCATTATCAGGCCCGGCGAGATGGAGTTGACCCGGACTCCGCGAGCGGCGTATTCGATTCCCAGCGCGCGCGTCAGTCCGATCAGACCGTGCTTGGCCACAGGGTAGGGGAAACAGCCCGGGATGATCTTGTGCCCATGAACCGAAGCGATGTTCACGATGGCTCCGGAGCGCTGCGACAGCATGGAGGGCAACACGGCTCGAGCGACTAACCAGGCCGCCTTGAGATCGATGTTGAAGCAGCGCTCCCAGTCGGCGTCGGTGAGTTGCAGCGGTTCGGCGAACACGTTGGCGCCGGCGTTATTGACGAGCGCGTCGATCCGGCCAAAACGCTCCAGCGTCCGGTCAATGGCGCCAGCCACCTGATCGGATTGGGTCACATCGACCGTCAGTTTGAGCGTGCCGGCGCCGCAATCGGCACCATACTGCAGATCCAGTCCGACGACGTGCGCGCCCTGCTCGGCGAACAGCGCGGCGATGGCCGCGCCAATGCCACGGCCCGAGCCGGTGACGATGGCGACCTTGTCCTGCAAACGACCGGTCATGCTGAGTCTTCACCTTGAGTGAGAAAGGAACGCACATCGACGTTCAGCAGGGAATCTGCCAGCGCCGTGATTGCATCCGCAGATCCGCCGAACGCCCACAGGTAATCCCGGTCCTGCCAAGTGCGCGGACCCCGTTCGGCATCCAGCACTGGGCTGTGATACTCCATTTCGCCAACGCCCATGCCGTCCCAGGCCTGGAAGACCTGGTCAGCTCGCGGCACGCCATGCGGGTGGTCTCCATAGCGGGCGGCTGGATCCGCTGGAAACTGCCGGACGATCAAGCACCATCGGTCGGCCTCCAGCCTGCGAAAAACCGCGGCACGGCCGGTGAGTGCCGCGGCGGCGATGCCGAGCTTGGCATTTGCGCAACCCTGGAATCGCCAGACGAGCGCATTGGGCGTCGCCTGCCATGCACCGGGCAGTCCGTAGGACAAGGGTTCGGTCTGATGACCGGACCGCAACGGCACGACCAGGACCGAGCCGACCGGCAGCTGCAGTATATGCCACAGGTCAATTTCGCCGGACCGGGTGCCCTCGTCAATGGTCAATGTCTGTGCGGTCTCGAAGCCTGCGTAGTCCACGCTGCGCATCAGCGAGTGGTTGAACGACAGCGGCGGGTCGGTCAGACGGATTGTCCGTTCGACTGAAAAATCCAGGAGCTGGTCGCTGCCCCGGACAGGCAGGCTGCCCTTCGCCGCCAAAGCCGCCACGTCCGGCCCGACGTCAAGAAAAGCATATCGACCAGGGTCCGTGTCCTTGGGCACCTGGTAGTTTTTCAGACCGCGCCAATCGGGCTCGCCCATCCAGTGATACCGCAGCTCCGGGGCAAACCAGAGCCGGTCGCCACCGAAGCCACCCGCCAGCTTCTCCGGAGTTGCTTTGACCAGCGCGGTATCGCCCAGAGCGGGATTACTCCAGAGCAGATTTGGTCCTGCCTCCGAGAAGGCCAGCGCCAGGATCCGGCCGGCGGCTGGGATGACGGCGACATGTCCGTTGCCATGCAGCTCTCTGACCTGGATCCCAGCTCTTGTCAGATCAGTGATCACCTGAGAATACATTCGATCCTCCGGAGTTGAAGGCTCCGCGAGCGCTGCCGGAAAAACTTACGTCTTAACTAGTGGCACCCTCTACGGGGTCTTGATACAGGGTTCAGCCACGGCTTCTTGATGGCGGACCGTGACTGCCCACGCATTTGTCATCGTATGATAGCCTTTGCGCCTATGTCAACGAAAGCGCCTTCGCGGTTGCTGCCGCGCGCATCGATGCAGCGTGCTCGCTCGAGGACCAGCACCCAGGGCCCGCCCCGCCGCTTGCTGGGCAGGCTCGTCGAAAAACTTGGCCTGCGCATCCTAAAGGGCGACTACGCCGCAGGTGCAGCGTTGCCCATCGAGCCCGAGCTGATGCGAGAGCTGGGCGTAAGCCGTACGGTGCTGCGCGAAGCGAT
>JAYUZE010000022.1:0-2911 GCA_043752035.1 Gammaproteobacteria bacterium
GAAGGAACAATGATCTGCGCACGTTGCCTAGTTGGGCTCAATTTGAAAGCAAGCTCAGCACCATCCGGTGCGATCACAAATATTCGAAGGCCCTTCGATACTGCCTGGCTAATGATCGCATTGATATGTAGGTCCCGAAATCCACTCGGTGTGTAAACCCGTACCACCAGAAGCTTGGCTTACGAAGAGCCATGATGAAGTTGCAATACAAAAACAAGAAGCGGCCAATCGGGAAAGCAGCCCCACGCGCCGTTTTTTCAGTTGTTCAGGTGAAAAGAATTGTTCGTCGCTATTACTCTACTGATGTGTCGCAAGCTCGAATCGCTCGTGATTACGGAGCGAGCTCTGCCACCATTTCCCAGATTGTCAGGGGCGTCAATTGGTCAGAGGTTACTGGCATCACGAAAAGCCAATACAGGCGGAATTGGTTTCGCCGGAAGAGCCGTGTCGCTAAGCCGCCAAAGGTTCGGTTCAGAGACTGACCTGCCACTTCTTCCCCGCGTACTTTCCTAGGACCAGCTAACCGGTAGAATTCCGGTAGACGGTGACGCCGGAAAAACATGGCATATTCCCGCAGAAATACGCCCATCGGCCGTGTTTCTATCTAGGAATCCACAGCTCACCAGCTTCGCCTCAGGTGGAGGTAGCGGAAACCTCTGATTTATACGGGATTCCACAGCCGCCAATGCCGCAGTACCCGTTCGGATTCTTCGCCAGATACTGCTGGTGATAGTCTTCAGCGTAATAGAAGGTCGGCGCATCGCGAATCTCGGTGGTAATGCTCCCGCGCCTGGCGTCCGCCAGCGCTGCAGCGTATTGCTTGCGACTGTCCTCGGCGGCGCGCAGTTGCTCCGCGTCATAGCAATAGATCACCGATCGATACTGCGTACCGATGTCGTTGCCCTGGCGCATGCCCTGCGTGGGGTCGTGCGATTCCCAGAAGATGCTCAGCAGATCGGGGTAACTGATGCGCTGAGGGTCGTAAACCACCAGCACCACCTCGGCATGACCGGTGCGGCCGCTACAAACCAGCTTGTAATCCGGGTCGACGCTGGTGCCGCCGGCGTAACCCACTGCGGTGGAGTACACGCCCTCCTGTTCCCAGTACAGGCGCTCGGCCCCCCAGAAACAGCCCAGGCCGAATACGGCCTGTTTGAGCCCGGCAGGAAACGGTGGTCTTAGGGCGTGGCCGTTGACGAAGTGTTTGGCAGCAGTAGCGTCGTTCATGGCGTATCCCGGCAGCGGCCCGCTGCCACAGGCGGTTTGTCATTAGAATAGCGATCTTTCGCGTACAGTCCAGCTTTTGCCAGGGTGAGCGTTCATGGGCATATCCAACCCCCACAATCTGCTACAGGCCTCAACCACCTTGCCCAAGCCCTTTGGCGTGCGCGTCGGGCTGCGCACCGGCGACCCGTTCGCGAAATTGTGCGGCCCCGACTGGCAGCGCACGCATTGGTACGCGAGTGCGGCGGAGCGCGATGCCGCATTGGTCGAGATGAGCCGCAAGCATGAATACTCGCGCCCGGGCGACCGCCCGGCGCTGATCTACACCAAAGTGGAAAACCTGGCGGCCAGCCGCGGGCTGTAGACGCCCGAGCGCGCTGCGCCGCTAGAAACTGCGGCCCAGGAACAGATAGAACGCGGTGGTGCCGCCCTCGTCATAGCCGACCGCGAGATAGGCCGGGCCGATGTAGGTGTCGGCACCGAAGAACAGCGCGGCATCGCGGCGCGCTGAGTTGAAAGACACGGCGCTGCGCTGAGTCCAGACATTACCGAGCTCGAGCGAAATGCCGGCGTAGGCAGGCACGTTGAGCACACCCTCACCGCCCGTGCCGACATTGCGATAGTAAACCGCACGCACCACGCCGTAGTAGGGCCCAGCCAGCGATTGCGCGGCGAGCCCGGAAAGGTTGAGGAATCCACCGAGCGGAAAATAGGAACGCACGTTGGTGTCGCTCCCGCCCACGGTGCTGCCGCCAGAAATCCAGGCGAGCGCGGTATCGCGGCCGTGTGTCCACGCTGCCCGCCAGTCAAGCGTTATCAGATCGGAGCCGCGGGCGCCGCGGCCAGGCTGTTCGAAGCGCCAATCGAGCGTGAGCGCCTGGCCACTGTGCGGAAAATTGCTGCTGTCGAGCCGATCGTAGCTGAAGCGCAGGAAGCCGGCGTTGGTGTGATAGCTGATTTCGGGCACCGACAGATCCCCTAAGCGCACGCGGGTGCTGCCGCGCGTGTCGAGCAGCCCGCCACGCATCTCGCCCCAGTTGCCCAGTTCGCGACCCAGGTCGAGGCCGTACTCGAAACTGCGGGCGCGAAATTCGCCGATCTGCGTGGTGCCGACCAGTTGCGGCACGTCGTGTGCCTCGGCCTGCAGATGCGGAGCAACGAAATAGCCGCCCAGGTTGCCGATCGGCTGATAGAACTCAGTGGCGATGCGCGGCGAGGCGCCGATCTTCAGATCCCAGATCCACTCCGCGCCCTGCGCATTCAACTCGGTGAACGCGAGGCGCGCGGCGGCATTGAACTGGCTATTGCCGGTGAAGTCATCCTGCAGTGCCAATCCGAGCCGCAGGTAGTTGGGGCCCCAGGAGTTGCGGCGCGCGCTGAACAGCAGGCCGGTGGCTCCATCGGGCGTACTCGCCAGGTGATAGTCGAGATTTTCCAGCGTGCCCCGCCCATAGAAAGTCTCGATACGGCTGGCCAGTACATCAGGCTGCAGCGGCTTGCCAACCTGATCCTTGAAATATTCATTGATCTGCCGCTGGTAGCGCTCGGAGCCCGGCTCGGGCTTCACGAATTGCACCGTGGGCGTGGGAATGCTGCGCGCAAACTGCGCGTTGGCTGCTTCACTGCCAGCAGGGCCACTGGCCAATGCGTCTAATTGCCGCGCGGCATCGCGCGCCACGACTTCACC
>JAYUZE010000023.1:0-7253 GCA_043752035.1 Gammaproteobacteria bacterium
CCGGCAGGTTTTCCAGGCCGACAAAGCAGATACTTGGCGTGCTCAAGATGCGCCTTACGGCTCTTGGTGCCGAATATCCGACGCTCCTGCGGAATCCACTTTGCCACTGGCAAATTCGATAACACGATCGACCTGGTAATCTTTGATGGTCTTGGCGTGCGTGAAGATGATCAACTCACCGAGCAGGCCAATGGCAAAGAGCTGCAGACCCAGCACCACCAACAGTGATGAGAGTAGTAACGCCGGCCGGTCGGCCAGGGGCTGGTTGAAAAACAGGCGCTGCGCAATCAGCACCAAGGTGATGATCAGGCCGATACCAAATGTGGTGACTCCGGCCATGCCAAAGAAGCGCAGTGGCTTCTTGGTAAACCGCACCAGGAAGAACACCGTAAAGATATCGAGCACGCGATGCGTGTACTCGCGCACCCGGTAGACGCCATCGAAGCGATCTTTCGGCGACTGCCGTACGTCGATCTCACGCACGCGGAAGCCCTGGCGATCGGCGAGTATCGGGATGAAGCGGTGCTGATCACCGTAGAGCGAAATCTCGCCGAGCACCTGGCGGCGCATGGCACGGGCGCCGCAGCCGAGGTCGCTGACCTTGAGCCGCGTGACCGAAGAGACCAGGCCGTGGAAGGCGGCACGGCGCCGGCCTTCGAACCAGCCTTCGTGGCGCGGCCAACGTCGGGCGATGCATAAATCAGCGTTGTCCAGCTCGGCGACCAGTTTGCTGATGTCGGCGGCTTCGATCTGAAAATAGGCGGGGAGCGTGAGAATGATATCGCCGTGGGCCTGCTCGAAGCCGGCCATCAATGCGGTGGCTTCACCAAACGAACGCGTCAGCCGCACGACCACGATCGGCTCGCCGGCCGCTGCCAAAGCGTCGAGTCCAGCGGAGAATTTCGGATTGGGGCCGTCGAGCACGAAAATGAACTGGTAGGGCAGACCGACCGCCTCAAGGCCCTGCGTGTACTCCGCATAGAGTTCGGCTGCATCGGCGCAGCGCCAGCCCACGGGTACGATCACGGAGAGTTTTTGTCCGCTGGAGCGCTGAATCATTTGGCCATCACCTCTTGCTGGGGCCTGCTGCCCGTCGAAATCTTCTGCGTCAGGCGCGAGAACTGGTACTCGCGCATATCGCCTAGGCTGTACACCAGTTCACCGAAGGCGCCCGCACTGAGCAAAATGACGGCCGATGTCATACAAATGACACCGGTACCGGCGATCGGCAGCGACAGCGCCGCGTGGTTCACCAGGGTGACAAATAGCGAATAGCCCAGCAGCGCGGTACCGATGCACAGCATGGGCAGCGTCAGCAGGCTGAACCAGAGCAGCGGCCTGGAGGTAAATGAAGCCACGGTCTTGATGACCATCAGGTCGAGCAGCACCTTGTAGATGCGCGACAGCCCATACTTTGATTGGCCAAACTGGCGCGCATGATGGCGAACTTTGATCTCAGCGATGCGCGGGCCGGCAATGGACGCCATGGCCGGGATGAAGCGATGCATTTCTGAGTAAAGCGGGATTTCCTTGATCAGATCGCCACGATAGGCCTTTAACGAACAGCCGTTGTCCTGAATCGGTACCCCAGTCACTTTGCCGATCAGCCGATTGGCGATTCTCGATGGAATCTTTCGCGAGATCAGTTTGTCCTGGCGGTTATGGCGCCAGCCCACGACGATGTCGTAGCCCTCGGCCATCTTGTCGAGGAACAGGCTGATATCGGCGGGGTCGTTCTGCAGATCGCCGTCCATGGTGACCAGGATCTCGCCCCGCGCGTACTCAATGCCGGCCGCCATGGCCGGAGTCTGGCCATAGTTGCGGCGAAACTTGACTAAACGAACCCTGGAATCCTTCCAGGCCAGTTCAGTGGCCAATTCTACGGTTCGGTCTTGGCTGCCATCGTCCACGAACACCATTTCGTAGCTGACGCCCAGAGGATCCAACGCCCTGACGATAGCGGCATATAGCGGCCCAATGCTCTCTTCTTCGTTATAGAACGGGACGATTATGGATAATTTTGGACGCACTCAGACCAACCACGACGCCTTATTTGGGCCGCCATGATACCTCAGCAAAAACCGCAGGATAGCGCTGTATGTCAAGGAAGATACACTCCGTTCTGCTCCATTCCGGTGGCGCTCGCCGGGCTGCCAAGGTACATTTGCGCAAATCCATAACCACATCCTTTGAAGGAGTTGCCGTGTTCAAGAGACACCTGGGGCTGCTGTGCAGCCAGTTCATTGTTTTGTCCAGCCTGGCTGTGCCTGCGATGGCCGCTGATCAGGCCTATATGGTGCAGCCGGGCGACCTGCTTTCGATCGCCGTGTGGAAGGAGCCTGACCTGCAGGGGCCGGCGGTGCTGGTGCGCCCTGACGGCATGTTTTCCTTCCCGCTGGTTGGGCAGGTCGACGCGCGCGGCAAGACCGTGGCAGATCTGCAGCTGACCGTTTCCGAGCGCCTGAAGAAATTCATCTCGGATCCTGTGGTCACCGTGTCTGTGACGGAAATCAAGGGCAATAAGGTTTACGTCATCGGCCAGGTGACGCGCCCCGGTGAGTTCATCGTCAACCCGCGCGTGGACGTGATGCAGGCGCTGAGCATGGCCGGCGGCGCGACGCCCTATGCGGCACTTGGGAACATCATCATTTTGCGGCGTTCGGCTGGCTCACAGACGGCGCTGCCGTTTCACTACGGTGACGTCGTCAAGGGCAAGGATCTGCAGCAGAACATCGAGTTGCAAAGCGGTGACGTGGTGGTTGTGCCCTAATGTTGTGGCGCCGGTACCGATACTTAGAAATACGATAGAGGAGCGTTATCGATGAGCGCACGTACACTGATGGCCGCTGCGGTGAAGACGGCCTTGGGCCTGGGATTGGCGCTGAGTGCGCCGCGGGCCTGGAGTGCCGATTGGCAGTTTAATCCACGCGTGGAACTGGGCGGTCAGGCCGACAGCAACTATCGGCTTAACCTGCCCGGATTCGAAGACTCGGTCAGTGGCGGTTTCGCCGATGTGCAGCTGCAGTTGCGCAGCGCCGGCCAGATCAACAATTTCACGCTCACGCCCGCAGTGCATGCCACCAAGTTTTCCAGCAGCAGTGGCGACAGTTCGACCGATCCATCGCTCGACCTGGATTTCGCGCGCCATGGCTTGACCTCGACGCTCGGCTTCACGGGCACATTCTCCAAGGCGTCGGTGGCACGCACCGATCGTGCGACCACCGACATTGGTGGCAGTGGCCTGGGGAATCCCACCGGCGGAGATTCCGGGTATTTGACGATACGCGACCGTCGGCAGTTGACGATGGTGGCGCCTTCGGCAAGCTTCGATTTGACCCAGCGCAGTCGCTTGCTGCTCAATGCCGACTACGCCAAGGTCGACTACGATCGGGAGATTCCCGGGGTCTATGTGGGCTCTTCGAACCTGGACGGTGCGATTGGCGTGGCTCATGAATGGTCGCAACGCACGACGCTGACTTTGCGTGGGCGCTATTCGCGCTACGATCCTAACGGGGCTTTCTCGACCGTCGATTCCTACGGAGTGGAAGGCGAGTGGCGCCGGCATGTGACCCAGTTGGCAGAGAGCTATATTCGCATCGGCGGCTTGCGCAGCAGTTTCAGCCGTCTGGGTGCGGCACCCGCACCGGATTCAGTCACCAGTGTGGTGGCGGGCGCTGGCATCAATTGGACCTTCCAGATCACGCAATTGTTTCTCGACGCCACGCGTACCATCGATCCCAATGCCACCGGTTTCTCGGTGGTGCGTGATCAGCTGCGGCTGCGCATCACCAAGAACCTGACGCCGAGATTCTCCGTAGCGATTGGTGCGCGCGGCTACCGGGATACCGCGACCGGAAAAATCACGACCTACCGCGAGCGCAAGTACCTGGTGGGATCGCTGGGCCTCACCTGGCGCTTCCGCCGCGCCTGGACGCTGGCAGCCGCCTACGATCAATCCTGGCAGCGCTACCAGCTCGACCCTTCGGCCGCCGATTCACGAGCCGGCACGGTGTCACTGGTTTACGAGCCAAATCAGCGTGAGTGAGCCCCCCGATTTGGGGTGAGCTGGTTCACATATTGCGTAACTGCGCGCGTGTTAGCATTGAGGAAGGTCTACTGTTGCTTCGGTTCACGGGGTTAACGGCTGACATGGTGTTCGTCCTGGCAGCCGCCTGCTCGCAATCGGTCATTTGAAGGCACATGGAATCTACTCAAGACGTCGGGGTGAGCGACTATCTGGCCTCGTTCCGGCGGCGGCGCTGGCTCATGGTGGGAGTCGGCCTGCCAATCATGGTTCTCGCTGCGCTGCTGGTCTTTGCGCTGCCCACCAAGTACGGCTCGGCTGCCATATTCCGTTTTGAAACGTCGGCCATGGACGCCCTGGAGGGCGCTCATGGAGATCGAAACAATTATCTCGATTCCTATGTGACCAAGCTGACCGAATCGGTGACCTCGCCCGATTCGGTGGATAAATTGCGCGCCGCACTCAAGTTGCCTGCGGACAATGGTCTGAGTGATATCAAGAAAAGCGTGCGCGTCGACATGACCACAGAGCGCATCCTCGACCCCGAGTCGGGCCGGCAGAAGGATACGAATTCCGGTTTCATTGTCAGCTATCAGAGCACCGATCCGCTGCAGGCACGCGCCGGTTCAGAGTGGTTGGTCGATCAGTTTTTGGCACTGAGCCGGCAGAACCGTCATGACCGGGCCATGGAAGCCGTGACTTTCCTGCAGAGCGAGACCGAGAAATATCGGGTATCGATTGCTGCGGCTGAATCCAAGATGGCCGATTTCAAGAGCCAGCACGTCGGCGAGTTGCCCGAGTCGGCGGCCGCGGCCCAAGGCGACAAGGAACGTACCGAGCAGGATCTGCAGAACATCGAGCAGGAACTCGGCGGTCTGCAGCAGAACCGTATATTTTTGCAGTCGCAGTTGCAGCAGAGCGAGGCTACCAATCCTGATGCCGATTCGGTGCGGCAATTGCAGGAAGAATACAACCGCAAACTCGCGACCTACGACGTCAATCACCCGGACATGATCGCCCTGAAGCGGCAGATCGACACGCTGCAGCATGGTGGTGGAGTGGTAGGTGGAGACTCGTTGCAGACTCAGCTCGCGACTCAGCGCGCCATTCTTACCCAGACGCGGCAGCGCTATAGCGAGGATCATCCGGACGTGAAGCGCCTCGAGCGTTCGATCAGTGCGCTTGAAGCCCGCGTGGCGTCCGGCGAGCAGCCGGCGCTTGCCACAGTGTCCATGAACCCGGTGACGGTGCAGTTGCGCACCCAGGTCAACGCCAACCAGAGCCAGATCGGCTCGCTAGAGGGGCGGCGTGCCATGCTCAGCGCCAAGCTGGGGCAGGTCATCGGCCGCATGTCGGCGAGTCCTCAGGTTGAGAAGCAGTACGAAGCGTTGAATCGCGATGTCGGCCTGGCGCGCGATAAGTACGACGAGCTGATCAAGCGCAAGATGGATTCTGAAGTGACAGCGGCGGGCGCTCTAGCCGGAAGCGGCGACGAGTTTCGGCTGGTGCAGCCACCAGGACGGGCGGTGCCAGCCACCAAGTCGCGGCTGGCGATCGGGATTATCGGTGCCATTCTGGCAGTGATCTTCGCTCTGGGTGCCGCGCTCGGCACCGAGGCAACCGATCAGAGTGTGCGCGGCAGCCGCGATCTGCTCGGCATTCTCGGAGCCACGCCGTTGGCGATTGTTCCGGAGATTCGCAATTCAAGGTATCTCGCCGGTCACCGCCAGCGGTTGATCAGGCTTGCGGTCGGTCTGCTGGCAGGCATTCCGGTTCTTTACGGTCTGATCCGACTGACGGTCAGCTAAACCATGATTGACGCGAATCCAAGTATTCAGAGCGGGTGCCCGACATGAGTCTTATCGAGACCGCAATGCGGCGTGTGCGGGGTGCGGCGGCGGATGAGACGCACAAAACACATCCGGTGAAACCGCCGCGCAGTGGGAGTAAGGGCCGGGCGGAGAATCCCCTGGCATCGGTGCGTGAGTATCCGCGCTGCGAGACCAGTAGCGACGCCATGGAACGCAGCTGCATTCTGCCGCAGGTCGCTGACCGGTCAGCACTGCGAGCCTACAAGATACTGCGTACCCGATTGCTGCAGCGTATGGCCGGCAACCAGTGGTACTCGCTCGCGGTCACCGGTGCCGGCTCCGGCGAAGGTAAGACCGTCACGTCGATCAATCTGGCCGTCGCGCTGGCGCAAGATCCGAATACTTCCGTGTTCCTGGTCGACCTGGACTTGCAGCGGCCCCGGGTCGCCGAGTACTTCGGCATCCGTTGCAACAAGGGACTAGGCGAATACCTGATGGGCGAGGCCGCGATCGAAGACATCATCTACACGCCGAACATTGAGCGTCTGGCGGTGATTCCAAACACCCGCACTTTTGAGCACTCCTCAGATCTGCTCTCCGGGCAGCGAATGCTGGAGTTGGTGCAGTACCTGAACGCCGAGCAGCCTCGCCGCATCGTGATCTACGACATGCCGCCACTGCTGCTGTCCGATGACGTGCTCACTTTTGCGCCCAATGCCGATGGACTACTGATGGTGGTGAGCGAAGGTTCGACGGCACGCGGACAGTTGGAAAAGTCGAAAGAATTGCTCGCCGAGATGAACTTGATCGGTGTCGTGCTCAATCGTTCGATGGAGCGCAACGACGGCGCTTACTACTAGGCCGCTGCTTTCATGCCTCGGGTCACCGCAGTCGTCGATGGGCATGTGCATATCCATGCCTGTTACGACATTGATGAATTGTTCGATCATGCCTGGTGCAATCTAACGCTGGCCGCGCCGGCCGCTGGCAGCGCGAATGAGTTCTACCTGCTGATGACCGAGAGTGCCGGTGACCATTATTTTAAGGCGCTGTGTGCTGCGGCTGAGGGTGCGCCAGCCAACGGCAAGCTGCGCCTGCGACGCTGGTCGGTGGCAAAGACCACGGAAGATATCTCCTTGGTCGTGAGTGAGGGCGGGCGGCGCATCAATATTGTCGGCGGCCGGCAAGTCGCTTGTAAAGAGGGTCTTGAGGTGCTGTATTTGGGCACCACGGGCGAGTTCACCGATCGGCGCCCGATCCGCGAAGTGCTGGCCGAGGGCGCCAAGCTGGGTGTGCCACGGGTGATTCCCTGGGGGGCCGGCAAATGGTTTTTTGGCCGTGCGCGCTTGTTAAGCGAATTGCTGCGTGGCGAGCACGGTGCGTTGTTCTTTTTGGGTGATGAAGGCGGCAGGCCGGGC
>JAYUZE010000024.1:0-9353 GCA_043752035.1 Gammaproteobacteria bacterium
ATCGGTGGCCACCACCTTCAAGGAAAGGCTCGCGGCCGCAGGCGTGATTTTCTGTCCGTTTTCGGAAGCCGTACAGAAGCATCCGGAGTTGATCGAAAAATACCTCGGGACCGTGGTGCCTTACACCGACAATTTCTACGCGACCCTCAATTGCGCAGTATTCACCGATGGCTCGTTCGTATACGTGCCGCGCGGCGTGCGCTGCCCGATGGAACTGTCGACCTACTTTCGCATCAACGCCGCCAACACCGGGCAGTTCGAGCGCACGCTGATCATTGCCGATGCCGGCAGTCATGTGAGCTACCTGGAGGGCTGCACCGCACCGATGCGCGATGAGAACCAGCTGCATGCCGCCGTGGTGGAACTGGTGGCGCTCGAGGATGCGCAGATCAAGTACTCGACCGTGCAGAACTGGTATCCGGGTGACGAACTGGGACGCGGCGGCATCTACAATTTCGTCACCAAGCGCGGCGAATGCCGTGGCCGCAATTCCCGCATCTCCTGGACGCAGGTCGAGACCGGTTCGGCGATCACCTGGAAATATCCGAGCTGCGTACTGCGCGGCGAGAATTCGGTGGGCGAGTTCTACTCGGTCGCCACGGCCAACAACTATCAGCAGGCCGACACTGGCACCAAGATGATCCACATCGGCGCCAATACCCGCAGCACTATCGTCTCCAAAGGCATCTCGGCCGGTCACGGGCAGAACGCCTATCGCGGGCTGGTGAAGATCATGCCCTCGGCGCACGGCGCACGTAATCACACACAGTGCGATTCGCTGCTGCTGGGCGCGCACTGCGGCGCGCATACCTACCCCTATATCGAGACGCGCAATGCCGGCGCCACGGTCGAGCACGAGGCGAGCACCTCGCGCATCAGCGAAGACCAGCTGTTCTACTGCCAGCAGCGTGGGCTCGATACCGAAGATGCCGTCAACATGATCGTCGGCGGCTTCTGCCGCGAGGTCTTCAAGGAGCTGCCGATGGAATTCGCGGTCGAAGCGCAGAACCTGCTGGCGGTCACGCTCGAAGGAGCCGTGGGATGAGCGCGCCGCTGCTGCAGGTCGAAAATCTGCACGTCAGCGTGGCCGGCACGCCGGTGCTGCGCGGTATCACGTTGACAGTGCCTGCCGGCGAGGTACACGCCATCATGGGCCCTAACGGCTCGGGCAAGAGCACGCTGGCACACGTGCTGGCCGGCCGCCCCGGGTACGAAGTGACCTCAGGCAGTGCGCGCTTCGATGGCGTGGACCTGCTGGCGATGGCGCCCGAGGCCCGCGCGCGCGCCGGCCTGTTCCTGGGGTTCCAGTACCCGGTGGAAATTCCGGGCGTCAATAATGCCTACCTGCTGAAGGCAGCGCTCAATGCACGGCGCCGCCAGCGCGGCCAGCCGGAAATCGATGCCTTCGATTTCCTCAATGCCGTGCGCACCCAGATGCGCACCATGCAGATGGACGAGAACCTGCTGACGCGCGGCGTCAACGAGGGCTTCTCCGGCGGCGAAAGGAAACGCAATGAGATCCTGCAGATGCTGGTGCTTGAGCCGCGGCTCGCGCTGCTGGACGAGACCGATTCGGGCCTGGACATCGACGCACTCAAGGTGGTCGGCCGCGGCATCAACACGCTGCGCTCGCCCGAACGCTCAGTGGTGCTGGTGACGCACTACCAGCGACTGCTCGAGCACGTCGTACCCGATCGCGTGCACGTGCTGGCGCACGGACGGATCCTGCGCAGCGGCGATCGCGAGCTGGCGCTCGAGCTCGAGCGCCGCGGCTACGATTGGTTGCTGGCGGAGCAGCACGCGGCATGAGCGCGCTCGATCGCATGCTCGATGAGTTTGCCAGCCTGGGCGATCGCGCCGGCGCGGCGCGCCTGGCCGCGGCCCAGCGCCTGCGCAGCGTCGGCCTGCCATCGCGCAACGAGGACAGCTGGCGCTACGCGAATCTGCGTGCGCTCGAGCAGCTGCCCACCTTTCTGCCCGCACCCGCGCAACAACCCGCGCCTGCAGTAATGAGCGCCGCTGCGGCGTCGCCCGCGATCGATGCACTGGCGCTTCCGCCGGTCCTGCCGGGTTTCCTGCGGCTGGTGCTCATCGACGGCCGGCCGCGCCGCGATCTTTCCAGCGCCGAGGCAGCGCTCACTGCGGCACTACGCAGCGCCGCCGAGGCCACCGAGTTTGAGGCGGTGTCGGATCAGCGCCTGGGACTCATCGCTACGGTGTTCGCCGCCGACCCGCTGACATTGACCATCGATGCACCGCTCGGCCTGGAAATTATTTCGCTGACCTCGCCCACAGCGCCGGCCAGTTACCTTAACCTGACAGTGCGCGTCGCGCCGGGTATCCACTGCCGGCTGGTCGAACGCCATCTGGGCGGAGCGCAGCAGCAGGGCCTGGTCGGTACGTGTATCGATGTGGCGCTGGCCGAAGGCGCAAACCTGCTGCACCAGCGGCTGTTCGAGGTCTCGGGCCAGACGTTGCTGCTCGACAACCTGCAGGCTAATCTGGCCGCGCGTGCGGCCTACCAGCTCTGCCACATCGCGGTGGGCGGCGGCAGCGCGCGCTCGAGCGCTGAAGTGCGCCTGCGGGGCGCAGACTCCACACTGGACTGGCGGGCACTCGCCGCCGGCGCGGGTCCGCAGGTCAACGACCTGATGCTCACGGTGCTGCACGACGCCCCCGGCACGCGCAGCCAGCAATTGTTTCGGGGTCTCGCCAACGAGCGCAGCCACGTGGCCTGCAACACCGACACCCGCGTTGCCGCGCAGGCGCGCGACTCGCAGGTTGTGCAGTCACTGCGCGGCCTGCTCGACGGCGCGGGCGCGGAGGTGGATTTGCGGCCGCAGCTGACGATCCATACCGATGCCATTCAGGCCCGGCACGGCGCCACCACCGGCAAGCTGGACGACGACCTATTGTTCTACCTGCTGGCGCGCGGCCTTGAGCCCGAAGCCGCGCGTGCCCTGCTGAAGAGCGCTTTCCTGGGCGAGGTGCTGAAATCCATCGAGCCCGAACCCCTGCGCCGCGCCGCCCAGCGTGCCACCGCGCTGCGACTGGGCGACAGCACGCTGTCGGAGCCCTGGCAATGAGCTCACCGTCAGCACAGAGCGACAGGCACGCGAAGGCGCGCCGCGACGGGAAGCACGGCGCCGAATTCTGCGCCGAGCGTGTGCGTGCCGATTTTCCGATTCTGGCGCGCCAGATCAACGGCCGGCCGCTGGTGTACCTCGACAGTGCCGCCTCCGCGCAGCAGCCGCGCGCGGTGCTGGCGGCCATCGAACACTATGCCACCACCGAGCATGCCAACGTGCATCGCGGCGTACACACCCTGAGCCAGCAGGCCACGATAGCCTTCGAGGGAGCGCGCGAGCGCGTGCGCAGTTTTATCAATGCGCGCTCGACGCGCGAGATTATCTTCACGCGTGGCACCACCGAGGCCATTAATCTCGTGGCGCAGTCCTGGGGCAGCAGGCAACTGCGGACCGGCGATGAAGTGCTGATCACACATCTCGAGCACCATGCGAACATCGTGCCCTGGCAGATGGCCTGTGCCGCGCACGGGGCGCGGCTGCTGGCCGCGCCGCTCACACCACAGGGCGAACTCGACCTGCCCGGCTTCGCAGCGCTGCTGGGCGAGCGCACCCGCATGGTCGCGGTGGCACAGGTGTCAAATGCGCTCGGCTCAGTATTGCCGGTGGCCGAGATCGTCGCGCTGGCGCACCAGCGCGGCGTTCCGGTGTTGGTCGATGGCGCGCAAGCCATCGCGCACCAGCGCGTCGATGTGCGGGCGCTCGATTGCGATTTCTACGCCTTCTCCGGCCACAAGGTCTATGGCCCGACCGGCATCGGTGTGCTGTACGCACGCGAGGCGCTGCTGGCGGCGATGCCGCCGTGGCAGGGCGGCGGTGACATGATCCTCACGGTCGCGATTGACTCGAGCACCTACAACGAGCTGCCTTGGCGGTTTGAGGCCGGCACGCCCAATATTTCCGGTGCCATCGGCCTCGCCGCGGCGCTCGACTATCTCGAGGGACTGGGGCTCGACGCCGTGCACCAGCACGAGCAACAGTTGCTGGGGCAGGCCACGCGCGCACTGCAAGCCGTGCCGGGTCTGCGCTTGGTCGGCACGGCGCGCGAGAAGGCTGGCGTGGTCTCCTTCACACTCGATGGCGTGCATCCGCACGACATCGGCACCCTGCTCGACGCCGAAGGCGTGGCGATCCGCACCGGGCACCACTGTGCGATGCCGGCCATGACGTACTTCGGCCTCGCCGCCACCGCGCGCGCATCTCTTGGCTGCTACAACACCAGCGACGATATCGAGCACCTGGTAGCCGCCTTGCTGAAGGTGCGCGAGGTGTTCGGCTGATGGATACCCGCGATCTGTATCGCGATGTGATCCTCGATCACAACCGCAGCCCGCGCAATTTCGGGCGCCTGGAGCCGGCCGACGCGAGTGCACTTGGGCACAACCCGTTGTGCGGCGATTCGCTGAGCGTGACGCTACGGGTGCACGACGAGGTACTCAGCGAGCTGCGTTTCAAAGGCCAGGGCTGCGCGATCTCGATCGCCTCGGCCTCGCTGATGAGCGAGGCGGTCACTGGCAAGCGCCTGGACGAAGTCGCGGCGCTCTATCACGAAGTGCACGAGCTGCTCACCGACAATCAGTACACGCCGCCGCGACCGCTGGGCAAGCTGATGGCACTCTCTGGAGTGCGTGAATTCCCGGCGCGGGTGAAGTGTGCCAGCCTGTGTTGGCACACGCTGAACGCGGCGCTCGAGCAGCGCCAGGCGGCTGTGCCGCTCACGGTGTCCACCGAATGAGCGCGCGCGGCTACGAGAACGAACCGGTGGTGCTGAGCCGCGATGTCGAGGCGGTTTTGGTGCCGGCCGGCACGCCGATCACGCTCAAGAGTGGCCTGGCGGGCTATATCACCCAGGCGTTGGGTGGCAGCTTCACCCTCTATATTGAAGGCAACCTGTATCGCATTGCCGGCGAGCAGGCCGACGCGATCGGCAAAGAACCGGTGATCGCACCCACGCTGCCACCAGGCGCCACCAGCGACGATGTGCGCGAACTCGTCTGGCAGCAGTTGCGGGCGATCTATGACCCGGAGATCCCGATCAATATTGTCGATCTGGGGCTGGTGTACGAGTGCAGCGTCATCCCCAACGAGGACGGCACGCGCGCGGTACACGTCAGCATGACCCTTACTGCACCCGGCTGCGGCATGGGTGAGGTGCTAGTGCAGGACGTGCGCTCCAAGATCGAGCTGATTCCCACCGTCAGCAAGGCCGATGTGGAGCTGGTGTTCGATCCACCGTGGAGCCAGTCTATGATGTCCGAGGCCGCCCGGCTGCAGACCGGCATGATGTGGTGAGCGGCCACTGACAGCCATGCACGAACTGCTGCTGCTGCGCCACGCCGAAGCCAGCGCTGCCGCACTCGATGGCAATGATTTTCAGCGCCCACTCACGACCAGCGGGCGCGAGGCGGCGCGCGCTGCGGCTGCGCGCCTCACGCAGCAATCCTGGCGACCGGAGCGCGTGCTCTGCAGTCCGGCACTGCGCACGCGCGAGACAGCGGCGCTGATCGCCGCGGTGCTGCGGCTCGAGGGCGCGCAATTGCTGGAGGTGCCAGAACTGTACCTCGCCACCACGCAGGCACTGCGCAAGGTACTGCAGGCCCATCAACAGCAGTGCGCGCGGCTGATGATCGTGGGTCACAATCCTGGCTTGAGCGACTGGGGTGCCGGACTCGCTACACGCCATCATGGCAAGAGCCTGCCGACCGCCGGCTACTGGCTGATCGAATTCACCGATTCCACCTGGCGCAAGTTGCTTAAGCCATGAAATCACTGCACCCGGCCTTGTTCATCGGTCACGGCTCGCCGATGCAGGCGATCGAACCCAGCCGCTACAGCGCCGTGTGGCAGCAGCTGGGCGCGAGCCTGCCGCGCCCGCGCGCCATTCTGGCGGTCTCGGCACACTGGTATACGCAAGGTAGCGGCGTCACCGTGGCGCCACGGCCGCAGACCATCCATGACTTCCATGGCTTTCCGGCGCCGATGTACCAGCTGCGCTATCCCGCACCCGGCGATGCGAACCTGGCCGCGCGCGTGCAAGCGCTGCTGGCGCCCGCCGCAGTGCATGCCGACAGCGAGTGGGGTCTTGATCATGGCAGCTGGGTAGTGTTGCGTTACCTGTACCCGCAAGCGGACATCCCTACGATCCAGCTCTCGATCGACGCCACATTGCCACCGCGCGCGCACTACCAGTTCGGCCGGCGGCTGCACGCGCTGCGTGAGGAAGGTGTGTTGCTGCTGGGGAGCGGCGATGTGGTGCACAACCTGCGCGCGATGCAGCGCGACCCCAGCGCGCCGGCTCATGCCTGGGCAACGCAGTTCAACGATGCGGTGCGCGCGGCGATACTTGCCGGCGATCACGAGTCACTGATTGATTTTCACCACTTGGGCGGCGCAGCCTCAGCGGGTGATAAACCGGGAAGCGCCGCGCGCCTGAGTGTGCCGACACCGGAACATTATCTGCCGCTGCTGTATGTGCTCGGTGCCAAGGGCGAGGACGAGGCGGCCTCGATTCCGGTCGATGGCATCGACCTGGGCTCGATCAGCATGCTGTGCGTGCAGCTTGGCAGCTAAGCCGCTGCCGTGCGCTGCAGCGCTTCAGTTCACGCTGCAGAAACAGTAAGCGTAGGTGCCGCGCACGCCCGCCGCGAAGCGTTGCCAGCGCGCCAGCTCACTTTGCAGGGGTTTGAGCGTCGCGCTCAACTGCACGGCCGGCAGGCTGCCCACGCCACTGGCGCGCAAGGCACGCGCCGCGTAGCCGCGAATGTTCAGCAGCAAGCGCTGCGTCAGCGTCAGCTCAGGTTCGAGCACGCGCACTTCATAGTCGCTGCCGATATGCGCCCGCCGGGCAGCGG
Organism: Gammaproteobacteria bacterium; assembly: GCA_043752035.1. GTDB lineage: Bacteria > Pseudomonadota > Gammaproteobacteria > Steroidobacterales > Steroidobacteraceae > FEN-1191. Next base: position 6,938 of record JAYUZE010000024.1, read on the forward strand.
CATGGAGCGCGTCCTGAAAGCTGCCGGTGCGATCGAGGAGCCCTAAGCGCAGCGCATCGCTCCCCGCCCAGACCCGGCCCTGCGCGATCGCGTCGATAGCGCTGCTGGTTTTCTTGCGTCCCGCCGCCACATGCCCGAGAAACTGCGCGTAGCTGTGATTGACGCTGGCCTGAAGTAGCGCCTCGGCCTGCGGTTGCAACGGCCGATCGACCCGCAGTACGCCCGAGAGCGCCGTGGTGCCCACGCCGTCGACCTGTACGCCGAGCTTCGCGAGCGTGCGATCGAAGGTGGGGATGGTGGCGAATACACCGATCGACCCGGTAATGGTGTTGGCGCTCGCCAGGATCTCATCGGCCGGCGCCGCAATGTAATAGCCACCCGAGGCCGCCAGATCGCCCATCGAAGCGACTACCGGCTTGCCGGCGGCGCGCAGCGCCAGCACTTCGCGGTAGATCTGCTCGGCGGCGAGCACACTGCCACCCGGACTATCGATGCGCAGCACCACGGCCTTGACGTCATCGTCATCGCGCGCGCGGCGCAGCAACGCCGCGGTGGATTCGCCGCCGACCGTGCCCGGCGGCTGATCGCCGTCGAGCATCTCACCCGAGGCGATCACCACACCGATCGCCCCGTCCTTGTGGCGCGCCAGGCGGGCACTCGCGCCGACCACCTTCAGGTAATCATCGAGCGTCACCGCACGAAAGCCGTGCTGCGAGGAATCGGTGCCGACCAGTTCGATCATGCGCTGCTCGAGTTGTGCGCCCGTGCGCAACGCCGTGACCAGATGCGCCTGCAGCGCGACCTGCGCGGTGTCGCCGCCGGCACGGGCCACGGTCGCAGCGTAGTCGTTGGCGTAGGCATTCAGGGCTTCGGCATCGAGGTGACGGGCGTGGCCCACGCTGTTGCGATACCCCTGCCACAGCGCCTGCAGGTAGACACTGCTCTCCTGCTTGTCCTCGGCCGACATGTCACGGCGCACGAAGGGTTCGTCGGCGCTCTTGAATTTGCCGGCGCGGATCAGGTGCACGTCGATCGCCAGCTTGTCGAGCGCGTCCTTGAAGAACATGCGATAGCGCGCGTAGCCGTCGAGCAGCACAAAGCCGAAAGGATCGAGGTAAACCTCGTCCGCCTGTGCCGCGAGGTAATACTGGTGCTGCAGGAAGTAGCTGCCGTGTGCCACCACCTTCTTGCCAGCGCGGCGGAACTCGGCGATCGCCGCTGCCAGCTCCTCGAGCTTGGCCTGGCCGGCGCCGGAGAGCTCATCGGTTTCGATTAGCAGCGCCTGGATGCGCTGATCGTGCGCGGCAGCGCGGATCGCCAGCGTCAGGTCCCATAGCAGGGTCTGCGGCGCCCCCTGCCCCTGCGCCTCGTTCAGCGCGCGCGCGACGGGCTCACCGGAGAGTTGTTCGGTCAGTTCGCCACTGGGCCGGATCACCAGCGCGCCGCGCTCAGGCAAATGCGGAATCGCCTGGCGAAACAGCAGGAACAGCAGCAGCACGATGACCAGCAACAGCAACAGGTGCAGCACCCGCCGCAGTACGTCGAGGCCGTGCCACAGCCCGTGCAAGAATCTGGGCAGCGTAATCAGACCTTCTCTTCGATGCGCGCCGACTTGCCGGCGCGATCGCGCAGGTAGTACAGCTTGGCGCGGCGTACGTTGCCGCGGCGCTTGACACTGATGTCGCTGATGGTCGGGCTGTGGGTCTGAAAGGTGCGCTCGACGCCCTCGCCGTGCGACATCTTGCGCACCGTGAACGAGGAGTTGAAGCCGCGATTGGAGATCGCAATCACCACGCCCTCGAAGGCCTGCATGCGCTCGCGATCGCCCTCGACCACCTTGACCTGTACCACCACAGTGTCGCCGGGCTTGAAATCGGGCACTTTGCGCGTGATGCGCTCGGCTTCCAGGGTCTGAATGATATTGCTCATGACTGTATTCCTGCTTCTTTCATAAATTCCTGCAACAACGCCGCGCGCTGCGCATCCAGGCTCAATTGTGCCAGCAACTCCGGGCGTCGCTGCCAGGTGCGTCCCAGCGCCTGCTTGAGGCGCCAGCGGTCGATAGCCGCGTGATCGCCTCCAAGCAGCACCGCCGGCACGCGCCGGCCGGCAAAATCCTCGGGCCGCGTGTAGTGCGGCCAGTCGAGCAGCCCCGCGCTGAACGACTCCTGCTGCGCCGAGCGCTCATCGCCCAGTGCCCCGGGGAGCAGACGCGTCAGCGCATCGATCAGCACCAGCGCCGGCAGCTCACCGCCCGAGAGCACATAGTCGCCGATCGAGAGCTCCAGATCGACTTCGCTCTCCAATACCCGCTCGTCGACGCCCTCGTAGCGCCCAGCCACCAGCACCAGCCCCGTCGCCGCGCCCAGACTCGCCAGGCGCTGCTGGGTCAATACTGCGCCCTGCGCCGACAGCG
>JAYUZE010000025.1:0-5028 GCA_043752035.1 Gammaproteobacteria bacterium
TTCGATGCGCCAGGCGTCGATCGCGATATCCTGCGTCGCTGCGCAAAACGCCACGAACAAGGCCCACAGCGCCACGCGGGTCACACCCGTCGATGGATCACTGAACGAGAGATTGACGAGCCCGAAAGCGATTCCGGCCTGCGCCAACAGCATCCAGCTGCGTCGCCGCCCAAGCAGGCGCGTCAGCAGCGGCAGCGCGACGCGATCGACGATCGGGGCCCACAGAAATTTCAGCGAGTAAGCAGTACCAACCCAGGCAAGCATGCCGATGGTCGAGCGCTCCACGTGTCCCTGCCGCAGCCACGCGGACAGCGTCTGGAATACCAGGTAAAAGGGCAACCCGGCGGAGAAGCCCAGCAGCAACATGGTCAGCATGCGCGGCTGCAGGTACACGAACATGGCCCCACGCCAGCCGCCTGCTGCAGCGCCTGGGGCTGCTTGGCCGACGCTCAAAGCTCGTAATCCATGATCAGCGGCGCGTGGTCGGAGAAGCGTTTGGTTTTATAGATCTGCGCAGCGCGCGCTGCGCCCTTCAGGCCCGGCGTCGTGATCTGATAGTCAATGCGCCAGCCGACATTCTTCGCCCAGGCGGCGCCGCGATTCGACCACCAGGTGTACTGATCGGGCTCGCTGTTCACGCTGCGAAAGGCATCGACGTAACCCGCGTCATCGAACAGCGTATCGAGCCAGGCGCGCTCTTCGGGCAGGAAGCCCGAGTTCTTCTGGTTCGACTTCCAGTTCTTCAGATCGATCTGCTTGTGAGCGATGTTCCAGTCGCCGCACAGGATCGCCTGGCGGCGGCGGCGGCGGAGACTGCGCAGGTGCGGCATGAAGGAAGCCAGAAAGCGATTCTTCGAAGCCTGACGTTCGGGGCCCGAAGAGCCCGAGGGCAGGTACAGCGAAATTACCGACAGGCCGGGAAACTGCGCCTCGAGGTAGCGCCCTTCGTTATCGAATTCATCAACGCCGTAGCCACGCACCACGCGCTCGGGCTTGTGGCGCGAATACAGCGCCACACCCGCATAGCCCGGCCGCTCGGCCGGATAATATGCGGCGTGGTATCCGGGCAGCCCGATGTCATGGCCCGCGAACTGATCCTCGCGGGCGCGCACTTCCTGCAGGCATACAACGTCAGCGTCCTGGCGCGCGAGCCAGGGAAACAGACCCTTCGAGGCCGCGGAACGAATGCCGTTCACGTTCAGAGTGATCACCCGCATGGCGACATGATAGCCTGCCGCGCATGCAGGATTACCAGCGGGATTTTCTTCAGCTGGCGCTCGAGCGCCAGGCGCTGCGCTTCGGCGAGTTCACGCTCAAGTCGGGTCGCGTGAGCCCGTACTTCTTCAACGCCGGCCTGTTCAATGACGGCCGCTCGCTGGCGCGACTGGGACGCTGCTATGCCGCGGCGCTGGCCGCCTCCGGTCTGGCCTTCGACCAGCTCTTTGGTCCGGCCTACAAGGGCATTCCGCTGGTGGCCGCCTGCGCGATGGCCTACGCCGAAGTGCAGGGACGCAATCTCCCCTGGGCCTTCAACCGCAAGGAAGCCAAGGACCACGGCGAGGCCGGCCTGATCGTCGGCAGCGCGCTTAGCGGCCGGGTGGTAATAGTCGATGATGTGATTACGGCTGGCACCGCGGTGCGCGAATCGATTGAACTGATCCGCGCCCAGGGTGCCCAACCCGTGGCAGTGGCCCTGGCTCTGGACCGGCAGGAGCGCGGCCAGGGCAGTCAATCGGCGGTCCAGGAAGTGACGTCACAGTTTGGCTTACGCTGCGTGAGTATCCTCACGCTGGGTGGATTGATCGAGGCGTTGTCGGCCGGGTCCGGGACAGGGGCCGGTGCCACCATCAGGCCCGATCAGCTGGCTGCCCTGCGCGCCTATCGCGAGCAGTATGGCGTGACGAATCAATCATGAGCGCGAGGCTTTGCTTGCTCTGGGCCGCGCAGCGTGGACAATTGGCCTGGGCCGGGTAAGCGGTGGAGTGGCTGACATAATGAAGACGCCGATTCGCATTGCCGGGATTGCACTGCTCTGGGCCGCCAGTGCCGGAACCGTGTGGGCTGCGGAAGGCGGCAACAACCGCAACTACAGCTGGGTCGACAAGAGCGGCGAGCGCCACTATGGCGATGCCGTGCCACCGGAATACGCGCAGTCGGAGCGCCGCGTGCTCAATACCCAGGGCATCGAAGTGCAGCACGTCGAGGCGCTCAAGAATGCGCAGCAGCTGGCCGAACAGCGCAAGCGCGAACAGGAGATCGCACAGAAGGCGCAGCACGATCGCTTCCTGCTGACCACCTACACTTCGACCAAGGATATCGAGCGGCTGCGCGACGAACGGCTCGATCAGATCAACGGCCAGATCAAGGCGACCAACGCCTACATCGATCTGCTGCAGACCCGGCTGAAAGCCCTGCGGGAGCGCGCGATGCGCTTCAAGCCCTACAACACCAAGCCCGACGCGCGGCGCATGCCCGACGACTTGACCGAAGAACTGGTGCGCGCTTCCAACGACGTACGAACGCAAAAACGCGCGCTCGACAATCGTTCCAAAGAACTGGTAACAGTGCGCACGCAGTTCGAGTCGGATATTTCCCGCTACCGCGAACTGACCAGCAACACCAGCAGCTGAGCTGGCGCCTACGACTTGCCGGTGTGACCGAAACCGCCGGCGCCACGATCGGTGACCGCAAACTGCTCTACCACCTGTAGCTGCACCTGCGTCACGCTGATGATCACCAGTTGCGCGAGACGTTCACCGGGCTGCACCGCGTAGGCAGTGCTGCTGCGATTCCAGCACGAGACCAGCAGCGGTCCCTGGTAGTCCGAATCGATCAGCCCGACCAGGTTGCCCAGCACCAGCCCGTGCTTGTGGCCGAGGCCTGAGCGCGGCAGGATCACGGCCGCGAGATTGGGATCCTCGACATGAATCGCGAGTCCGGTGGAGATCAGCTCGGCCTGGCCCGGTGACAGCGTGAGCGGCGCAGCGATACAGGCGCGCAGATCGAGGCCGGCTGAACCGCTGGTCGCATAGGCCGGCAGCGGAAACTCATTGCCGATGCGCGCATCGAGTATGCGCACCTGCAGCGCGCGCGGGTGCGGCAGACTCATCAGGCTTCAGACACTTATCTTGCTGCGATCGCAGGACAGCGCAGCCGCAGAGGCCGCTGATTTCAGGCGCTCGGCAATCAACGCCACCAGTGCGGCTGCCAGTTCGCGCTTGGGCGCCTGCGGCAACTCGACCCGCGCGCCGCCGCGCGAGAGCACCAGCAGCGCGTTGTCCTCGCAATCGAAAGCCTTGCAGCAGCTCACTTCGTTGGCGGCGATCATGTCGAGATTCTTGCGCAGCAATTTCTCGAGCGCATGTTGTTCCACAGCGTCGGTCTCAGCTGCGAAACCCACCACGAAGGGCCGGTCAGCGCGCGCCGCAACGCTCGCCAGGATATCGGTGGTACGGGTCATCTCGACATTGAGCTGCTCGCTGCGCTTCTTGATCTTGGCCGGCGCCATTGCCAGCGGGCGATAGTCGGCCACGGCAGCTGTGGCGACGAACACATCGGTGCCCGCCAGTTCCTGCTGTACTGCTTCGTACATCTGCGCCGCACTCTCGACGCTGATGCGCCGCACGCCAGCCGGCGCGCACAGCGATACCGGCCCGCTCACCAGCACCACTTCGGCGCCGGCGGCGCGCATCGCCTGTGCGACCGCGTAGCCCATCTTTCCGGAGCTGCGATTGCTGATGAAGCGTACCGGATCGATGCATTCACGCGTCGGACCGGCCGTGATCAGCACGCGCTTGCCGCTGAGTAGGCCAGCAGACGTCAGCATGGGCTCGACCAGGTCGGCGATTTCCACGGCCTCGAGCATGCGGCCCGGACCCACTTCGCCGCAGGCCTGATCACCGCTGGCGGGACCGAGCAGGCGCACGCCACGACTGTGCAGCGTGGACACATTGCTTTGCGTTGCGGCATTCAGCCACATCTGCTGATTCATCGCCGGCGCCACTACAATTGGCGCGGTGGTCGCAAGGCACAGCGTTGCCAGCAGATCATCGGCGCGGCCGATCGCGAGCCGCGCCAGAAAATCGGCGCTCGCCGGCGCCACCAGTACCAGATCAGCCCAGCGCGCCAGCTCGATGTGGCCCATTGCGGCCTCGGCCGCCGGATCCCACAGGCTCTCGCGCACTGCGCGACCCGAGAGTGCCTGGAAAGTGGTGGCGGTGATGAACTCGCGCGCCGCGGCCGTCATCACCACCTGAACTTCGGCGCCGCGCTCGGTCAGACGGCGCACGAGTTCGGCGCTCTTGTAGGCGGCGATGCCGCCGGTCACACCAAGAATGACGTGTTTGCCACGCATGCTCACATTATCGGACAGCAGGGCTGTTTCGTGCCATGCCCGGCTGATATGACCATCGCACGCAGCGGCCATGTCGGTGAACATTGCAGGCCCCTACAGGCGCTGGTTGTGAATTACCTCACATGAATCTGCACGATTGGCCGGCGCCCGAGCGCCCGCGTGAAAAACTGCTGGCCGCCGGCGCGGCGGCACTTTCCGATGCCGAGCTGCTGGCGCTGCTGCTGGGCAGCTCGGGCCTGCGCGGCAGCAACGTGGTCGATCTGGCGCGCATGCTGCTGGGAGCGCATCACTCGCTGCGCGAACTGTTGAGCGCCGATCGCGTCACGCTGCTGGCCAGCCCGGGCCTGGGCATCGCCGGTTATTGCCGCCTGCAGGCGGCACTCGAGCTCGCGCGCCGCCACTACGCCGAGGCGCTGCGCACCGGCCCGCTGCTCGATTCACCGGCGGCCACGCATCGCTTCCTGATCTCGCGGCTGCGCGATCAGCCGCACGAGCTGTTCTGCTGCCTGCATCTCGACAATCGCCATCGCCTGATCGCCTTCGACGAGCTCTTCCGCGGCACCATTGATGGCGCGAGCGTGCACCCGCGCGAGGTGGTCAAGCAGGCGCTGGGCCGCAACGCCGCCGCGGTAATCCTGGCGCACAACCACCCCTCAGGGGTCGCCGAGCCCAGC
>JAYUZE010000026.1:0-13251 GCA_043752035.1 Gammaproteobacteria bacterium
CGCGCCAGCGCACTTGCCAGCAGGTTCTCCGCCGCGCGGCGCTGGCCCTCGGCAGTCAGGGCCGCCGCACAGCAACCTATGGCGACCGGATTTTCGGGGTCGAGCTCGAGCGCGCGCCGGGCCTGCGCGGCAGCGGGCAACCCAGATTCGAAACGAGTCTCTGCATGGGCGAGCGCGCTTAAGGCATCGTCAGGGGCCAGCTCCACCGCACGCGCGAAGGCCCGCACCGATTCGGCCATCCGCTGCTGGTCGCGGTAGGCAAAACCCAGCAGCCGCCACACCGCGGCCTCAGCTGGCGCGCGCAATACATGGCTTTCAAGTATCTCTATGGCGTGATCGGCGCGCGCGCCGCCCATGGCCGCGCGCGAAGACTCGAGGGCCGTGGAAATATCGTCGGCTTGCATGATCCCTGCTACGCGGCCACTGAAATCCAGGCGTCGCAGCTTAGCCCATAGCATTAGAATCAAGCCATGAATCAGGCTCCTGTCACCTCAGTCGTCATCCTGGGCGGCGGCACCGCCGGCTGGATGACTGCAGCGGCCTTGCTGCACCGTCTGGGACGGCTGGGCGTGAAGGTCACGCTGGTCGAATCCTCACAGATCGGCACCATCGGCGTCGGCGAAGCCACGGTACCGGCAATCAAACGCTACTTCGAAGCGCTCGGGCTCGATCCGTACGAGGTCATACGCGCCACCAACGGCACGATCAAACTCGGCATCGAGTTCGACGGCTGGCGGCGCGAGGGCCACAGTTTCATCCATCCCTTTGGACGCTACGGCATCCAGGCGGGGCCGGTGGCTTTCCACAGTATCTGGAACCGGCTGCGCGCCGCAGGCGAAATCGTGCCGCTGGACGACTATTCGCTGGGTACGCAACTGTGCCGCGCCGGACGCGTGTTCCTGCCGCCGCGCGAGCCGCGTGGCGATTTCGAGCAGTTCGACTGGGCGGTACATTTCGATGCCGGGCGCTTTGCACAGCTGCTGCGGCAGTTCAGTGAGGCGCGCGGTGTCCGGCGCATCGACGCGCGATTGAAGGAGGTGCGCCTGCACCCAGACAGCGGATACATCGAGCAGCTGCTGCTGGACAACGGCGAGAGCGTCAGCGGCGAGCTCTACATCGATTGCTCCGGCTTCAACCGCCTGCTCATCGACGGTGCGATCAAAGCGGGATTTGAGGACTGGCACCACTGGCTGATGTGCGATCGCGCCATCGCCATGCCCTGCGCATTGGCCGACCCGATCGCGATCGCCCCGTACACGCGTTCGCGCGCCATGAGCGCGGGCTGGACTTGGCGCATTCCGCTGCAGAATCGCATCGGCAACGGCTACGTCTACAGTTCCGATCACATCAGCGACGATGCGGCGCTGGCCGCGCTGACAAATGAACTGGAGGGCGAAGCGCTGGCCGCTCCCAACCCGCTGCGTTTTCGCGCCGGCCATGTGCGCAAGTTCTGGCTGAAGAATTGCGTGGCCATCGGCCTCGCTGGCGGCTTCCTCGAACCGCTGGAATCCACCAGCATTTCGCTGATCCAGATGGGCATCGACAAGTTGCTGCACTTCTGGCCGGGCACCGACATGGCGCCCGACCTCGCCACCGAATACAACCGCCTGTCGATACAGGAATTCGAGCGCGTGCGCGATTTCATCGTCCTGCACTATTCGGCCAACGGCCGCGCGAGCGGCGAACTGTGGCGCTACTGCCGCGAGATGCCGCTGCCCGAGACGCTGCTGCACAAGCTGGCGCTGTATCGCGCGCGCGGCCACATCGTGCAGTACGAATCCGAGAGCTTCTTCGATCCGAGCTGGGTGTGCATGTACGCGAACTTCGATATCGAAGTGCAGTCCTGGGATCCGCTGGCGAATCTCCTGCCTATCGATGAGCTGAAAGAACTGACGCGTCGGCTGCGCGGCGATATTGCTGCGATCGCGCGCGAGGGCTCGCCGCACCGCGAATTCCTGAAGCTCGCAGGCGCTCTGCCCAGTGGTTGATCAGGGCGACTTGCAATGGCTGGCGATGAATTCCTCGTGCAGCGGCAGCTTGCGCGCCGCGTCGGCGATCAGATCGCGGATGCCCTTAAGGTAATCGGCGCGATCCTGCGGCGACACGGCCTCGACGAAGGGGTGCGCCGCGCGCGGCTTGATGCCCTGGCCCCACATCACCTGCAGCCAGCTGGGCAGCTGGAACAGATCCTGCGACGGACAGAAGATGCCGCCAGTCTCGCGGAACAATTCGATCTTGTGCGTCAACGATTCGGGCACTGACATGTAGCGGCAGTCGTCCCAGAAAGGCTCGCCCACGCGATTGTTGGCGTGGTAGTGCAGGATGATGAAATCGCGCACGTATTCGTACTCGGCAGCGGACGACTTGTTGAATTCGTCGCGTCGCCGCGAGTTGTCGCCGCGATCCGGGAACAGCAGGATCAGGCGCTGGATCGTCACCTGGATCAGGTGGATCGCGGTCGATTCTAGCGGCTCGAGAAAACCACTGGCGAGCCCCAGGCAAACCACGTTGCGATTCCAGAGCTGCCGCCGCCGTCCGGTGGTAAAGCGGATCGGCCGCGCTTCGGCCAGCGGCCGGGCGTCGAGGTGCTGCAGCAGCAGTTCGTGCGCGCGCTCATCGCTCATGTGGGCCGACGAATACACGTGGCCGTTGCCGGTGCGATGCTGCAAGGGGATGCGCCACTGCCAGCCCGCGTCATGCGCGGTAGAGCGCGTATAGGGCGTCAACGGGCTGACCCGCTCGCTGGGCACGGCCAGCGCGCGATCGCAGGGCAGCCAGCGGGTCCAGTCCTCGTAGCCGGTCTTCAACGCCTGCTCGATCAGCAGCCCCCGGAATCCCGAGCAGTCGACGAACAGTTCGCCGCTGATTTCGCGGCCGTCTTTCAGGCGCAGCGTCTGCACATCGCCGCTGACGGGATCGAGCGCTACGTCGACCACCATGCCCTCGAGGCGGCGCACGCCCTGCTGCTGCGCATAGCGGCGCAGGTAGGCCGCATAGAGCGCGGCGTCGAAATGGAAGGCATAGATGATGCCCGGGAGCGGCGTACCCTCGATCTCGACCATGCGCATGAAACGGTTCTGTCGCGCGGCCACGTAGTCTATGCTGTAGTCCCAGAGCGATCCGCCGCGCCCTTGCAGTTGCTCGTGCAGCCAGTAGTTGTGAAAGGGAATGTAGGCCAGGTCCTTGCCGATCGTGCCGAAGGAATGCATGTAGGCATGGCCACGCTGGTACCAGTTGACGAACTCGATGCCCAGCTTGAAGGTGCCGCGCGTATGGCGCAGGAAATCGTCCTCGTCGAGGCGCAACATCTGGTTGAACAGGTTGATGGCGGGAATGGTCGCCTCGCCCACACCAACGATGCCGATCTCGTCGGACTCCACTACGGTTATCGACAGGCGTGGTCCCAGGACTTTGGCGATCGCGGCCGCGGTCATCCAGCCGGCGGTGCCGCCGCCGACAATGACTACCGATTTGATCTCGACGCCCGGCATGCGCTGCTCCAAAAAAAACACCTGCCGGCATCGCTGCCGGCAGGTGTGATGTTACTGCGTCCGGGCCCGGCCTAGAACTTGTAGGTGGCCGTCACGGCGTATACCGCGCCGTACTTCTCGTACTTCACCAGATCGAAGGGGTTGGCCCCGACCTGGTACAACGCGAACGGTGCATCGGTCAGGTTGGTGCCGGAGACATTCAGGCTCAGACCCTTGAAGTGGCCTTCCTCGAATGCGTAACCCACCTGGGCATCGACCAGCGACTCGGACTTCACCGTCTGCTTCGACAGCGAGCTGTCGAACAGCGGCACCTCGCCGACGAACGAACCGCGGAAGCGGTTGCTGACGCGCGCCGAAAAGCCGTGCTTCTCGAAGTACAGCGTGCTGTTGATGACCTTGCTCGACAGGCCGGGCACCGGCTCGTTGCCGTTACCGGTCGGATTTACCGCCGAGCGGTTCCACGCGCCACTGACGATCAGGCCAAAGCCATCGAGCGCCTGCCACAGCACATCACCCGGCAACGACGCCGTCACCTCGAGACCCTCGATATAGCCACCATGACCATTGGTCTTCACGGTGCTGACGCCAATACGATTCGCACTGGCCTTCACATAGGTCTGAGTGGGATCGATGGGCAGCGCAACGCCGGTGAAATCGGTGATCTTGCTGGCGTTGAAAATGTAGTCGGTCAGGTTCTTGTAGTAGATCGCGGCCGACACATAGCCCTTGCGGCCGAAATACTTCTCGAGTGACAGGTCATAGGCGCTGGCCTTCCAGGGCCGCAGTTGCGGGTTACCACCACCATTCTGACTCCAGTAATACGGTTGGCCGTGATAAGTCGGCGGCACGCCGGTATCGCCGGTCACACTGAGGTTCGCGCCACCGGCCATCTCGTCCATGCGCGGACGCGCCACGGTCACCGCCGCCGCAAAGCGCAGCTGCAGGTCTTCCTTCAGCGCGAAGTTCAGATTCAGGCTTGGCAGTACATCGGTGTACTTGGCGCCGCGGTTGGCGGTCGTATAGACCACGGCTTTAGTGGTTGGGTTTATGCCCAGTACGAAGTTGATGTCGGAGCTCTGATCCGCCTTTTGGGCCTGAACGCCGATGTTGCCGGTCAGGGCTACGTTACCCAGGTGCGAACTGATATCGAACTTCAGGTACGGGGTAGTGAGTTTTTCGGTCACATCCCAGGTGCTGGTGTAGTCGAAGGTACGATCGCCAGAGTTGGCGTTTACGTCGGTTCGCGCATCGTGAGTTACGAAGAAGCCGTCTTGGTACAACGCGATCGCATCGTAGCCGATCATGCCATAGGGATTGCCAAAGAAGCTGGTGCTTGAAATACCCGTGCGGTAGGCATCGGGTACCACGGCGTGCGAGACACCACCGGGCAGCGCCAGCATGCTCTGCCACTCAAACTTCGCCTTGGTGCGCTTGGCATAATTCACGCCGACGGATACCCCGTTGACAAAGGGCGTGGACAGCTTGCGATCCACCGCCAGACGGATGGACTTCACTTCGTCCTCGAAAGACGGATGGCCCACATAACCCGCGCGGGTCGGGCCGCCACCCCAGCCACCCGGATCGGTCAGGAAGGTGGTGTTGTAGTTGCTGTAATTCTGCATGGTCTTGAAGAAGCTGACGCCATCGCCATTGGTCGTGAAGCTAACAGTCTCATGCAGCGGCGGGTTTAGCGGGTCGGCGCCCGCTCCGGTACCACCGGTCGATTCCAGACGTAGATTGTCGCGATGGGTCTTCGACCAGCTGAGGTCGGTATTGAGACTCCAGTCGTCGTTGAACTTGTAGTTGGTATTGATGCCGAGCGAATCGATCTTAGCGTGCGTGTCGTTGTTGTAGTTCTCGACCACCAGGAACGGCACGTTCGTATAGGTGCCCGACACCATGCGGTTGTCCACGAACGGACCCGGTGTGGTCAGCGAACCCGACGCCCACTGCAGGCCATATTCCATGCGGCGGATGGTCTGCAGCTCCTTGAAATTGGAGTGATAGACATCGACCATCATGTGCAGCTTGTCGTTGGGCTTGTATTCCAGTACGCCCAGCAACGCCGCGCGCTCGTAGAACGACGACTGGTAGCCCGACTTGTCGCCACCGATAATGCGCGACTGATCAGGATAAGGGCCGCCACCGCAGTTCTTGGTGGGATCTGGATTGACGTTGGGCAGACAGGCATAGCCCCAGGGCTCTTTGGTCTGCGCCTGATAAGGCGTCTTGTTGATCGCGAAGCCGAGGGCGACGCCGACGGTGTTGTCGTTGAACTGATCGATGTAGGTCAGGTTGGCGCGATTGCCGCTGTCGGGCAGACCGATCACGTTGGCCGACTGGCCGTCCCGCTCACGCTTGTAGGTGGCTGAAACGGCGCGCTTGCCGTAGGCCAGCGGATGCACGGTCTCGATGTCGGTGGTGCCGGCGATGCCCTGATAGCTCATGCCCGCATTCGGTGTCTTGAACACCTTCACCTGGCTGACGAGTTCCGAGGGGTATTGGTCGAACTCGACCGTGCGGTTCTCGTTGGTGGAAGCCTGCTCACGGCCGTTAAAGGTCGTGATCGTGAAATCGGGGCCGAGGCCGCGAATCGACAGCGTCTGCGCGCGGCCGTTGGTGCGCTGGGCAGCGATGCCAGGCAGGCGCGCGATTGACTCGGCGATCGACGCATCAGGCAATTTGCCGATGTCTTCGGCCGACACCGCCTCGATGATCGAGGTGTCGTTACGCTTCGCGGAGATGGAATCCTGAATACCCTTGCGGATGCCCGTGACGATAACTTCTTCGACCGGCTGGTCGGCGGCCGGTTGTGCGGCGGCTGTAGTGGCAGTCTGTGCCTGAGCCGTCGCGGCAGCGGCCATCAGTAGAATGGCGCAACCGGTGGCTGTCGAGCTCACGGCGAAGCGCGCGTGGCGTGAAACGGGCGCGGTCGGATAGAACGTGTTAAACGTCTTCACCTATGAATTCTCCCCGATAGTGTTGTAAATCGTTCTCTACGGCAATCTTAATGACGAACATGGACTTGCCAATCCCCATGCATACGTATTCATACGGATATGTTGCGTGGCGGTCACAGTCTTCAGGCCACGCCCATCAGGAAGGTGTTCACGGTCAGTCGCCCTACGCGCGGGCTGGCTGAGTACGACACACCGACAGGCAACTGTGCGCAGTGCAAAACATGACCGCGGTAGATCAGCGCGCGGTTGAACTGCCCTTCGAAGCTCGCGATCTGCTCGTACATCGGCGTATCTGCGCTGATATAGGCCGCTTCCGGCACGCCGTGTGTAGCCGCGTCGCGCGTTACGGCGGCACTAAACGACGGATAACGCACTGCATCCACACTTTCGAAACCAGTGGACCGGTGCCGGTAAAAGGCCGTGCCGCTGCTGTGATCGGTGCTGAGGAAATGCAGCAGTGCAATGCGCCCGCGCTCGAGGCCATCGAAATGCGGCAGCCGCTGGATCGGCCGCAACGCGGTAGGCCGCGTGGTCACCAGCGAGTAATAGGCCTCGAGCACCTGCAGTCGCGTGCCGCAACCGAAGGTGGAGCACACCAGCCCGACGATTGGCGGCAGGAAGGCCTGCAGGCGCGTGGCCGGCACGCCGGCCCGGATGCCTGGGTAATGCGCACCGATTTCGGCGTATTCCAAGCCCGCGGCCTCGTCGATCAGCGCCTGTGGATCGGGCACGAAGCCGTCGATCACGATCACCGGCTGGCGCTCGTGCCCCACATGCTGCACCCGCGCCGAAATCACGGCGTCGTGGTGCGCCGATACACACGGTATTCCCAGGCACCCAGTGACAGCGCCGGCAGGCTGGCCGCTGCTGCTGCGCGGCCGGGCGTGATGTCTTCGTACCGCCCCTCTTCCGCTGCTGTGACTCCGGTGAACGGCGCGGCCGACAGGTTGATCGCTATCACTAGCGATTCGCCTGCGCCGCGGCGCGCAAAGCTCAGCACCCGGGTCTCGTCGCTGTTGTGGAGCCATTGCACTTCGCCGCTGCGCAGCGCGGCGTGTGCCTTGCGCAGCGCGATGATGTCGTGAAAGAAATGCGGATACTGCGGCCGCACTTCGCCCGCCTGCCAGAACACCGGCAGTTTCTCGAACAGCGCCGGCGCAGTCGACTCGGTGGTGTCACCGACTTCCATGCCGTTGTAGAGCAACGGCACGCCATCGAGTGTGAACATCAGCGCATTGGCGGCCAGCGCAGCCGCTTCGCCGAAGCGCGCAATCGCGCGACGCTGGTCGTGATTGTCCGCAAAGCGCAGGCGCAGCGCACCGCGCGGATACCGCGCCGCGGTCTCACGCCAGCTGTCGCTGATGGTCGCTGCGCTCTTGCCCTCTTGCAGCACCCCGGCCAGCGCGTGGTAGAACGACCAGGCGTAGTCGACATCGAAGGCCTTCACCAGCAGTTCAGGCGCATCGGCTTCCGCCAGCATGAAGATGTCGGGTTTCGCCTGGGTGAGCGCTGCGCGTGCCGGCTCCCAGAAATCGGTCGGCACGCCGGCGGCGTAGTCGCAGCGGAAACCGTCGAGGTCGAAATCCTTCAGCCAGTGCACCAGCATGCCGGTCATGTACTGGCGCAGTTCCTGGTTGTCGTAGTTGAGATCGGCGACATCGGTCCAGTCAGGGTCGGGCGGAACGATCCTGCCGCTGGCATCGTGGGTGTAATAGCCCGGATGCGCCATCAGGTTCGAATCCCAGGCCGTGTGATTGGCGACGATGTCGATGATCACCTTAAGCCCGCGCTGGTGCGCCTCGCTGACCAGCCTGTGCAGGTCTGCGGCGCTACCATAGTCGGCGTTGATGCCGTAATAATCCTGCACCGCATACGGGCTGCCCAGCGTGCCCTTGGATTTGAGCTTGCCGAGCGGATGAATCGGCATCAACCATAGGATATTCACGCCCAGCTGTTGCAGGCGATCGAGCTGCGCGGTAACGCCCGCGAAATCACCGCGCGCCGAGAAATTACGCGGAAAAATCTCGTAGACGACACCATCGCGTACCCAGGCCGGGCTGCTGCGGGCGCTGTCCTTTGAATAGTCGTGGGCAGCGCCAGCCGCCGTGGCCACGCTGCCGGCGGCCGCCAGCATGAGCGCAGGCATGAGCGCGTGCGCCGCACGGCGCCACAGCTGAAACATTGCATCCCCCTGGCGAGTCTAAAGTGCTGCGCCTCGATGCGGCGAACATAGTCGCAGCCGGACTCGTGCGGCGAATGAATACGTATGCGACCGCGCCGGGCGGCGCAGCACAGCAGGTAAGCTTTCCAGACGAACTGATCAGAGGTCGGTCTTGAGCAAAGACATAGCGGTCGAAGAATCGCGACGGGTGGCGGTGGCGCCGGCGCATGCCTGGTGGCATGGCGCAGTGATCTACCAGATCTATCCACGCAGCTTCCTGGATACCGATGGCGATGGCGTCGGCGATCTGCCGGGGATCATCGAGCGCCTCGACTACGTCGCGAGCCTGGGCGTCGAGGCGGTGTGGATCTCACCGTTCTTCAAATCGCCGATGGCCGATTTTGGCTACGACATTGCCGACTACTGCGCGGTCGATCCGCTGTTCGGCACACTGGCCGACTTCGACAGATTGCTGGTCAGGGCGCACGGCCTGGGGCTCAAGATCATGATCGACCAGGTGCTGAGCCACACCTCGACCGAACACGAGTGGTTCAAAGAGAGCCGGCAGAGTCGCGACAACCCGCGCGCCGACTGGTACGTGTGGGCCGATGCCCGCCCCGATGGTGGCCCGCCGAACAATTGGCTGTCGATATTCGGCGGTGGCGCCTGGAAGTGGGAGCCACGCCGCTCGCAGTACTACCTGCACAATTTCCTGTCCGAACAGCCGGACCTCAACTTTCACAGCCAGGCGGTGCGGCGCGCCGTGCTCGACAACGTGCGCTTCTGGCTGGAACGCGGCGTCGACGGCATGCGGCTCGATGCGATCAATTTCTGTTTTCACGACAACCAGCTGCGCGACAACCCACCCAAGCCTGCCGAGCAGCGCAGCGGTCGCGGCTTTCGCGCCGACAATCCCTACGCCTACCAGTATCACGTCTACGACAACACGCGCCCGGAAAACCTGCCGTTCATCGAGGAGCTGCGCGCATTGATTGATCGGTATCCCGGCCGTGTGACGCTGGGTGAGATCTCGGCCGAGAATTCCAACTCGACGATTGCCGAGTACACGCGCCCGGGTCGTCTGCACATGGGCTACAGTTTTGAACTGCTGGGAACCGAGCATGCGCCGGCGCATATCCGCAGCACGGTCGAAGGCGCGCTCGGCGCCTCGAGCGCGGCCTGGCCTTGCTGGGCAATTTCCAATCACGATGTGGAACGCGTGGCCAGTCGTTGGGGTGAGAGTAATTCTCCCGCACACCTGCCGACGCAACTCAGCGCGCTGGTGTGTTCGCTGCGTGGCGCGGTCTGCATCTACCAGGGTGAGGAGCTGGGGCTGCGCGAAGCACAGGTGCCCTTCGAGGCGCTGCGCGATCCCTATGGCATCGCCTTCTGGCCGGCGTTCAAGGGACGCGACGGCTGTCGCACGCCGATGCCCTGGAGCAGCGCCGAGCGCGGTGGCTTCACCAGCGGCAAGCCCTGGTTGCCGTTGCCGGCGCAGCATCTGCAGCAGTCGGTCGAAGTGCAGGAGCGTGTACAGGTTTCAACGCTGCAGGCCTTTCGCCGTCTGCTGCGCTGGCGCAAGCAACACCCGGCGCTGCTGCGGGGTGCGATCGAATTTCTGCTGAGCACTGACACGGTGCTGGCCTTCACGCGCACATATGGCGATGAGCGGCTGCTGGTGGTCTTCAACCTGTCGCCACAGCACGCAGTGGGCGACCTGCCGCGGGTGATGTCGGGTCAACCGCTATCAGGACATGGTCTGCCCGAGGGCCGGCTCGAAGGCGCGCGGCTCACGTTACCGCCGCACGGCGTTCTGTACCTGCGGCTCGCCTGAACTCAGTGCCAGTCAGTGCTGGTGCCGGCGATAAGCCTGCACCAGCCGGTCGGCAAAGCGATCGATCGTCAGGCGCGCATCGGCCCAGGCATCCAGAGAAACCGAAGACTCCTGCAGACTCGGTGCGTAGTACTCCACCGACACGCGCTCGAGTTCCTTGCCGTCGGCATCACGCAACACTGCACTGAGTGTCGCACCACCCAGCGATCTGGAATGCACCGGGTCGAGACTGGGATTCACTGACTGCTGGTACCGCGTCGGGTGCGAAGGCCGCGCATCGCTGAGCAGCACTTCGCTGCGCGCCGCCGCCGCGGCGGCGATTCCGGCGTGCTTCATGGCCCGCGCCACGTCGTCGCTGACAGCCTGCTGCAGAACCTGCGCTTCTTCAGTACCGTAGCGGGTGGCGAGGGCCTTTTGCAGCGGCTCGGCAATGCGGATGGACCGGGCGCCGAGCTGGCCGCCGCCTTCCGGCGCCGCGGTAGCCGTCAGCATCATGGCGAAGGCCAGAGTGAGCGAAACCAGGCTGCGCATTGGGTGTCTCCGGTGACCGTGTGCCGATTATACGCCGCGCACCTGAGCCAAACCCCTCGTTGCGGCCCTCGCTGTGGCAAGATAGCTGCAGGCCAAATCAAAGGGGGGGCCTGGGGCGGCGCGCTCCAGCGAGTGCATTGGTCACACAAAGCAAGCCTACGTCTTTTGACATTGCGTATCTCGCGGGCGTTTCGCAGCCCACGGTGTCGCGCGCGCTGCGTGGCAGTCCGATGGTCAGCCTCGAGACCCGCAAGCGTATCGAGGCCATTGCCGAGCAGCTTAACTACAAAGTCGACAAGAACGCCTCGAACCTGCGCTTCCAGCATTCGAACACGCTGGCGCTGCTGCTGTTCGAAGACCCGACTCCGGACGAGTCGCATATCAATCCTTTCTTCCTGGCGATGCTAGGATCGATCACGCGTGCCTGCGCGCGGCGCAGCTACGATCTGCTGGTGTCGTTCCAGCAACTCTCGGGTGACTGGCACAAGGATTACGAGGACAGCCGCAAGGCCGACGGTCTGATCCTGCTCGGCTACGGCGACTACCTCGACTACCAGGCGCGCCTCGAGCAGCTCGTCAGCCAAGGCACGCATTTCGTGCGCTGGGGCGCGGTGGTGGCCGGGCAGCCGGGACTCTCGATCGGCTGCGATAATTTTCGCGGCGGCTTCGATGCCGCGCGCCACCTGCTCGGGCTGGGTCGGCGCGAAATCGCCTTTCTCGGCAATGCTTCCGATCACTATCCGGAATTCATGGAACGCTATCGCGGCTATACCGAAGCGCTGGGCGCCTCGGGTTTCAAGGCCGTACCAGAAATGCGCTGCGATGCACTCAGCACTGAACAGTCGGGGTATGAGGCCGCGTTGCAGCTGCTGGCGAGCGGCGTACGCTTCGATGCTATCGTTGCTGCCAGCGACCTGATTGCGATCGGCGCACTGCGGGCCTTGCAGGAGCGGCACATCGAAGTGCCAGCGAGCGTGTCGATCGTGGGGTTCGATGATATTCCATCGGCCAGCCTCACCAATCCGCCGCTGACCACGGTGGCGCAGGACACGCGCCGCGCCGGCGAGACGCTGGTGGATACGCTGCTGCGGCTGATCACCGATGATCACGCCGAGGGCATGGTGCTGCCGACGAAGCTGATCGTGCGCCGCTCCTGCGGCGCTACGCTGCCGGCTGCGGCACCCGCAACGCCAGCAAGCCCGCGATAAGCATGCTGAGACCGCCGAGCGTCAGCGCCTGTATCGGCGCGCCGCCCAGGAACTGCTTGAGCACAAAGCCGAGCACGCTGGCAGCTACCAGCTGCGGAATCACGATGAAGAAATTGAAGATGCCCATGTAGATGCCCATTTTAGCGGCGGGCACGCTGTCGGACAGCAGCGCATAGGGCAGCGAAAGAATTGACGCCCAGGCGAAGCCCACGCCCAGCATCGACAGCAGCAGCCAGTGCGGATCGTGAATGAACTGCATCGAGATCAGGCCCAGGCCGCCGAGCCAGACATTGATTGCGTGGCTCAGGCGCAGACCCAGGCGCCGCACCATCAGCGGTATCGCGATCGCCGCGAGGGCCGCAAAGCCGTTGTAGGCGCCGAACAGCACACCCACCCAATTGGCGCCCTCGTTGTAGGCATCGGAAGTGGCGCTGGTGGTGTGATAGTGCACCTGCGTGACTGCCGAGGTGGTGTAGATCCACATCGAAAACAACGCCACCCAGGAAAAAAACTGCACCGGCGCTAACCGGCGCATCGCATTGGGCATGTGCTGTATGTCATGCATAATGGTGACGAACACACCATTACCGCTGGAATTGCCGGCCAGCAATTGCGCCAGTCCCCAGGCAGTGGCGCCACCGCCGATCAGGTAGAGCTGGCGGTCGAGCTGGTAGTGCGCGACTACATAGATTAGCGCCAGACCGCACAGCACCCAGATCATGCCAGTGCGCAGCTGCACGGCCGGAGCGCTCACCACCTGCGTCGCTGCATGACTAGTGGCCGAATCGCTGAAAGCATTGAGCTCGACCGGCGGATACTCGCGGGTCCGGAATACCGTCCAGACAATGGCACCGAGCAGCACCACCGCACCCAGGTCGAAGGCATAGCGCACGGTGTCGGTGATTGCCGCCGCGCCCTGCGTGGCCACGGCGTGATTACTGACGCCGGCGCGCTCCAGCAGCCAGGGCAGCATGCTCGCCACCACCGCGCCGATGCCGATGAAAAAGCTCTGCATCGAATAGCCCGCCGGCCGCTGGGCGGGTTTGAGCTGATCGCCCACCAGCGC
>JAYUZE010000027.1:0-7421 GCA_043752035.1 Gammaproteobacteria bacterium
GTGCAGGGCTACGGCAAGGCCTTTGTCGGTGATGGCGCCTGGAAAGTGCGCGGTCCCGACCTGCCGGCCGGTGCTTCGGTGCGCGTGTGCGCCGTCGAAGGCGTGTTGTTGATCGTCGAGGCCGCCTGATTCCGGTAAGCAGCCGCCCGGCGGCTGCAACATGTGAGCAGTGGAGGTAGCCATGGCAAGCGCAGCACAGTTACTGGGCCGCAAGCCCAGGGATATTTTCTCCGTAGGCCCCGACGCTCCCGTTCTCGAAGCCATACAACTGATGGCCGAACACGGTGTCGGCGCACTGCTGGTAATGCAGGGCGACAAGCTCGCCGGTATCGTTTCCGAGCGCGACTACGCGCGCAAAGTCATCCTCAAGGGCCGCTCTTCCGCCGACACCCCGGTGCGCGCAATCATGACCGCGCAGGTGCACACCGTGGAGCCCGGTGAAAGCGCCCAGCAATGTATGCAGATCATGACCGACCGGCGCATCCGCCATTTGCCGGTGGTGGAAGGCACGCGTGTCGTGGGTATGCTTTCGATTGGCGATCTGGTTCGGGCGGTGCTAGCAGAACAGGCGCAGACGATTGAACAGCTCGAGAATTATATTCACCATTGAGGTGGGCGAGGCCGGGGCGCGGGCGGGTGGGCGCGCATGCAGAACGCCCGCTCGAGATCCCATGGCATCGCTCACGCCGGCCTCAGGCCCCCCTCGATAGAAACGCGCTTCATGTGCCCGGAACCGAGGCTCTTGATCGACACGGCGGATTTTGGCCTGCCGAAACGCTCAGCGACCAGCGCGATGAGTTCCTTGTTGGCCTTGCCGTCGACCGGCGGGGATTTCAATTGCGCTTGCCACACGCCGGGACTGGTCTCCTCGAGCAGGCTGTTACGCGCGTTGGGCTTGGCCTTGATCTAAATCACCGCGACAACCTTCGCGTGTCCGCGTGTGCTCACGATTTGTCCCGGGAAGCGCTACGCAATCTGGCCAGGCGACTGATGGTGGCGCCAAGAATGATGAACGCCATCACCAGTGCGCCGCGATTGATTTGCACGCCGCGCAGCGCACTCGCGATCATCATCAGCACCGCGGTAAGCGCGACGATCGCGGCCAGCACCGTGATCGTCTGCGCCAGGTTTCTAGATGTCATCGGCAATGCTTCAGGTCAACCAGCCCCGCTTCTTCGCGCCGGTCGAATACCACACCAGGAATATCGCCACGACGACGATGCACAGGGGCAGCGCCGCTCCAGCCGCGCCGCGCACCGTCAGCATCTGCGTCATAAAGAACGCGTGACCCATCTGCAGCAGGATCGCAAGCAGCGACACTACGAACAGCGTGCTCGCCCAGGCATTGCGCAGCAGCAGCAGGATGCAGGCCAGCGTACCACCAAATACGGCGATGGCGAAGCTTGAGGTGACCCACACGGGAATGTTCTGGTACAGCGCGCGTTCTGCCTCGGGCATCGCGCCGAGCGTCGCGGGGCTCATCGTCACGGTCATCAGGTAGCTGGCAATGCCCATCAGGTTCCATGCCAGCGCGAGAATGCTGATGATCCAAAAGCTGCGGGGCAGAGTGCTGCCAATGCTGGTGTCGGACATGTGGCTTCTCCTTCGGCCTGCTGGCCTGTTATTTCAGGTTGTTATCGAACTCGAAGCGGATGTTCATGCGCGTACTCCGAACCGCGCGAGCACCCAGGCCATGGCGAAATACGCCACTGCCATGGCAACGCAGGACGTGCCGAGGCTGGTCCAGCAGCCGAGATTACTACGCAGCAGGGCTGGCAGCAGCGGAAACAGCACCAGCGAGGGCAGCACCAACCAGAAGATGCCTTGCGAGAGTTCGCCTACACGCGTAGTGCTGCCGGTATCCAGATAAAGCCATATGATTGCAAACAGCGAAGTCAGCGGTAGCGAAACGAGTACAGCGCCCCAGAGCGTGCTGCGCTTGGCGATCTCCGCGGCCGCAACGGCCACCGCCGCGGTCAGGAGTATCTTAAGTGCGTACTGCCACATCAGCGCCTGCGATCCAGTGCCAGGATAGAAAACCCGGCGGTAATGAAGGTGAGCCCGGCGCCGATGTTGGCCGCGGCAATGGTCTTCGGGCGCCGCGACAACCACGCCGAGAGCTGCGCGGCAAATGCGCCTACCACCGAGAAGATCAGCGCCGTGAACAGCGCGAAGATTGCGCCGTAGACGAGCATCTGCAGCGGCACCGAGCCGCGCAGCGGACTGGTGAATTGCAGAATGAAGGCCACCACGAACAGCCCCGGCTTGGGGTTCAGTACATTGCTGAACAGGCCGGTCGCGAATATGCGCGGGAGCGACCGCTGCGCGGCGGGCACGAAGGAAATCAGGCTGCGCGAGGAGATCGCCTTGTAGCCCAACCACAGCAGGTAGGTGGCGCCGGCGGCCTTGACCAGCCAGAACGCGAGCGGCGAAGTCTGCAGTACCAGCGCGAGACCGAGCGCCGCGGCCGTCGTGTAAAACATGATACCAAGGCTTGCGCCTATCGAAGACAGCGCCGCCGCGAGCCGCCCCTGGCTCAAGCCGCCACTGATTACCAGGATATTGTCGGGCCCCGGGGAGATCACGATCAACAGTACCGCGGCGATGTAGGTGATCAGTATCTGCTTCGGAAACATGAGGTCCTGCTGCGTGTGGTCGAGCTGGAGATCGTACTCTAGAACGAGCGATGTTCAAGCTGCGTGGCGCCAAAGTAGTCCTTGGTAAAGTGCAGCGCCCGGGCAGTGTCGAAGCTCTTGCAGGTGAACAGTACTGTGGCGAAGAAGCGCCTTTTGCTCCACACGTACAGCGAGATACCCGAGTCGATCAGCGGAATGAAGGCATCGAAACCCTCGTTCTCCGCTTTGCCGGCGCCACCGGGCGCGTGCACGATCGGCTTGCCATAGGTTCGAAGATCCAGGTGAACCGCGACGCGCAGCAGATATTGCTCGACGACGGAGCTGTCGACATCGACGCTGTAGTAACCCTCGATCAGCAGGCGCTGGCGCAGGATATCGGGAGCGAGATCTTGCATGCCGTCCTCAGGTGGCCTGTGTCAGTACCGACCAGCGCGTCAGCTTCGCCGCCGGTGTCAGGCGCGCATTGGCCGGGCTGGTGGAAGGCAGGCGAATATAGCTGAGATCGCGCAGCCCCATACCCAGGTCGGGTAGCACGTGGCGCATGTAGAGTGATTCAGCGGCGGTGCCGTTGAAGTAGACCCAGCGTACTCCCGGGTGTTCGTGCAGAAACCCGGCGATGCGATTTGGCACCGCAGTATCTGCAATGATATCGGCATCCAGGCTGGTTTCGCGGCTGCAGCTTTGCAGCACGTCCCACAGCGCAATGCCCTGGACGCGCAGCCGCGCGCCGCGTTCCACATAGGGGGTCGAGGCAGGGATGCCAAACAGCGCAGCGATGATGCCCCAGAAAGCGTTGCGCTCATGGGCGTAGTACTGGCCCGCACGGAGCGAGGCCTTACTGGGCATCGTGCCGAGGATCAGTTTGCTGGCGTTGCGATCGGCGATTGCCGGAAAGCTGTGGACGCGCACGATTCAATGCACACTGCGTAGCAACAGCACCAGACCTACGAGCGCCGCGCACAGGCCGACGGACCAGTAAAGCTCCACAAGACGCGAGGGGAACACCAGCAGGTATCCCTGACCCTTGATCAATGCGGCAAAGCTCGACACGCAGAATGGCATCATGAACAAGCCGAAAGTATGCCAGGCGTGAGACCCGCGAAATAGCGCAGCAGCGGCATGGCTTCAGGCCGGGCGCCGGCCCAGCCAGGCGACCCGCCCGATCCAGTTGCGCTGGCGCCGGGTCAGGCGATCTCCGGTTACTTCGCCTTCGAATGATGCCGGCGACTGCCGGATCAGCGATCGCGCGACATCGTCAAAGGCATTGACACTCACCACGGCATAGAGCCGCCCGTCGATCTGACAGGTAACTACTGGAACGATGCCACAGTGGCTGCACACATGGAAATCGGCGGTCCTGGTCTCGAAGGCATACACGGATACCCGATCTGGTTGCCTGATGCTCACCTGTAGCGTGCCGCCGGCGCAGGAGGTCCACACGCCGCCGTGCTTGGTGCAGAAGGAGCAGTCGCAGGCGCGCGCCGGAATCGAGTCCGGCTCAGGGGTCCAGTCCAGTGTGAATGTGATATTCCTACAATGACAGGCACCGTGTATCAGCATCGCATTGGTACTCGCGTGTAGTGGCCAATTCTCGCGCGTTCAAGCCTGTTGCAGTCGCGCTTCAACCACGACTGCTTCATGGCTGGCGCGCTCCAGGTCTGCAGCGACCAGAGTGCGGTCGCGATTCAGTCTGATTTCATGATAAGCCGCGTCCGCCGGAAACAGGCTGAGATAGTGCTGCAACGCCGCGCGTATTCTCGGCGGATCATCGTTGATAGCCTGCGCCTGATATTGCGCTTCCTTGCCGGCGATCAGCAACGACACCGTGGCGCCACCGCGCAGATTGCGCCACCAGCGATTCTTCGCCGAGGTGAAACAGCGCACCGCGCCATCGACGCGCACATATCTTACCGGTGTCGTGTAGTGGCGCCCGCACTGTCTGCCGGTGAAGCTGATCAGCATCAGGCTGCTGCTCAACACGAAATGCAGTGGGCTGCGCAGCAGCGCCCGCATAATCGGGTTAATCACTAAAAACAGCGGTTCGGGTAGTCGCATGGTGGTTCGTCAAGCATCGATCGGCAAACCCGAAGGTTCATACTGAAAGTGTGCCGATCATGACCGATAGAGCCAATTACTGAAATTGTACTTCGCACCACTCGAGTGGAACTCCGTCGGCAGATTTTATTTTCAGGTCTAGCACGAAGAAGTTCGGATGAATTGACACGACTTCAGTCAAGACCGACCCATTCGCAAAGTGATGGATGGCCAGAATGCGTACCGCGCCGACGTCACGACGTACCTGCACCCGCCCACTTGCCAGTGGCACGATCGCCAAGGCCGCAGATATGGTCAGCGATTCGTCGGTCAGCGATGTGACTACGACGCTGACATCGGCCTCGAGAATGTCATCAAGGCGGCCTGAACCAGGCGATCCCATCCAGGGTTCGCGCCGCAGGGCGAGTCCTACGGTGCGTCCGTGCTCGCGTCGAATCCATGAGGCTGAGCGCGCGCCTTTGGCAGGGCTGATGAGATCCATTGGCACTACATCAATGCTGAATGTCGTGGTGCGTCGTGACGCTGCGCGCAGCCCGTTGAACAGTGCCACCATCTCCGGCGTGGGCGTGGCGCCACGCTCATCGCCGCGGGCGTCGGCGATGATTCCCAGCGGACCCATCAGCGCAGTGTCAAACCAAACGCTTGCCGCGCTCTGCCAATCGTAACCACCCGAGCCATAGGTGGGCATGCCCAGTTCGCCAAGCAAGCTCGAGAAGTAAATGCGGCGGTTGATTTCGATGTCGTAGTCGCCGCCTGAAGCGAACGCATCGTCCGGACTGTGCAGATCGGTGTAGGGAAGCAAGAAAGGCGATAACCCGTAGTAGAGAATGGCCACATCCGGATCCACCGCACGCACGGCGTTGGCCAGTATTTGCGCGGCTCGCAACAACAGCCGTTCGCCAGCGTATGCCATGTCGGCGGGTGCAGCGAGCGAGAGCGGCGGCATTTCGTAACCGAAATCGAACTTGATGAGCCCAGGGCGGTAGCGACGCATCATGTGCTGCAATCGGCGGCCGAGATTATCGGCTACTTCCGGTTGGCTGATATCTAGTATCGGATAGGGGATGATGGGCGCGGCTTTTGGTGCGTGCGTGGCGACAGCGGAACGCAGCAAATGTCGCGACTCCAAGCCGATGTGCTGCGGTTGCGGACAGCGCAGTGGCGTGACCCATAGTGACGGTTGCACATGGTCGTCACGTAGGCGTTGCAGAAAGGAGTCGAACTGCGGGAAGCGCTGTGCGTCATGCACCAGGCTTCCGGGCAGCGATTCCCAGCGATCTTCGATCAGGAAGGTATCGAACCTGAATCCGGCTTGCCGCAGGCTCGAATAGATCGATTCCAACTCGGACTGGTCCATCCGATCGCCGATCTTTCCCGTCGCTACTTGCGCGCCCCACATGCTGACTGCGGTGCCAGTCATGCGGGCTCGCTTCGCGGCACCAGGTGCAGCGCGCGCAATAGCACCGCTATCTTGAATTGCCTGGTAGTAGTGGCGGATGGCTTCCCGAAAGTCATCACCCACAGTCCACAATAAGCGGCTGCCCAAAGTGAGATGACCAGGCAGGCGCGCCTGGCCCCACAACTCACCGTGGTAGCGGAACAGCAGGCTATAGCGTCCGCCTTGCGTATGCAGCTGCAGGTCGGCGGCGGGTACTGTCTCGAGCCCGCAGCAGTAGGCGCCCGACAACTTGCCTGGCACCGAGGCGCGCTCGCCGAGAGCTCCGGCGCGGTTGAACCCGGCGAAATAGTGGACTGGCAGGCCCCATTGCTGAAACATGCGCTCACCCGGCGATGCGCCTCGCCCTAACCAGACCGTCTCGTCCAGATTTTCTATGCTGGTCACGATCGGACTGATGGCATCGCTCATACTGAAACCCGGTATCACCGCGAACTGGTGTTCCAGGCCCGGCTTCGCCACGCCTTGCTCGACAGTGCTGAACCAATGCAACTCGACGACCTGCGCAGCCCCGGCGCCGTCCACGCCCACGGGTTCGAACCAGAAGCGATCTTCAGCAAATTTCACGCTTACCGTGATCCGGACTTGTGCATCCGCGCGCGTATAAACGAACTCGGCGCGATCGGCGAGCAACCTTGCCGAACGCAGGACGCCGCGCTGCGTGGCTTTCCGTCCAGCGATGAACAGTACCAGCACCGGCTGCAACGGCGCAGAGGCAATCTCCAGCCCACGCTGGCCAATCACGCTGAAGCGATCGTCGACAGCAGTCCACGACCAGGTATAGCCTCGCCGTGCCACGCGCAAGGTCGGGGGACTCGCAATGCTCATCAGATCGGTCGTCCGTGCAACGGCGTCGTGCGCCAACGCCGAAATGGCGACGCCAGCAAACAGGCAATCGCGACGAGAGATGGACAAATGGATTCTCCTGTGCAAATTTAATAGTAACATTCCGACCTGAAGGTCTGAGCAAACCGGAGACGCGCGACTATGCGGATTGCAGTGATTTTGGGGCTGCTGGTGTTCAGCTCGGTCACCTGGGCCGCCGCGCCAGCCGCTGTACGGGTCGATCTGCGACGCCAGAGCTTCAACGATCAGTGGCGATTTCTGCGCGGTGCTGCTGCCGGGGCGGAGCGCGCGCTGTTCGATGATTCGAAGTGGACGACGCTGCGCCTGCCGCACGACTGGGCCATCGGCCTGCCGTTTGATTCCACACTGAACCCGCACACCGGGGCGCTGCCGATTTCTGGCATCGCCTGGTACCGCAGGAGTTTCAC
>JAYUZE010000028.1:0-16139 GCA_043752035.1 Gammaproteobacteria bacterium
CAGCGAGCGGCTCGCTCGCACCGGCGCCGCCGCTACCGGCAGGGCCCAGCTGGTCCAGCGTACTGAGGCGTAGAACAGTGCGGTCAGCGCACTGATCAGGCGCGAGCGGCGCATCATCGTCAGCGCCCACGAGGAGGGCGGCTCATCGCCCGGTTCCTGTTCGACCCGGAACCGATCTACCCAGGCGACCAGCGGGCGAAACAGCAACTGGTCGTAGGCCAGAATCACCAGCGCCATGGTCGCGATGGCCCAGCCGATCGCGTGCAGGTTGCGCTCGGCGATCGCGAGCGCGATATAGGAGCCGATGCCTGGCAGTGCGACATGTGTATGACCAACGCTGATGGCTTCTGATGCCACCACGAAGAACCAGCCGCCGGACATCGACATCATCATATTCCAGACCAGTGCCGGCATGCCGAAGGGCACTTCCAGTTGCCAGAAGCGCATCCAGGGCGTGAGCCTGAAGGAGCGGGCCGCTTCCGCAAGCTCGGTCGGAATCGTGCGCATCGACTGGTAGAAGCTGAAGGCCATGTTCCAGGCCTGGCTGGTGAAGATCGCGAAGATCGCGGCAAATTCCGCGCCCAGCACCCGACCTGGAACCAATGACATAAAAAATACGTAAGTGATTGAAATAAATCCAAGGATAGGCACCGATTGCAGGATATCCAGGATCGGTATCAGGAGTTTCCCGGCGCGCTCGCTCTTGGCCGCCCAGGTGGCGTAACTGAGGGTGAACAGCAGCGACAGACCGAGCGCCGCGAACATGCGCAGCGTGGTGCGCGCGGCGTATTGCGGCAGGTGCCAGGGGTCGAGCGAGAGCGGCACGGCGTCCAGCTGCGAGAGCGGGGCGAACAATCCGCGGTTGGCCTCGGCCAGAAACACAAACAGGCACAGCACCACCAGCAGCGCCAGCGCATCCCAGCGCGTGACGTATTCGCGGATGAAACCAAACGATTGCGGGCGGTTCATGGACTCTGTTGCCTGGGACAGGATTGAGCTATTGTCCGCTACGGCCACGGATGGCGGCTACGCCCCGATGGCAAAATTCTCAAGGAGTTCATCATGGTAAACCCGGCGTTTCACGGTCGTTTTCTTTGGCAGGAACTTCGCAGCCGCGATCCTGATGCGGCGGCGGGCTTTTATACGCGTGTCCTGCCCTGGAAGTCGCAGCCTTTTGCTCCCGGTGTGCCCTACACTGTCTTTGTCACCGCGAGCGATGGCTCGCGCATGGTGGCGGGCGCTGCGAAACTGGGCGATGACGCGAGCGCTTCGGGCGCGCGCCCGCAATGGGTGGGTTCGATCGGCAGCAGCGATGTCGATGTCACCGTGGCGCAAGCGGTAGCGCTGGGCGCGCGCGTGGTTCAGCCCGCGGCGGAGATGCCCAATGTCGGCCGCATTGCCTTGCTGGCCGATCCGCAGGGCGGCCTGTTTGGTGTCTACAAGCCGGGGCAGGAGCCACATGCCGGTGATCCGCCGCGCGGGGGCTACTCCTGGCACGAATTCGCTGCGCCCGATATGGAAGCGGCTTTCGATTTCTACAGCGCGCTGTTCGGCTGGCGGGTGCTGAATCGCATGGACATGGGCCCAATGGGCGTTTACCTGATTTTCGGTCGCGAGGGCAAACAGGAAGGCGGCATGTACCGCATTCCTCCCGGCAAGGCGCAGCACACGGGCTGGCTGGCCTATGTATCGCTGCACAGCGCCGATGACGCCGCCCGCGCCGCGGTGGCGGCCGGCGGTCAGATCGCCAATGGTCCGATGGACGTTCCCAGCGGCCGCATCGCCCAACTGCTCGATCCCCAGGGCGTGATGTTCGCGGTGCACTCGGCCAGCATGCCAGTGAGCGCTGGCAAGCCTGCCGCCAAGCCCGCCGCAAAACCAGCGGCTGCTGCCGCACCCAAGGCTGTCGCCAAGGTGGCGGCCAAGCCGCCGGCCAAGCCGCCGGCCAAGCCGGCGGCGAAGAAACCCAAGCGCGCCGCCAAGAAACGCCCGGCGAAGAAAGCTGCGCGCAAGGCTAAGCGGAAAGTCGCCGCCAAGGCGACGCGCAAACCGGCGCGCAAGAGCGCCCGCAAGGCGGCGCGCAAGCCGACCCGTAAAGCTGTGCGCAAGAGCGCACGCAAGCCGGCCCGCAAGAAGTAGCGCCGCGCGGGCGCCGGGTCAGCCTACGCCTGGATCGGGCTCGCCCAGTGTCAGGCGCATCGACAGGTCGATCGCGTGCACGTGCTTGGTGAGCGCGCCGATCGACACGTAGTCGACACCGGCGGCCGCCACCGCGGCCAGCGTCGGCAGGTTGACGCCACCCGAGGCTTCTAGTTTCACCGGGTGCGGCGACTCGCGATTGATGGTCACGGCCTGGCGCATGTCGGCGAGTGAAAACTCATCCAGCATGATGATCTCGCACCGGGCTGCCAGCGCCTGCGCGAACTCGGCCAGATTCTCGGTTTCAATTTCCACTGGCACACCGGGTGATTGCGCCCGCGCGGCGCCTATGGCCGCAGCGATCGAGCCGGCTGCGGCAATGTGGTTTTCCTTGATCAGCACCATGTCATACAGGCCGAGTCGATGATTCTGGCCACCGCCGCAGCGCACGGCGTATTTCTGTGCGCTGCGCAGGCCCGGGATGGTCTTGCGGGTATCGAGCACGCGGCAGGCGCTGCCGGCCACGGCCCGCACATGCAGCGCGGTGACGGTGGCCGTGGCCGAGAGCAGTTGCAGGAAGTTGAGCGCGGTACGCTCTGCGGTCAGCAGCGCACGCGCGGGGCCACTGAGTTCGCACAGTACGGTGCCCGGAGCCACAGGCGTGCCATCGGCCACCCCCCAGCGCACCCGCACGCGCTCATCGACCTGGCGAAAACTCTCATCGAACCAGGCAGTACCGCAGATCACGGCCGTTTCGCGGCACAGCACCGTGGCGTGGGCGCCGCGCTGCGCGTCGATCAGCGTCGCCGTCACGTCCCCTGGGCCGATGTCCTCGCGCAGCGCGCGGGACACCTGCTCGGAGAGGTCAGCGGGGAGTTGCGGCTCCAACGATCAGAACGGCAGACCGTGCGTGGCTGCAACCATGCACATGAGCATCGGGATCGAGAGCACGAAATTGGTGCGGGAGGCCATCGCAGCCACCTTGCGGGCCTTGGCCTTGTCTTCATCGGTCGCAGTCACGATGCCGAGGATCTTCTTCTGGTTCGGCCAGATCAGTACCCAGACATTGAACAGCATGATGGTGCCCAGCCAAGCACCGATGCCGATTGTCATGCCACGGAGGTCTTCTCCGAAATGCCCGAACGACATGGCGTCTGCGAAGTAGGCATTGCGGACCAGATACCAGACTCCGGTAAACCATGTTGCAACTGCCGCCCAGCGGAACCAGAGCAGCGCCCGCGGTGCGATGTATTTGGTTACCCCGGCGCCCCCAGGCCCCCCCTTGTCTGCGGCGGCCGCCGCGAGTCCCGGCGTCTGGACCACATTGAAGTACCAGAGCAATCCGATCCACATGACCCCCGACAGGACGTGCAACCAGCGAGCCAATCCCATCTCATTGAATGCATGCGGGTGACCCGCAAGGTACGCGATGATCAGCGCAAGGATGAAGCCCGTAATGATCGAGCCGCGCACCGAATTCAGTGGATTCATAGGTCGAAGCCTCTCTAACTTGTTGTTTTGCGTAGCAGCTTATGCCGCAGCGTCATTTGAAGAATAGGCCACCGCACCCCATAATTCAACGATGGCTGATCGCAGGCGGTTTGGGGTACAGCATCTGGCTGCGGCCGGAATAGCTGCCGTGCTGCTGGCAGGCTGCGTGGCCGCCGTGTTGGGTAACTCCTCCCAGAGCGGTAGCAGCGCCGATACGCGACTGCGCGGCCCCGGCGATACCGCGACCAGGCTGCAGAGCGCAGTGCAGAGCCGCCTGGCTGCCGATGCCGCATTGCGTGGCGCCGATGTACAGGTGTACGCCAGCGGCAGCGTGGTGACGCTGCGCGGCACGGCGCTGTCCGCCGCGCAGAGCAGTGCGGCCACGCGGGTGGCAAAGGCGACGAGTGGCGTGAGTGCCGTGGTCAATCAACTGAAGGTGCCCTGAAGATGGAAGTCAAAGAGCGGATCGCGAAAGAACTGGGCACGGCGCCCGTGGTGCTGTTCATGAAGGGCACGCCCGATTTTCCGCAGTGCGGATTTTCGGCGCAGACTTCGGGCGCGCTGCGCAAGCTGGGTGCAAAATTTCACAGCGTGAATATTTTCGAGGATGCGGAAATGCGCGAGGCGCTCAAGCAGCACTCGAACTGGCCCACCTATCCGCAGCTCTATCTGAACGGCGAGCTGCTCGGCGGCTGCGATATCGCGATGGAAATGTATCGCAACGGTGAACTCAAGGAAGCCCTGGAGGCTGCCGGCGCGCTCGGCGCGAGCGTCTGAGCGCTGCCGCGCGCTAGAGCGGATCGGCGCCGGCGTTGGCGCCGGTCTCTTCAGCCGCCCCCGTCGTCGGACCGGCATTTTCCTGCCAGCCCAGCTCCCGGGCGCGATGTTCGGCGCGTCCGAAACTCTCGGCCAGCTCGTTGCAGACCGCGCAGAACAGGTCTGCGGTGCGTTCCGCATCGTAGGTGGCCGAATGCGCGGAGCCTGAGTCCCAGTTGAAACCCGCGATGGTCGAGGCCTTGGCGAGCACAGTCTGGCCGAAGGCGGCGCCGCCGAGTGTGGCGGTATCGAAGCTCGAAAACGGATGAAAGGGCGTGCGCTTCACGCCGGCGCGCGCCACCGCGGCATTCAGGAATGACAGATCGAACCAGGAGTTGTGGCCCACCAGGATCGCGCGCTTGCAGCCCGTGGCCTGCATTGCGGCGCGCACTTCCTTAAAGATTCTCTGCAGCGCGTCGCGCTCTTCGATCGCCGGCCGCAGTGGGTGCCAGGGATCGATGCGATTCACCTGCAGCGAGGCGGGCTCGATGTTTGCTCCCGGAAACGGCTGCACATGATAGGAGTGCGTGGCGCCGCGCACCAGGTGACCGGCGTCATCGAACTCGATCAAAACCGCCGCAATCTGCAGCAGCGCGTCGCGGCTGGCATTGAAGCCACCGGTTTCGACATCGACCACCACTGGCAGAAAGCCACGGAAGCGCCGTGCCATGCGGGCATCACCACTGCCGTTGCTCATGTGGCGAGGCTCCAGGCAATGCTTTCGCCGGCGCGCATCGGCACCAGCTCGTGCTCGCCAAAGCCGTAGTGGGCGGGCGGCGACCAGCTGCGCCGCTGCAGCGTGATGGTCGTGCTGTTGTGCGGCAGGCGGTAGAAATCGGCGCCGAAGCTGGAGGCAAAATCCTCGAGCCGGCCGAGCATGCCGGCCTGCTCGAACGCTTCCGTGTACAGCTCAATACCGGCGTGCGCCGAGAAGATGCCGGCACAGCCGCAGGCGCTTTCCTTGGCATGACGGGCGTGCGGCGCGCTGTCGGTGCCGAGGAAAAAGCGTGGATTGCCGCTGGCAACCGCCTCGAGGATCGCCACGCGATCGCTCTCGGTCTTGAGCACTGGCAGGCAATAGAGATGCGGGCGCAGTCCGCCGCGGAACAGCGCATTGCGGTTTAGCAGCAAGTGCTGCGGCGTGACGGTCGCGGCGACGCCGGCGCGGGCGCCGCATACGTATGCGACCGCGGCACGGGTGCTGACGTGCTCAAATACTATGCGCAATTTCGCCGTGCGCTCGACCAGGGGCGCCAGTACAGCATCGATGAAGCGGGCCTCGCGATCGAACACATCGACCTCGGTGGCGGTGACTTCGCCATGGACGAGCAAGGGCAGGTCGCGCGCTGCCATGCGCTCGAGCACGGCATCGAGCCGGCGTACCTCGGTCACGCCGGATTCGGAATGCGTGGTCGCGCCGGCCGGATACAGCTTGGCGCCGTACACGGCCCCGCTCTCGACGGCCCGATCGATCTCGGCGGGTGTGGTGAGATCGGTAAGATAGAGAGTCATCAGCGGCGTGAACTGTGCCCCCGCCGGCAATACGGCCAGGATGCGCTGGCGATAGGCAAGGGCTGCCGCGGTGCTGGTCACCGGAGGCGTAAGATTGGGCATGATGATCGCACGCGCAAAGCGCTGTGCCGTGAACGGCAGTACGGCTTTCAGCGCCGCGCCGTCGCGCAGATGCAGATGCCAGTCGTCGGGACGGCGTATCGTCAGCTCTTGCATGGGTTCCAGATCGCGCAGCGCGGCGCCGTTAGCTTGACCATACTGCCTAAAATACGGATCATCCGCTCTCGCCTCCAATGGCGGATAAGCGCGTCTGGTCAGGGCACGCCGCGCATCCTAACACAGCGTCCCACAAGGTAATTCCGCCAGCCATGAATCCAGTCACCGAAGAGCGCGATGGCGATCCGCTCGAAACCCGCGAATGGCTCGAATCGATCGATTCGGTGCTGCGCGTCGCCGGCCCCGAGCGTGCACATTTTCTGATCGACCGCATGGTCGAACATGCGCGCCGCTCCGGCGCCTACCTGCCATACAGTGCCAACACTGCGTATGTGAACACCATACCGGTTGGCAAGGAGCCGCAGTATCCGGGCGATCGCACGCTTGAGCGGCGCATCGAGGCCTGGATCCGCTGGAATGCGATGGCCATGGTGGTGCAGGCGAATCGCAAGTCCACCGAGTACGGTGGTCACATCGCCAGCTACGCCTCCTCGGCCACACTCTATGAAGTCGGCTTCAATCATTTCTGGCGTGCACCCACCGAGGGGCACCCGGGCGACCTGGTGTTCATGCAGGGCCATTCCTCGCCCGGCATCTATGCGCGCGCTTATCTTGAGGGGCGTCTGAGTGAGGCGCAGCTGCAGCGCTTCCGCCAGGAGGTCGACGGCGGGGGCTTGAGTTCCTATCCGCATCCCTGGCTGATGCCCGACTTCTGGCAGTTCCCGACGGTGACGATGGGCCTGGGGCCGATGATGGCGATCTACCAGGCGCGCTTCATCCGCTACCTCGAGCATCGTGGCCTGGTGCCCGCCACCGATCGCAAGGTCTGGGCCTTCTGCGGCGATGGCGAAATGGACGAGCCCGAGTCGATGGGCGCGCTCACGATGCCGGTGCGCGAGAAGCTCGACAACCTGGTGTTCGTGATCAACTGCAACCTGCAGCGCCTCGACGGCCCAGTGCGCGGCAACGGCAAAATCATCCAAGAACTGGAAGCCGCGTTTCTCGGTGCCGGCTGGAATGTCGTCAAGGTGATCTGGGGATCGCGCTGGGATCCGCTGCTGGCGCGCGATACCGAAGGATTGCTGCGCCAGGTGATGGAACAGTGCGTCGACGGTGAATACCAGAATTTCAAGGCCAAGGGCGGCGCCTACACGCGCGAACATTTCTTCGGCAAGAACCCGGCGCTGAAAGAGCTGGTCGCGAACATGTCCGACGAGGACATCTGGCATCTGAATCGCGGCGGGCACGATGCGCGCAAGGTGCACGCGGCCTACGCCTCAGCGATGAAGTCCGAGGGCCGGCCGACGGTAATTCTCGCCAAGACCGTGAAGGGCTTCGGCCTCGGCAAGAGCACCGAGGGCCAGATGGTCGCGCACCAGCAGAAGAAGCTCGACGATGCCACGCTGCGCGAGCTGCGCGATCGCTTCAACATACCGGTGAGCGATGAAGATATCGCCCGCATTCCCTTCTGCAAGCCGCCGGCCGACAGCGACGAAATGCGCTACCTGCAGCAGCGCCGTAAGTCGCTGGGCGGCTATCTGCCGCAGCGCGCGCCCAATAACACGCCGCTGCAGCTGCCCGAGCTCGCGGCTTTTCAGTCGATACTCGACGGCACCGGTGAGCGCGAGATTTCCACCACCATGGCTTTCGTCCGCATCCTCGGCGTGCTGCTTAAAGACAAGCAAATCGGCCGCAACGTGGTGCCGATCGTGCCCGACGAGGCCCGCACCTTCGGCATGGAAGGCTTGTTCCGCCAGATCGGCATCTATTCATCCGTGGGTCAGCTCTACACGCCGCAGGACGCCGACCAGTTGATGTCCTATCGCGAGGACAAACAGGGTCAGATGCTCGAAGAGGGCATCAACGAGGCCGGCTCGGTGTGCTCGTGGATCGCAGCGGCAACCTCGTACGCGAATCACGGCGTGCCGATGATCCCCTTCTATATTTATTACTCGATGTTCGGTTTCCAGCGCGTAGGCGATTTCATCTGGGCGGCCGGCGACATGCGAGCGCGCGGCTTCCTGCTCGGCGCCACCGCCGGGCGCACCACGCTGGCGGGCGAGGGCCTGCAGCATCAGGACGGACACAGCCATCTGCTGGCGAGCACCGTGCCCAACTGCCGTGCCTACGACCCGGCTTACGCCTATGAACTCGCCGTGATCATTCACGATGGCATGAAGCGCATGTATGTCGATGGCGAGGGTGTGTTCTACTACATCTCGGTGATGAACGAGAACTACGCCCAGCCGAAGCTGCCGGCGAACAGCGAAGCAGGCATCATCAAGGGTGGCTATCGCATTCGCACCGGTGGCAAGGGCAAGGTACGCAGTACCCTGCTGGGCAGCGGCACGATCCTGCGCGAAGTGCTGGCCGCCGCCGAGCTGCTCGAGCAGAATTTTGGCGTTCCCGCGGATGTCTACTCCATCACCAGCTTCAATGAGCTGCGGCGCGAGGCACTCGACTGCGAGCGCTGGAACCTGCTGCATCCGGAAGCCGAGCCGCGCGTGCCCTATGTGCGCTCGCTGTTCGGCGAGCCCGATTCGCCGGTCGTGGCGGCCACCGACTACATGCGCAGCGTGGCCGATCAGATCCGCCAGTGGGTGGTCGCGCCCTACGTGACGCTGGGCACCGATGGCTTCGGGCGGTCGGACGCACGCGCGCCGCTGCGCCGGCATTTCGAGGTCGATCGAAATTTCATCACGCTCGCGGCGCTCAAGTCGCTGGCTGATGCCAACCAGATCGACAAGCGCACGGTCATCGAGGCGCTGGGCAAGCTCGGCATCGATCCGGCCAAGCCCAATCCCCTGAACAGCTGAAGCGCAGCGGAGTAACACTTGGCTGCGCAGGAAATTCAGGTTCCCGATATCGGCGACTTCAAGAATGTCGAGATCATCGACGTGCTGGTCAAGGCCGGCGATCGCATCGAGATCGACACACCATTGCTGACTCTCGAAACCGAGAAGGCCACCATGGACGTGCCGGCGCCCGCAGCTGGCGTGATCGAGAAATTGCTGGTGAAGAAGGGCGATCGCGTGTCAGCGGGAACAGTGGTGGCGATCGTACAGAGCTCGGGCGCTGCCGTGGGCGCGGCGCCTGCAGCCGCCAAAGCTGCTGCCGCCGTTGCTGCCACGCCGGTTGCGACGCGCGTTGCGGCGACAGTGGCTGCCGCGTCGATAGCCGCGCCGCCGGCTCTCGTGCCAGCATCCGCCGCGCCAGCAGTGGCGATCAATGAAGCGGGTTTCGCCGCCGCGCACGCCAGCCCTTCGGTACGCCTGTTCGCGCGCGAGCTCGGTGTCGACCTGACCCGCGTGCGTGGTACGGGGCAGAAAGGGCGCATCGTCGCCGATGACCTCAAGGCATTCGTCAAGAGCCTGCTGACCTCCGCTGCCACGGCGGGCGCGGGCGCTGCAGCGCCGGCCGGCAGTGGCCTGCCGCGCGTTAAAGTGCCCGATTTCTCGCAGTTCGGCGCAATCGAGCAGCAGCCGCTCGGGCGCATCAAGCGCATCTCCGCGGCGCATCTGCACGCGAGCTGGGTCAACCTGCCGCACGTTACGCAGTTCGACGAAGCCGATATCACCGAGATGGAAGCGGCCCGCGTGCGGCTCAAGGATAAGGCCGTGGCGCAGGGCGTGAAGCTCACGCCGCTGGCCTTCGTGCTGCGCGCCGTCGTGCGCACGCTGCAGAAATTCCCGCATTTCAATGCCTCGCTCGATGAGCGCGGCGAGAACCTGATTTATAAGAAATACCTGCACCTGGGCTTCGCCGCCGATACCCCCAATGGCCTGCTGGTGCCGGTGATCCGCGACGCCGACAAGAAAGATGTCTACGAGCTGGCGCGGGCGCTGGCGCTGCTGTCCGAGAAGGCGCGCGGCGGCAAGCTGTCGGCGGCCGAAATGCAGGGCGGCTGCTTCACGGTCTCGAGCCTGGGCGGCATCGGCGGCACCGCGTTCACGCCGATCATCAACGCGCCGGAGCTGGCGATCCTCGGCGTCTCGCGCTCATCAATGAAGCCGGTGTACAAGGATGGCGCCTTTGTGCCGCGATTGATGTTGCCGCTGTCGCTGTCCTACGATCATCGCGTGATCGACGGCGCCGACGGCGCGCGCTTCAGCACCGCGCTGGCGCAACAGCTCACCGATATTGCCGGTCTGCTCGAGGCGGTTCCGTGAGCGTGCAGGAGATCGCCTGCCCGGATATCGGCAATTTCCAGGACGTGTTGGTGATCGATGTCCTGGTCAAGGCCGGCGATGTCATTGCGCTCGAAACACCGCTGATCACGCTGGAAACCGACAAGGCGACCATGGATGTGCCGGCCACTGTCGCTGGCAAGGTGCTGGCGGTACTGGTGGCGGGCGGCGGCAAGGTCTCGCAGGGCACTCCGTTGGTGCGCGTGGAAGCCACGGCCGTCGCGTCGACGTCGGTCGCTCGCGGCGCGTCCACTCCCGTATCCGCTTCCGCGCCCGTTGCGGCGGCGCCGCCGGCGGCCAACGAGCCGCAGGCCGATCGCGAAGTTGAATTACTGGTGCTGGGCGCGGGGCCTGGGGGCTATACCGCGGCATTTCGTGCCGCTGATCTTGGGCTCAAGGTCACACTGGTGGAACGCTGGCCGACACTGGGCGGCGTGTGCCTGAACGTGGGCTGCATTCCTTCCAAGGCGCTGCTGCACGCCGCCAAGGTCATCGACGAGGCGCGCGAGATGGGTGCTCACGGGGTCGAGTTCGGTGCGCTGCGCATTGACTTCGCGAAGCTGCGCGACTGGAAATCCAAAGTAGTCGGCAAGCTTACCGGCGGTCTCACGGGGCTGGCCCGGCAACGCCAGGTCGAAGTCGTGCGTGGCGTCGGTAAATTCCTGAGTCCACATGTGATCGAAGTGACACATGAGGGCAAGGCCACGCGTATCCGCTTTGGCCAGTGCATCGTGGCCGCGGGTTCCAAGCCGATTGCGCTGCCCTTTATGCCGCAGGACCCGCGCATCATGAATTCCACCGGCGCGCTGGAGTTGCCCGAACCCACTGGTCGCCTGCTGGTGATCGGTGGCGGCATCATTGGACTCGAGATGGCGACCGTGTACGAGGCGCTGGGGGCGAAGGTGAGTGTGGTCGAACTGACCGCGCAGCTGATGCCCGGCTGCGACCCCGATCTAGTGCGGCCACTCGAGAAACGCCTGCAGGCTCGCTACGAGCAGATTTTGCTGGGCACCAAGGTCACAGCCGTCAGGGCGGCATCTGATGGCCTGCACGTCAGCTTCGAGGATGCCAAGGGCTCCTCCGTGCAGCGTTTCGATCGCCTGCTGGTGGCGGTGGGGCGCGTGCCGAATGGACGCCTGCTCAGCGCGGAGTCCGCAGGCATCGCTGTCAGCGACCGTGGATTTATTGCGATTGACAAGCAGATGCGCACAAACGTGCCGCACATTTTTGCAATCGGCGATGTGGTCGGCGAGCCGATGCTGGCGCACAAAGCTACGCACGAGGCGAAAGTCGCCGCTGAGGTAGCCGCCGGCCATAAGCGCTACTTTGATGCGCGCGTCATGCCGTCAGTCGCCTATACCGATCCTGAAGTCGCCTGGGTGGGCCTGACCGAACTCAGCGCCAAGGCACAGAGCATCACCTACGAAAAGAGTGTGTTTCCGTGGGCGGCCAGCGGACGTTCGCTCTCCCTCGGTCGCGACGAGGGCTTGACCAAGTTGCTGTTCGATCCGGTCACGCAGCGCGTGCTTGGCGGCGGCATCGTCGGTCCCAATGCCGGTGAACTCATTGCCGAGGTCGGGCTCGCCATCGAGATGGGTGCGGATGCCGCTGACATTGGCTTGACTGTGCATCCGCATCCGACACTCTCGGAGACCGTGGCGATGTCCGCCGAGGCCTTCGAGGGCACGCTCACCGATCTGTACCTGCCGAAAAAGCGCCCCGCCCACCAAGGATGAGAGACCCCGAGCGACCGGGCAGTCAGCTTCGCCGATGGGGGATTCATTTATGATGACCGCTGTCCTCGCGCTCTAAGCGCTGGGCAGGCGTATAAGATACGCCGTGCTGGCGATCCACGGCGACGAAGCGGCGCGCAAGCAGCACCAGCAGATGGGATTTCACGCCGCCTGGGGCTAGGCGCTCGATCAGCTGGTGGCCGCCGTCAGCAAGGATCGAGCGACAGCGAAAATCGTCTCGTTGTGGAGTGACGATGCGCTGGAGATCGAGCCGGGGCAGCCCGTCTATTGGGGCAAAGCGGCAATTCGCGACTACGTCACGGACAGCCTGAAGTTTCCTGGATTCAAGATCCATCGGGTTGCAAGTGAACCCGATGGCGTGCGGCGTTGCATCGTAGACATCGCGAACGAATGCCCGCCGTCCTGCAAGGAGCGGTGTAGACTGCGCACGGCCCGAGCGGCCTCCCTACTCAAGCTGGCGCGGGCGGCAACCTCCATCAAAACAAAATCACAGAGGGGATCTGTTCATGAAAAGACTCATCGCGCTGACTCTGATCATGCCAGTGCTGGCAATCGCCAAAAGTCCATTTGATGGCACCTGGAAGACCCGTCTCGATTCGGTAAAGGTTACCGGCAAGCCTGATGTGTTTGTGCTCAGTGGCGGGATGTACGACTGCAAGAGCTGCGTGCCAAGCTACAAGATCAAGGCCGACGGCATGGACCAGCCAGTAACGGACACTGGCTATCGGGATCACATCGCAGTCAAGGTAACGGGGCCGATGTCGGTGGAGATGACCGGCAAGAAAGCGGGCAAGACCCTGTTCACGGGAACGATGACCGTGGCGGCCGACAATAACAAGCTCGTGGGCAAGTTCACCAACTACGCGGGCGAAAAGCCAGCCTCCTTCGAGTACACCGAGACACGCACCGCGCCGGCTCCGTCTGGGGCGCACGCGATCTCTGGATCGTGGCAGCAGAACAGGATGGCGGGTATGTCGGATGTGGCGAGCACCGTCATGATGGAGTCCACCCCAGGTGGCCTCAAGATGACGTGGAACGGGCAAACCGCCGACGCCAAGTTCGATGGCAAGGAGTACCTGACCGTCGGCGATCCGGGCAAGACCATGGTTGCATTGAAAAAGGTCAGTGAGACGCAGATCGAGGAAACCGACCGTCGCGAGGGCAAGGTCTTTGACGTTATCGTCTATATGATGTCCGCCGACGGCAAATCGATCAGCGTCGTAGATACCGACCCGGTGCACGAGACCAAGACCGAATCGGTACTCGAGAAAGCGAACTGACTGCCTGAACCCCAGGCAGGTGTCAGAGCGCCCTACGGGCTGGTGGCGACTCGCCATGCTGCCAGGGCTGCTGTCAGCCCGAGGGATTCGCCGCGGCAACACCACAGGGATGCGTGGCCGCAGGCGATGGCCTCAGGGCGGCGCACCGCGCTTGCGGACAGGGTTTACGGAGAGCACTTGAAAACAGTCATCGAGCCCTTTCGCATCAAATCTGTGGAACCGATCCGCATGACCACGCGGGCGCAGCGGCACGAGCTACTGGTGCAGGCGCACTACAACCTGTTTGGCCTGCAATCGGAAGACGTACTGATCGATCTGCTGACCGACTCGGGCACCTCGGCGATGAGTGCGCGCCAGTGGGCGGCGGTGATGCAGGGCGACGAGAGCTACGCGGGCTCGCCTTCCTTCCAGCGCTTTGAAGCGGCAGTGCGCAATCTCATGCCCTTCCGCCACATCATCCCCACGCACCAGGGGCGCGCGGCCGAGGCGATCCTGTTTCACCTGGTCGGTGGTGCGGGGCGCGTGATCCCGTCCAATACGCACTTTGATACTACGCGCGGCAACATCGAGGCCACCGGCGCACAGGCCCTCGACCTGCTGATCGCCGAGGGGAGTGATCCCGCCAACGAATACCCCTTCAAGGGCAACATGGATCTGGCGCAGCTCGAGGCGCTGCTGGCAGCAAAGCGCGAGCAGGTGCCCTGCGTGATGCTCACCGTGACCAACAATGCCGGTGGTGGGCAGCCGGTGAGCCTGGAGAATATCCGTGCGGTCGCGGCGCTCGCGCATCGCTACGCCAAGCCGCTGATCATCGATGGCTGCCGCTTTGCCGAGAACGCCTGGTTCATCAAGATCCGCGAAGCGGGCCAGGGCGGGCGCAGCGTGGTCGATATCGTGCGCGATATGTTCGCGGATGCCGATGGCATGACCATGAGCGCCAAGAAGGATGCCTTTGCCAATATTGGCGGCTGGCTGGCGCTGAACGACGATGCGCTGGCCGAGCAGGCGCGCACGCGCCTGATCCAGACCGAAGGCTTCCCGACTTACGGCGGTCTGGCCGGGCGCGACCTGGAAGCGATCGCCCAGGGCCTGGCGGAAATCGTCGATGAACAGTATCTCGCCTACCGCATCCGCACCAACGCTTACATCGGCGAGCGGCTGCTGGCGCTCGGCATTCCGATCGTGCGTCCGGTAGGCGGCCACGCCGTATTCGTCGATGCGCGCGGCTGGCTGGCGCACATCAAGCCGCTCGCGTACCCGGGACAATCGCTGGCCTGCGCGCTGTATGAATTTGGCGGTGTGCGCAGTTGTGAGATCGGCACCGTAATGTTCGGCATGTCGTCGGACGGATCTGAGCGACCCGCACCGATGGACCTCGTGCGCCTGGCGATGCCGCGGCGGGTGTACACGCAATCGCACGCCGACTATGTGGTGGAGACCTTTGCCGAGATTGCCGCGCAGCGCGAGCAGCTCGGTGGTTATCGTATTGTCCAGCAGCCACGCGCGATGCGGCATTTCACGGCGCAGTTTGCGCCGCTGGCAAATTGAGGCAACTGACGCGGTGATGCATTCGGCGCCGGGGTGGCACGGGTAAGGGCGAGTGCTAGCGGCGCCAGCGCAGCTGTACGCTGGCGCCCACCGCGAGCGTCGAACCGGCGCCACTTTGCATCACCAGATTCTGGCCGAAGCACACGCCGCCCAGCGCTGCATCGTAGCGATAGCTTTTCAGGGTGCGCAGCGGCTCGGCGCCATCGAGCGTGCCGGTAGCTTGGTCGGTGGCGGTGATGCTGCAGCGGGTGCAGGGCTTCACCGCACGCAACAGCACCTTGCCCAGGCGCAGTTCCAGCAGCTGGTCTTCGTCGTAGGCGCCCAGACCCTCCAGCACGATGTTCGGGCGGAAGCGATTCATCGGCAGCTTGCGGCCGATGCGGCGGTTCAGGTCCACGCGTGAGGCCTCGCCGATCAGCAGTAGCGGGAAGCCGTCGCTGAAGGCGTTGGCGGCATCGATCGCGCCGCTGTAGCGTCGCTCGCTGAGACGCTGCTGCGCCGGATCGAAACGCACCAGGCGGCACGGACTCCCCAGCCAGCGGCCGAGCGCGTCGGCAATTTCATCGCCGGCATCGAAAGCCGCGCATTCATCGCGCCAGATCTGCACGCGGCAGGGTATGCGTGCGGCGGCGTACGCGATCGTCAGCGGCGGCAGTTCTGGCGCCGCGATCGACAGCCCCATCGCGCCGGGCTCGGCCTGCAGCAGTGCCAGCCGCGGCCGCTCACGCTGGCTGATGAAGCGGCCCGCTGGCGTGATCAGCATCCACTGACGGTCGTGCT
The DNA here is from genome assembly GCA_043752035.1 of Gammaproteobacteria bacterium. Lineage (GTDB taxonomy): Bacteria > Pseudomonadota > Gammaproteobacteria > Steroidobacterales > Steroidobacteraceae > FEN-1191. The sequence continues at coordinate 15,724 of JAYUZE010000028.1, forward strand.
CGAAGCCGGTATTGCACAGTCGTGCTTCCTGCAACAACTGTCCGCGCGCCGACTTGAGCGGGTAGCGATAGAGCGCGGCGATGCGGGCATTGGCGGGGCGCGGCGTGTTCACAGCCGTTGCAGCGCCTCGAAATAGGCGCGCTCGTCGGGGGCGCGCCCGCTGCGCTGCGCCTGCCACAGTGCCTCGGACAGCACGCCGATCATGCGATGCTCGGCATCGTGCAGCGAGGCGCCCCGCTGCAGCAGTCGCTGCAGCAGCGCGGCGATGCCGGCCGGGCGGTTGGTGCCCAGCTGCTCGCGCAGCGCCAGATGCAGCCCCAGGTGCAGGAAGGGATTCGCGCCGGCGTCGGTACCCTCGGCCTCCAATGCCACGTCGCGCAGCAGCGCGTGGTATTCCGGGTGCAGCGCGATTACAT
>JAYUZE010000029.1:0-4796 GCA_043752035.1 Gammaproteobacteria bacterium
GGCGGCACCAACGGCACCGTGATACTGCGTCGCCTGACAGGCTGACGCCACGCACGGGCCGCTTCCCATGCCGCCAGGCGCGCAGCTACGGCGCGAGGTCATCGCCACCGCGGCGCAGCTGCGCTGGCTGGCGACGCACAGGTCAGCGGAATTTCCATTCTTGCTGGACAGCGCCGCGCGCGGCGCGGGGAGTGGGGCCGGCAACAGCGCCGCCGCACTGGGTCGCTATTCCATGCTGCTGGGCCCGCCGCAGGGGATGCTGCTGCTGCGCGGTGACGGCCGGCTCGAATGTCAGGGCACCCGCTGCAGCGGCAGCAGCTTTCTCGGCGCGTTCGATCAATGGTGGGCGCAGGAGCGCACGGCAGGCACGCAGCCCGACGCTGGCGATGCGCTGCCTTTTCGCGGCGGCTGGGCGCTGTACCTCGCCTACGAGCTCGCGGCGCAAATTGAATCAGGACTGGAAATGCCCACGCTCGATCGCGACGCCGTCTGCGCAGTGGCGCTGCGGGTACGCGCGGCTGCGATCTATGATCACGAGCGCCAGCGCTGCGAGCTGATTGCCGAGCCCGGCGCCGGGCAGCAGTTGCAGTTTCTGCACTCAGCGCTCGCCGCGGCGCCCCAGCCGGCGCACGAGCCGGCGGCCGAGCTGGCGGCCGCGCCCGGCACGAAGGCTGCGCAACCCGGTGCGGCGCTGGTCGAACAACAAGAAGACCACTACCGCGACATCGTGCTGCGCGCGCAGCAGTACATCGCTGCCGGGGATATCTACCAGGCCAATCTGTCGCGTGGCTGGCAACTGCAGCTTGTTGGCCAGGCGGACGCGGCCGAGCTCTACGAGAGTCTGCGTCGCGCCAATCCGGCGCCATTCGCGGCCTTCGCCACATTGCCAGGCCTCAGGGTATTGAGCTCTTCGCCCGAACGCCTGGTGCGCGTGAGTGACGGACGCGTGGAGACGCGCCCGATCGCCGGCACACGGCCGCGCAGCGGCGCGCACGGCGCCGATGCACTCGAGCAGTCGCAACTGCTCGCCAATCCCAAAGAGCGTGCCGAGCACGTGATGCTGATCGATCTGGAGCGCAATGACCTCGGGCGCATCTGCCAGGCTGGCAGCGTCGAGGTCAGCGAATTCATGGTGACCGAGAGCTACCGGCACGTGCACCACATCGTCTCGAATGTGCGCGGCCGGCTGCGTGAGGGCATCACGCCGGGTCAGGTGCTGCGGGCGGTGTTCCCCGGCGGCACCATTACCGGTTGCCCGAAATACCGCTGCATGCAGATTATCGGTGAACTCGAGGGCGAGGCGCGCGGCGCGTATACAGGCTCACTGGGCTACGTCAATCTCGACGGCTCGATGGACCTGAACATCCTGATCCGCACCGCGACCCTCACAGGCACCACGCTGGAATTTCGCGCCGGCGCCGGTATCGTTGCCGATTCCGACTGGCAGCGTGAACTGGCTGAGACGCGCGCCAAGGCGCAGGGCATGGTGCGCGCCTTCGGAGGCGCCTCGTGACGCTCACCAGCACGTTGGTGAATGGCGTGGCCGCCACCACAGTGTCGGTCGATGAGCGCGCGCTGCACTACGGCGATGGCTTGTTTGAAACCATGCGCTGCCGCGACGGGCGCGTGCGCTGGCTGGAGCTGCACCTGGAGCGACTTGCGCGCGGCTGCGGGCAACTGGGCATTGCGATGCCGGATCGCACGCTGCTGCAACAGGAACTGCAGCAGCTGGCGCGAGGGCAGCAGCGCTGCCTGCTGAAGCTCATCGTCACGCGCGGCGTGGCAACCGGGCGCGGCTATCGGCCGAGCGGCACCGAGCAACCCACGCGGATCATCAGGCGCTACGATTGGCCCGCGGCTCCCGCTGCGGAATTTCGCGTCCATCATTCGCCGGTGCAGCTCGGCCGCAACCCGGCGCTGGCGGGTATCAAGCATCTGAACCGGCTCGAGCAGGTGCTGGCGCAGCGCGCAGCGGCGCTGGCGGGCGTCGATGAGGCGCTGCAGAGCTCAGAGGCAGGAGATATTGTCGCGGGCACGATGAGCAATGTGTTCCTGATACAGGGCGATCGGTGGGTGACTGCGCCGATTCTCGACTGCGGAGTCCGCGGCATCATGCGCACACTGGTGCTGAAGATCGCGCCGGGCCTGGGTATCGAGGTGCGCGAGCAGGCCCTGACGCAGGCACAGGCGTTGGCGGCGCCCGCGATCGTGCTCAGCAATGTGCGGCTGGGGCTGCAGGCCGTACACTGGTATGAAGGTCGACGCCTGTCCGTGCCGGCCTCGGTATCCCGTCTGTGGGAGGTGATCGATGGCGCAGCGAGCTAGGGCAGCAAAGTGGTGGGCGGGCGGCCTGGTTCTGCTGCTGCTGGCGGCTGCCGGCCTGCTCTGGTCCGTGTGCACGGCTGAAATGAACCGACCATCCCAGGCTCCGGCAGGCACGCGCATTGCCGTGCGCCCCGGTGCCAGCCTGCGTGGCGTGCTGTCGCAACTCGCCGAGGCGCAGGTGCTCGAGCATCCGCGCCTGATTGAACTGTGGTTGCGGCTGCGCGGCGAGCAGTTGCGCGCCAAGGCCGGCAATTTCGAGTTGCCGCTGCATGGCAGCGTGCAGCAGATCCTGGCGCAGCTGCAGGCCGGACAGGTGGTGCTCGAACAGCTCACGATCGTCGAGGGCTGGACACTGGCGCAGATGCGCCAGGCGATCGATGCCAGCAGTGTGCTGGTGCATGAATGGCGCGGGCGCGATTCCGCCGCGTTGCTGGCCGCGCTCGGCGATCGCAGTGATCCGGGCGTCAGCGCTGAGGGACGTTTCTATCCGGACTCCTATCGTTTCGCGGCCGGCACCAGCGACCGGCATATCTATGAGCTCGCGTGGCAGCGCATGAATGAACGTCTGCAGCAGGAATGGTCGGCGCGCGCGCCCAACCTGCCGCTGAAGACGCCCACAGAGGCGCTGATCATGGCATCGATCGTCGAGCGCGAGACCGCTCGTGAAGACGAACGTGCGCGGGTCGCCGCGGTGTTCATCAATAGGCTGCGCATCGGCATGCGCCTGCAGAGCGACCCGACCGTGATCTATGGCCTGGGTGCGCGCTACGACGGCAACCTGCGGCGGCGCGATCTGGAGACCGACGGGCCCTACAACAGCTATACGCGCGGTGGATTGCCGCCCACGCCGATCGCGCTGCCGGGCGGTGCCTCGCTCCATGCGACGCTGCATCCCGCCGATGAGGGCGTGCTGTATTTCGTGGCTACAGGTAATGGCGGGGGCAGCCATCACTTCTCGACCACCTATGCCGAACATAGCGCGGCGCTGCGCGCCTATCTGCAGCGCATCGGCGCCAGTCCCGATCGCGCGATCGGCGGCAACCATCCATGAGCGCCCCGCACTTTATTACGCTCGAGGGCGTCGAGGGCGCCGGCAAATCGACCGTGGCGCGCACGCTGCAGGCGGCGCTGCAGCAACGCGGCGCCGATGTGCTGCTGACGCGTGAGCCCGGCGGCACGCCGGTGGCTGAAGCACTGCGCGAGATCCTGCTGCGGCGAGGCGCCGAGCACATCAACGCAGCGGCCGAAACGTTGCTGATGTTTGCCGCGCGCGCGGTGCATCTCGATAACGCGATCCGCCCGGCGCTGGCCGCGGGGCAGTGGGTGATCTGCGATCGCTACACCGACGCGACCTATGCCTACCAGGGTGCAGCGCGCGGCGTCGACACCGGCCTGATCGATCATCTGGCGGCGACGGTGCACGCCGACCTGTGGCCTGCACGTACGCTGCTGCTCGATCTGCCGGTGGCCGAGGGCCTGCAGCGTGCCCGCAAGCGCGCCGCTGCAGATCGCTTTGAAGCGCAGCACCAGGAATTCTTCGAGCGCGTCCGCGCTGCATACCTGGCGCGCGCTGCGGCAGATCCCACCCGCATCCGCATCATCGATGCGCGCCCCGCCGCAGCCGAGGTCAGCGCCAGCGCGCTGGCCGCGATCGCCGACCTGCTGCCCGCATGAGCGAGCCTGGCGACAGTCCGGAGTTGTTCTGGCTCGAGCCACAGCTGCGCGCGCTGCGCCAGGCGCGCGCCCAGGATCGGCTGCCGCACGGCTTGCTGATCCAGGACACGCCCGGCGGCGGCGGCACCCAACTCGCGCTGATGGCCGCTCAGACTGCGCTGTGCCGCGAGGCCGATGCGCCCTGTCGTCGCTGCGTGATTTGCCGCCAGGTCGAGGAGCAACGCCACCCGGACCTGTGGATGGTGGGCCTGGAGAAGGACGCCCAGCAGATCAAGGTGGACCAGATCCGCGAGCTGTGTGACAGCCTGGCACTCACCGGTTACAGCTCGCAGGCCAGTGCCGCGATCATCGATCCGGCGACTGCGCTCAATGCCAATGCCGCCAACGCGCTGCTCAAGACGCTGGAGGAGCCGCGTGCCGGCGTACTGCTGGTGCTGGTGGCTGGGGCCGCCGCGCGGCTGCCGGCGACCGTGATCAGCCGCTGCCAGCGCCTGCGCATCCAGTTGCCCGGCCGCGAGCAGTGCCTGGCATGGCTGCGCCAGCACGGCGGAGCAGGGGACTGGGAGGCGGTACTCGATGTGCTCGGCAACGCCCCGCTACGGGCCCTGGGAGTAACGCCCGCCGAACTGCGGCGGGTGCGCGATGAGACCTACAGCGCGCTCGAGCAGGCGCGCCTGGGGCACCTGTCGGTCGCTGCAACCGCCGAGCGCTGGGTGCGCGACGCCTTCGACCTGCGCCTCAGCTGCGCTGAGACCTGGGTCACACAGCGCATCGTCGGCCAACTGGCCGCGCCAGCT
>JAYUZE010000030.1:0-5023 GCA_043752035.1 Gammaproteobacteria bacterium
TCGCCACTGCGGTGGTGGGCGCTCGGCTTGTCGGCCGTCGCGATCTTCACCAGCTACTACGAATCGGATGCCATCGGTCCGATCGCCGACCTGTTGGGCAGGCAACGTGGTTTCACGCAATCGCAGATCGGTGATCTGACCGCGGTTATCAGCCTGCCCAACATCGTGCTGGCGCTGATCAACGGGCTGATGATCGATCGCTTCGGCGCGGCCCGCGTTACGCTGTGGGCCGCAGCCATCGGTTTTGTCGGCGCGGTGCTCACGGCCATCGGTTCGCCCTACGGCCTGATGTGGATCGGCCGCTTCGTGTTCGGCATAAGCGAAGGCGCGATCTTCATCTCCCTGGTGGCCGGTCTGGCGCAGTGGTTCACGCGCCGCCGCATCGCGCTCGCCACTTCGGTGTTCCTGAGCCTCGCGCGCGTCGGTTCTTTTTCGCTCGATACGTCGCCGACCTGGGCGCGCTCGCTGTACGACGCGGGCTGGCAGCCGCCGCTGTGGCTGGGCGCCGGCCTGACCGGCATCGGCTTGCTGGCCGCCGTGGTATTGCGCCTGATCGACAAACAACGCTTGCCGCTGATCGCAGCCTCGATCACGACAACGCCCGTGGCGGTCGCTCCCGCAGCACGCAGCTTTCCAAAATGGTCGGAGATCTGGAAATTCGACCTCTCATACTGGTACATCCTGGGCCTCCACGTGCTGTATGCGGCCGTGTTCTTTCCGTTCCGCCAGACCTTTGCGATCGAGTACCTGCAGCACGCCAAACACCTGACCCTGCAGCAGGCCGGTAACGTGAATTCCGGTGTGTTTGCCGCGGCCGTATTTGCCACGCCGCTGTTCGGCCTGCTGGCCGATCGCCGCGGCCATCGCGCACTGTTGCTGACCTTCGGCACACTGCTGCTGCCGATCACCTTCGTGATCCTGGGCGCCACTGATCTCAGTCCCTGGGTGTCGACCGTGCTGATGGGCGTGAGCTGGTCGCTGGTGCCGGCGATCATCTGGCCCTCGACGACATTGGTCGTGGACCCCAGGCGCCGCGGCGTGGCACTCGGCATCATCACACTGCTGCAGAGCCTGGGGCTGTGGGGGTCGAATCGCGTCGCGGGTTGGCTTGCCGATCGTGCCGGGGCAGGGCACGTGAATCCCGCCGGCTACAGCTCGATGCTGTGGTACTTCGGGCTGTTGAGTCTGGTGGCGTTGACCTCGGTAGTCCTGCTGTGGCGGCGCGAGATCGGCCCCGGCGGTCACGGGCTGGAGCAGGCGCGTACCCATTCCCAGTCGCAAGAGGCCAAGGCGCAAACGGCCCAGGTGCGGGAGAGCGCAGCATAACCACCGGCGATCGCTATGTGCTGGCGCTCGATCAGGGCACCACCAGTTCGCGCGCGATGTTGTTCGATCGGGCAGGGCGCGTGCGCGCCTCCGCCCAGCGCGAGTTCGCGCAGTACTTTCCGCAGCCCGGTTGGGTGGAACACGATGGCGAGGAGATCTGGCACAGCCAGCTCGAGGTGGTCACCGAACTCATGGCGAGGGCTGGCGTCAGTGGCCAGTCGGTTGCCGCCATCGGCATCACTAACCAGCGTGAGACCACGCTGCTGTGGGATCGCGCTACCGGCGCGCCGCTCCATCGGGCGATCGTCTGGCAGGACCGGCGTACTACTGCGATCTGCGAGCAATTGCGCGCTGCCGGACACGAGCCGATGGTCAGTGCGCGCACCGGTCTGTTGCTCGATCCGTATTTTTCTGCCACGAAATTGCGCTGGCTGCTCGATCACATTCCAGGGGCGCGCGATCGCGCCCGTCGCGGCGAACTCGCATTCGGTACCGTCGATTCATGGCTGGTGTGGAAGCTTTCCGGTGGCAGGCTGCATGTCACCGATGCCTCCAACGCCTCGCGCACCTTGCTGTATGACATCCATCGCGGTGTCTGGGACGAGGAACTGCTGACGCTGTTTGATATTCCGCGCGAAGTGCTGCCAAAGGTCGTCGACAGCAGCGCGCCCTATGGCGAGGCCGATCGACGCTGGCTGGGCGCTCCGGCAATGATCGCAGGCATTGCCGGCGATCAGCAGGCGGCCACGTTCGGACAAGCCTGCCTGACGCCAGGCATGGCCAAGTGCACCTATGGCACCGGCTGTTTCATGCTGATGAATACCGGTCACAAACCGATGGTTTCTTCGCACCGATTGCTGAGCACCGTGGCCTGGCGACTCGGCGGCCGCCAAAGCTACGCGCTCGAGGGCAGCGTGTTCATGGGCGGCGCGATCATCCAGTGGTTGCGCGATGGCCTGGGGATCATCAATTCAGCAGCAGAGGTCGAGGCGCTGGCGGCCACGGTGCCCGACAGTGGTGGCGTCACGCTGATACCGGCCTTTGTCGGGCTCGGCGCGCCATGGTGGCAACCCGACGCCCGTGCGGCGTTGCTGGGTATGACTCGCGGCACGGGCCGCGGCCACATCGCGCGCGCTGCGCTCGAAGCCATCGCGCTGCAATGCGCCGAACTGTTTGCAGCGATGGAGCGCGACTCGTCGATCAGGCTCACCGAACTGCGCGTCGATGGTGGCGCCGCGCGCAATAGCCTATTGATGCAGATCCAGGCGGATTTCCTCGGCGTGCCGGTCGTACGCCCCGAGGTCACTGAAACCACGGCACTCGGCGCGGCGTATCTCGCAGGACTTGCGGTGGGATTCTGGCGAGATCCCGAGGAATGTGCTGCGGGCTGGCGTTCAGAGCGCAGCTTCGAACCCGCAATCAGTGACGGCGCCAGGCGAGCACGGCTAGAGCAGTGGCAGCAGGAGATCCGGCGCATTATTCGTTAGTTCCAGCCGCGATGGCTGCTTTTGGGGGAACGCATGGCGACGGCGATAAACAAGGATCGGCGCAGAACACTCCAATGCGCAATTGCGGTAGCAGGCTGGGCGGTTGCACACGGCGCATCAAACGACGATCAGGATGCCTCCAAACCGCGCCGCGAGGGGGTCTTCAAGTTAGGGCAATTCGCACTCGAGTCGGGCGCGCAACTCGCCGATGCCGTAGTTGCCTATAAGACGCACGGGAAACTCAATGACGCGGGCACCAACGCAATCCTGTATCCCACGCAGTTTGCTGCCCAGCACAACGACATCGAATGGATAATCGGTGCCGGCAGGGCACTCGATCCGGAGAAATATTTTGTAGTCGTTGTCGACCAGTTGGGCAATGGCCTGTCATCCTCACCCAGCAATTGCGCGGCACCGTTCGATCGCATGCGCTTTCCGATAGTCACGATCCGCGATGACGTCGCTGCCCAGCACCGCCTGCTGACAGAGTTGCTGCGGGTTCGGCGATTGAAGTTGGTGGTCGGCTACTCAATGGGCGCTCAGCAGGCCTATCAATGGGCGGTCAATCATCCGGACATGGTCGAGCGCATTGCTCCGTTCTGCGGTACTGCACGCACGACCGCGCACAATGCCGTGTTTCTGGAGGGCGTACGTGCGGCCTTGACCGCCGATTCAGACTGGCTGGAGGGCGAGTACCAAACACCTCCGCTGCGCGGGCTGCGAGCCCTGGCGCGTGTCTACGCGGGTTGGGGCTTTTCGCAGGAGTTCTACAAGCAGGAACTCTATCGTGCGCTCGGATTTACCTCCGCCATGGACTGCGTAACTGGGTTTTGGGAAAAGCGTTACATGAAGCGGGATGCGAACAACATTCTGTCCATGCTGCGCACCTGGGAGCTCAACGATGTGAGTGCGGGGCCAGCATTTGCTGGCAGCCTTGAAAAAGCGCTTGGCTCCGTGAAGGCTAAGACGACCGTGATGGCATCACAGACTGACTTGTACTTTACTGTGGCCGATATGCAGGCGGAGGCCGCGTTGATCCCGGGCGCGAAATTTCGGATCATTCCTTCGCTGTGGGGTCATATGGCCGGATCGGGCCTGAACCCGGCGGATGCCCAGTTCATAGACCGGGAGATCCGGACTTTGCTGGCAACGTAAGGCAAGCGCTAGTTCTACTTTGCAATAGGAGAGCTTCATGTTCACATCAGAGATCCGCAGTCGACTCACTCGCGCGGGAGCACTGACCATACTGCTGGCATTCGCAACTGCTGCTCCGGCCGGCACCAACGACAGTCGCGACCTGCAGCGCTTTCGTAGCGCCGAGAAGCTTGCCGCGCGTAACCTCGCCAGCTTCGACACGCTGGACTTCGACGTCTACACCCATCAGAAATGGGAGCGCCTGAAAGAAAGTCACTCAGCGGACATTCTGGTTCACTATCCCGATGGGCACACCACCAGGGGACTGCCGGCTCACATTGAAGAACTGAAGCCGATGTTTATGTTCGCCCCCGACACTCGCATCCAACAGCATCCGGTCAAGATTGCGCATGGCGGCGAGTGGACCAGCGTAATAGGCATCATGGAAGGCACCTTTACCAAGCCCATGCCAATTGGCGGGGGCAAAGTCATTCAGCCGACAGGCAAGGGCTTCAAGCTCAGCATGTGCACGGTCGGCCACTGGGTCAACGGTGTCATGGATGAGGAGTACCTGTTCTGGGACAACCAGGGTTTCATGAAGCAGATCGGTCTGGGCCAGTAGCCGGAGAGCCAGACGGGCGTATGGCTTCCACTATCGACTCGAACGTTGTTGCGTGTCTGTCGGCAAAGGAGTGGGCGCGGTGGCTCGCCGCAAATCACACTGGTTCAAAAGGCGTGTGGTTGCGATTTTTCAAGAAGGCCTCAGGGATTGCAACCGTGAACCACGCTGAGGCATTGGCGGTCGCACTTTGCTATGGGTGGATAGATGGTCAGCTGAAGAAGCACGACGAGGCATCATGGCTTCGCAGGTTTTCGCCTCGTCGCCCGAAAAGCATTTGGTCCAAGCGCAACCGTGAACTTGTCGAGCAACTCGCGGATGCCGGCAGAATGAAGCCGGCAGGATTGCAGGAGATAGCCGCGGCGAAAGAGGACGGCCGGTGGGCCAGAGCCTATGATTCGCCGAGTAACATGAGAGTACCCGCGGACCTTCTGCAGGGGCTCACCAGGAACAACAA
>JAYUZE010000031.1:0-17553 GCA_043752035.1 Gammaproteobacteria bacterium
ATCCGCCAGAGCGTCAGTGTGAAGCCACGGCCACGCGTCGCACCAGATTAATCACTGTCGGCTCACATAGTGGCGAAGGTTGCTTCCCAAGATCCTCGAGGCCGTGTCACGATTGGGTGATCGAACACCTCGACACTGTCCGAGATAAATTCGGCCACTGACCAAAAATGGAGCCTCGACTCCCGCAGCTCAATATCCAACCGCCTCGAGCGCCTGTTGTCGTCCTTGGTTTTGTGATGGCCTAGCGCCCATAGGAGTCCGATACAGCACGAGCCTGGTGCAGATGCGAAATGATTTCGCTCGCCTTGCCGGCGTTAAGCTCTCCGCCGTGCAAAACTTTATATCGGCGTTCCAAGACATCACGCGACTCGAAAAGACTCAGCCGGCTCGACGGCTCTCCTGTCGAGTCGTCTCCGTACATCTGTCAGTCGATTTAATTGGTATGTTGACGCCCCATCCCTACACAGCCCCTACATGAACGAATCACAAAATTGTCGTGCGCAATAATCCATCGTAACTTATTGATTTTATGGCGCGCCCGGACGGATTCGAACCGCCGACCACCTGGTTCGAAGCCAGGTGCTCTATCCAGCTGAGCTACGGGCGCGTGCCGGGTGGCAATTGTATGCGCCCGGCCCCGGGGTGGGCGGGATATTCCCTTTGAAATACTGCGGGCGCGGCGCTGCGGTACCATCTGTGCCATGGACCCCCTGGCCGCCAGCCGCCTGATCGGCGAACACCTCGTGTGCCTGCCGATCGAATCCCTGCCGGTAGCGCAATGCGCCGGCGCGGTGCTGCGCGAGAATGTTTATGCCGAGCGTGACCAGCCGCCCTTCGATCGCGTGGCGATGGACGGCATCGCGCTCAGTTCCAGTGCGATCAGCGCTGGTTCACGGCGACCCGGCGCGCTTCCGCCGCGCCTCACTGTGCAGGCCACGCAAGCGGCCGGTATGCCCCCGCTGACGCTCGCATCGCCCGCGCACTGCATCGAAATCATGACTGGCGCGGTATTGCCCATGGGTTGCGATTGCGTAATCCCGGTCGAGCGCATCCGCATTGCCGATGGCATGGCGGAGCTCGAGGACCCGGCACTAGCCACACCTTTCAAAAACGTGCATCGGCGTGCCAGCGATCAGCGCCAGGGCGCACTGCTGTTGGCTACGGGCACGGTGCTGCACGCGCCGGAGATCGCGGTGGCGGCCTCGGCCGGCATGGCGCGGCTGCGTGTCAGCGCGCAACCCTCGATCATCGTGATCTCCACTGGCAGCGAACTGGTGGAGCCGGGCGAGCCGATCGCGCCGCATCAGATCCGCCGTTCCAATGCCTACGCGGTGGCGGCGGCCCTGCGCGAGCGCGGCTTCCAGCGCGTGGCCGAAGATCATATCGGCGACGATGCCGGCCAACTGCGCGAGCGTCTCGGCCGGCAATTGCGCACGCATGAAGTGCTGGTACTTTCCGGTGGCGTGTCGATGGGCAAGTTCGACCTGGTGCCGCAGGTGCTCACCGAACTCGGCGTTCAGTGTGTGCTGCATGGCATCGAGCAGCGCCCGGGCCGGCCGATGTGGTTCGGCACCACCAGCGAAGGGCGCGCGGTGTTTGCGCTGCCCGGCAATCCGGTCTCCACACTGGTGTGCCTGTCACGTTATGTATTGCCGGCGCTGTACGCGGCGATGGGCGTGCGTACCGAAAGCTCGGAGCGCATTGCGCTGGCGAGCGCGCTCGACTGGCAACCCACGCTGACCGGCTTCATGCCCGTGCGCGTGTCGCACGACGATTGGGGCCGGCCCTGGGCCACGCCTTGCCCCACCAATGGTTCGGGTGATTTCACGTCGCTGGCGCTGACCGATGGGTTCGTGGAACTGCCGCCGGGCCCCGCCAGCCTGCAAAAAGGCTTCCTCACGCGCCTGTATCGCTGGTGAGCGGGCCCGCTGGTAGGCTAGCATCATGAACCCTCCCCGCCCGACCCATCCTGCTTCGGCAAGTCTCGCCGCACTCCAGCCGCACCACCCGCACGACACGCTGGGGCGGCCGCTGCGGGACCTGCGCATTTCGGTGACCGACCGCTGCAATTTCCGTTGCCCCTATTGCATGCCGCGCGAGCGCTTCCACGAGCACTATCGCTTTCTGAAAACCGCCGAGCGCCTGAGCTTCGATGAGATCGTGCGCCTGACACGCCTGTTCCTGCAGCTCGGGGTGAAGAAACTGCGCATCACCGGCGGCGAACCGCTGCTGCGCGCCGGATTGTCCGAACTGATCGGCGATCTGACCACGCTCCCGGGCGTGGACGATATCGCGCTGACCACCAACGGTGTGCTGCTGGCGCAGCATGCGGTGGAATTGCGCGCGGCCGGACTGCAGCGCGTCACCGTCAGTCTCGACAGCCTGGATCCCGCGGTGTTCGCGCGCATGGCCGGAGATCTGGGCTCGCCGACCGAAGTGCTGGAGGGCATCGCTGCGGCACAGCGTGCCGGCCTGGCGCCGATCAAGGTCAACGTGGTTGTGCAGCGTGGTGTCAACGAACACACGGTGCTGGCACTCATTGAACATTTTCGCGGAAGTGATGTGATCGTGCGCCTGATCGAATACATGGATGTAGGCACGCGCAACGACTGGCAGCTGGCGCAGGTCGTACCCTCGCGCGAACTGCTGGCATTGATCAACGCGCGTTGGCCGCTTGCTGCGCTCGAGCGCCAGTACCCCGCTGAGGTAGCTGAGCGCTATAGCTTCACCGATGGCCGGGGCGAGCTCGGCTTCATCTCCTCGGTGTCACAGCCCTTCTGCAGCGACTGTTCGCGCGCGCGGTTGTCCTCCGATGGCGTGCTGTACACCTGCCTGTTCGCGACCCAGGGGCTCGACCTGCGCGCGGCACTGCGCAGCGGCGCCAGCGATGCGGAGCTGCTCGAGGCGATCCGCAGCTGCTGGGAGCGGCGCGGCGATCGCTACAGCGAGTTGCGCGGCACGGGCGCGCGTGCGGGCGCGCCGCGCATCGAAATGAATCAGCTCGGAGGCTGAAGGTGGCGAAGCGACGCGCGAATCCGGGGCTTACGCACCTGACGGCCGAGCGCCGCCCGACCATGGTGGACGTCGGGCACAAAGCTGCCACACAACGCGTGGCCGAAGCGGAAGCACGCGTGCAGTTGCCGGCCGCCGTGGCGCGGGCGCTGCGCGCGACCGGACATCGCACCCACAAGGGCCCGATCTTTGATACCGCGATCGTGGCCGGCGTGCTGGCAGTGAAGCGCACCCACGAGCTGATTCCCTTCTGCCATCCGCTGCCGATCGACAACTGCCGCATCGACATCGTGGCGCTCAGTGGCAATACGCTGCGCATTCGCTGTCGCGTCGAGACTCATCACAGGACTGGCGTGGAAATGGAGGCGCTCACCGGTGTCAGCATCGCGGCACTGACCATTTACGACATGTGCAAGGCGCTCTCGCACGATATCCGCATCAGCGCCATACGCCTGCTGCACAAATCCGGCGGCAAGCGCACGGTGAACGCGCGATGAGCGCGCCGCTCTACGGGTTGGTGCTGACCGGCGGTCGCAGCAAGCGTATGCTGCGCGACAAGGCGGCACTCGAATACGCCGGCCGCGCACAACTGGCGCGCGCCGTGGCTCTGCTCGAGCCACTGGTCGAGCGCTGTTTCGTGTCGACGCGCGCCGATCAGCAGAACGATGCGCAGCGCGCAGCCTACCCGCTGATCGTCGATCTGGTGCCGGACATCGGCCCGATCGGCGGCTTGCACGCCGCGCTGCACGCGCATCCGCAGGCGGCCTGGCTGGTGCTGGCCTGCGACCTGCCTTTCCTCGATACCGCAACGCTGCAACAGCTGATTGCGGCGCGCGCGCAGCAGCGACTGGCGAGCGCCTTTCGCAGCAGTCACGATGGCAAGCCCGAGCCGCTGTGCGCGATCTACGAGCCCGCCAGCCGCGCGACGATCGACGCGTGGATCGCCGCCGACCAGCGCTGTCCGCGCAAATTCCTGGCGCAGGCTGATGTGCAGTTGCTGACGCTTATCAATGCGCACGCGCTGGACAACGTGAACACCGCTGCGGAATACCAGCAGGCGAGCGCAGTCCTCACCGGCCAGGCTGCGCCAGCGAGCGCTACAGCCACGAGCTCCGCGTTGCCAAAGGCGCTGACGATCCAGTACTTCGCGATCCTGCGCGAACAGGCCGGCCGCAGCGCTGAGACCCTGCAAAGCCGCGCGCCCGACGCGCGCGCCCTCTATGAAGAGCTGCGCACGCTGCGCCACCTGCAGCTGCGCCCCGAGCAGCTGCGCGTGGCGATCAACGATGCCTTCGGTGAGTGGTCGCAGCCGCTCAAGGCTGGAGATCGCGTCGCCTTCCTGCCGCCGGTGGCCGGCGGATGAGCGGCTTCAACCTCAGTGCTACGGCACTCGATGAGCGCGCGCTGCGCTGCGCGCTGATGGATCCGAGCTGCGGCGGCTACGTCTGTTTTGAAGGCTGGGTGCGCAATCACAATGAGGGCCAGCAGGTCACGCGCCTGGAATACGAGGCCTACGTGCCACTAGCCCTGAGCGAGGGCGAGAAAATCATCGCCGAGGCGCGCACGCGCTTTGGCGTGCAACAGGCGCTGTGCGTGCATCGCACCGGCGTGCTGGAACTGGGCGAGATCGCCGTGTGGGTAGGGGTCGCCGCCGCGCATCGCAACGAAGCCTTTCGCGCCTGCCGCTATCTCATCGACGAGATCAAACACCGCCTGCCGATCTGGAAGAAAGAACATTACCTCAGCGGTGATTCCGGCTGGGTCAATTGCGAGCGCTGTGCGGCCGTGGCGAGTGATCCGCATGACCAAGGCGACGCCCATGCGCATGGCGCCGCTCCGGAACATCGGCGCGCGGCGCCTGGCGATCGGTGCTCCTAAAGCGAAACAGGTGCAGCAGCACCGGCGCCAGCAGGATAGCGCCGCAGAATTCGTGCACCAGGCTCACACCCGCCTGCCAGGTCTCGTTGACGAGAAAGAACTGTGCGCAACCGGCACCGGCCAGCAACACCAGGAAGGCCGAGAGCAGCCAGCCACTGATGCGGCTGTGACGGCGACCGCTCATCGCACCCGCATGCCGCGCCGCGAACCAGCCCAGCACGAACAGCGTCACGAGCGCAGCGATGCCGTGCACCAGCAATACCGGGGCTTCCAGGGGATGACGCGCCACGCCAAACTCATTGGGCCGGGCGAGCAGGTAGTGCAACGCCAGCCACAACATGCCGCTCAGCCACAAGGCCGCCATCAGCAGGCCGGTGATCTTGTACAAGCCCAACGATTGGAGCGGTGCGCGACGGCGGTTCATGGCGCGCTCCGTGGCCCGGGATTCAGCACCGTTTGCCATAGGGCGCTAAGGTAACGAATTCCGGCGGTCAGGTGTTCGCACGATAGCGTTGCCCCGGCAATGTTCTTGATATCGATACTGGCGCGCAGGCCAGTGCCATCGCGCCGCCGCGCGAACTGGCCGCGCCAGGCCATGTTCCGCACCTCGCCGCCGTGGCTCTCGCGATACGCCATGATTTCAGGTGTACGCAGGCTCCCATCTACATTGATGCCGAGCGCATAGTCGATGAAATCCTGGCGGCCCAGCACCTCGTCGGCGAAGAAGAAGCCGGGCGACCCCGCTGCGCCTTCAACGCGCCACGCGCGCAGTCGGCCGCGCGGCGGCTGCGGACCGGCAATCGCTGCCACCGCCTGGCGTTGCGCTGAGGTCAGCAACAGTGTCATGGGCTCAAAGCGCTGGCCTTCGGGAAACACCGCACGCTGCGCAGCCTCGAGCGAGAGGTATTCGGCCGCGACCACGGCGCCGCCCGGCGCCAGCATCGCCATGCCGGCACCGACAAACACAACGCCTGGTCGCACGCTGCTCAAGGCATACACCCCAGATCAGAATTCATAACCCAGCCCCAGATCGAAGCGATCGCCGTCGCGACCGTGGGCGAAATCCACATAATCGAGCTTGAAGACGACCCCCGGCGCGAATTGCAGCTGCACGCCACTCGTCAGCGCGATGCGGTCGGCCAGGGGCCGCAGCGTCGGTCCGGCATTCAGCATTGTATAGCCGGATCCGGTATTGAATCGCTCGTAGCGTACAAAGGGCAGCAGCGGCCAGGGCCGACCGAGCCGCGCGCGCCACGCCGCTTCGACATACCAGCCAAAGAAGTCCTCCGGTATCAGGGTCGGGCTGCCCGCCAGCGCGTGGTTCAGCGCAGCGGTATTGGAAATATGTCCGCCCGCATACAGCGCTGCCAGATCCCAGGCACCGGGTTGCCAACGCGCATGGGTTTCCCACAGGCTGACGCGACTGCGCGCGAATGCAGGCACTCCCTGCCCGGCACCGCCCGCAAACACCGACCCGCCCAGGCGCAGGGCGTTGATGCCGGTGTACTGAAGCGCGAGGTAAGCCGACAGGTCCGTGGCCTTGGCCAGCGCCAGTTCCTGGTGTATCGAGCCCAGCGGCGAGCGCAGGCCTTCAGTGGAACCGGCATCCCACTTTGAGAGATCGAAGCCCGTGGTCACGCCCACATCCCAGCGCAGGCCCACAGCGCTGTTGCCCTGAAGGCCTACGCCACCTTCGCGCCAGGTGCTGGGAATGATTGCGGTCTCGACGAAATTGCGAAACACACCGTAGTAACGGGTGGGTTCGTGATTCTCGTTGAGGAGTCCGCTCGGTATCAGGAACAGACCCATCTGTGCGCGCACGCCCGCGCTCAGATCGTGTTCGATGTAGGCCTGCTCGATCTCGATCTCGCCCGGATCGCTCGATGAGGAAACCGCATGTTCCACTTCCATTTCACTCACCAGCCGCGTGCGTTCATCGAAGCGATAGCCGGCACCGAGCACGAAGCGGCCGACATCGGCGCGCGCCTGCGAAGGGTCGGCGGCCGGTCGCGTGTAGCTCAATTCGCCATACCCGAACCAGGACAGTGCTGGCGCGGAGACCACGGGAGACGGCGTCGCCTCGGCAGGGATCGCGGCGGCGGGCGCACTCTTCTGTGCCTGTAACTGCGCGAGCTGCGCCTTGAGCTCCCGCAGCTCCGACTCCAGAGTAGCCAGCCGGGCTTCTAGCGCCAGAGCCGGATCGGCCGCCCGGACGGCCAGCGGGGCTGCCAGCAAGCCCAATACCAGCGTAAGCAGCGGAATAGCCTGAAATTTCAGATACCCGTGCACGTCCCGCTCTCCAGATCGCCTGACCCGTTGTTAATGCGAATGATTCTCACTAAGATTGAGCCATGAGTCAAGGTCAGCATCGTCAGATCCGCCTGAGACCGGTGATGGGCTGCCTGGCAGCGCTCGAATGCCATGCGGACGACCGGATCACGGCCGAGCGCGGCCTCGAGGCCGCCTTTGCCGCGCTGCTCCAGGTCGAATGGCTGATGCACCCGACCCGCTCGGGCAGCGACGTCGCCAGGCTCAATGCCGCCCAGCCCGGGGAGCGTGTCAGCGTGCATCCCTGGACCAGCGCCACACTGCGACTGTGCCGCCGGCTGCACGCGCTTTCCCACGGCCTGTTCGATCCGGCGCTCCCCGGCAAGGGTTCGATCGTTAATGTGTTGCCTATCGATCGGGTTTCCGTGCGGCTCACGCGCGCCACGCGCCTCGACTTGGGCGGCATCGCCAAGGGTTATGCCGTGGATCGGGCGATCCAGTATATGAAAGCTCAGGGTGCGTACGCGGGACTGGTGAATGCCGGCGGCGATCTGCGGGTGTACGGCGCGCAGGCCTGGCCAATCACCTTGCGCCAGGCCGATCGCAGCGGATCACCGCTGGCATTGTGCAACGGCGCGCTGGCGGTCAGCGATCCGGCAGCAACATCGGTTCCGCTCGAGCATCAGGGCTACTACACGCCGGCCACGAGTCTGGCCGCCAGTGCGCCTGTGTATGTAGCGGTGCGGGCCTGCTGCGCGGCGCTCGCCGATGCCATGACCAAGGTCATGATGCTGGCTCCGGCGGCCCAGCGCACTGCGCTGCTGCGCCGGACCCGCACGCAACTGCTGGCGATCGACGGCAATGCGTGACGGCGCGAGCGGATCAACGCGGCCTCACCTGGCCCGCGCCGCGCACCACATATTTATAGCTGGTGAGCTGTTCGACGCCGACCGGGCCACGCGCATGGAAGCGATCCGTGGAAATGCCGATCTCCGCGCCCATGCCGAACTCGCCGCCATCCGCAAACTGCGTCGAGGCGTTGTGCAGCACAATCGCGCTGTCGACCCGTGCCAGAAATCGCTCGGCGGTGGCCGCATTCGCCGTGACGATGGCCTCGGTGTGCGAAGAGCCGTAGTGCGCAATATGGGCGATCGCCGCGTCGACACCCTCGACCACGCGCACCGCGATGATGGCGTCGAGAAATTCAGTGCGCCAGTCCTGCTCGCTGGCGGCGATAACGCGCGCATCGAGCGACTGCGCGCGCTCATCGCCGCGCACTTCGCAGCCTCCCGCGAGCAGCGCGGCGACCAGCTCTGCCAGCAATGCCGGTGGCGCGCCGCGATCGATCAGCAATGTCTCGGCGGCGCCGCAGACGCCGGTACGGCGTAGCTTGGCGTTGATCACGATCTCGCGCGCCATGCGCGCGTCGGCATCGCGATCGACGTACACATGGCAGTTGCCTTCCAGGTGCCCGATCACCGGCACCCGGGCCTCGGCCTGTACGCGCGCCACCAGGCTCTTGCCGCCGCGCGGCACCAGCACGTCGAGGTACTCGTTCATGCCCGCGAGCATTTCGCCGACTGCGGCACGATCGACAGTCGGCACCAGTTGTATGGCCGCAGCCGGCAGCGCGGCCGCCTTGAGCCCATCGAGCAAGCAGGCGTGAATCGCGGCATTTGACAACCGGCTCTCGGAGCCGCCGCGCAGGATCACGGGATTGGCCGATTTGAGGCACAGGCCGCCGGCATCGGCCGTCACATTGGGACGACTCTCGTAGATGATGCCGATCACGCCGAGCGGCACGCGCACGCGCTGGATCACTAGGCCGTTGGGCCGCGACCATTCGGCGATCACGCTACCGATCGGGTCGGGGAGTGCCGCGATCTCTTCGAGGCCACGTGCCATCGCAGCGACGCGCGCGGTATCGAGCTGCAGGCGATCGAGCAGTGCGGCGCTCAAAGACGCAGCGCGCGCGGCGCGCATATCCTGATCGTTGGCCGCCAGAACGGCATCACTGTGCGCGTGCAGAGCCGCAGCTGCGGCCTGCAGTGCGCGGTTGCGGCTGGCCGTGTCGGCGAGCGCCAGTGGCCCGGCGGCGGCAACTGCTGCCTGACCGAGCTTCTGCATCAGCGCATGAATCTCGGCACTGCTGCCTGCCGCGGCCTGCGCACTCATGGCGCCGGCTCCTCTTTATGCTGTTGCAGGATCACCATGTCGTCGCGATGGATCAACTCCTCGCTGCCGCGGAAGCCGAGCAGCGCCGCGATCTCGGCGCTGTGGCGGCCCATGATGCGCGCGCTCTCGGTATCCGAGTAGGCCGCGATGCCGCGCGCCACCTCCAGGCCAGCCGCGTTCAGCACGCTGATCGTATCGCCGGATTCGAAACGCCCCAGCGTGCCGGTGACTCCGGCAGGCAGCAGGCTCTTGCCGGCCTGGAGCGCGCGCAAGGCTCCGGCATCCACGTGAATGGCTCCGGCCGGCCGCAGGGTGCCGGCGATCCACTGCTTGCGCGCCGCCACCGGAGATGAAGCCGGCAGGAACCAGGTGCAGCGCGCGCCGGTCTCGATGCGCTTCAGCGGGTGCTGGTGGGCGCCGGCGGCGATGCACATGTAACAGCCCGCGCCCACGGCAATGCGCGCGGCGGCAATTTTGGTCGCCATACCTCCCGAGCCCACATCGGAAGCCGAGCGCCCGGCCATCGCTTCGATCTGCGGCGTGATCTGCTGCACGCTGTCGATGAACCGCGCTGCCGGGTCGCGATTGGGATCGGCGGAGTAGAGCCCGTCAACGTCGGACAGCAGCACCAGGCAATCGGCGCTGGTCATCTGCGCCACGCGCGCAGCGAGGCGATCGTTGTCACCGTAGCGGATCTCGGCAGTGGCCACGGTGTCGTTCTCGTTGATCACCGGTATTGCACCCAGCCGCAGCAGTGACTCGAGCGTGGCGCGCGCATTCAGATAGCGGGTGCGCTGCTCGCTATCCTCGAGCGTCAGCAGCACCTGCGCCACCGTGACTTCGTGTGCCTCGAGCAACTCCTTATAAGCATGGGCAAGCCGGATCTGCCCGACCGCGGCGGCGGCCTGGCTCTCCTCCAGCCGCAGCGCACCCGCGGCCAGTCCGAGTTGGCGCCGCCCCAGCGCAATGGCGCCGGACGACACCAGGATCACCTGCGCGCCGCGGCGGCGCAGTCGCAGCAGGTCTTCGACCAGCGTTTCCAGCCAACTGCGATTGAGGCGGCCGGTGCGCGCATCGACCAGCAAGGCCGAGCCGACCTTCACCACCAAGCGACGGGCGGCAGCCAACGGCCCGCGCACGCCATCCGCCGGCAACTTGCCTGGCGCCTTGCGTGTCGGTCTGGTGGCTGGCTTGGGAGCCGTCATAAGCAATAGTGGGTGTACGTACTAATTGCGCTGCGCCTAAGTGTACCTACGGATTCGCGCAACATGCAGCGAAGGCTACGATGTGTGCGTTCGGCGACCCCTGCTCGACCTCGAGCCCCCCGTTGCCGACCCGCCACAGGCCGACAATGGCTGACGACGTTGCCTTGAGTGCAGGCCGGGCCCTAATATCCGTGTCGGGCGGATATCAGCGCCTGCGCAATCAAGGGGTTCAGATCAGGTGGCCAGAGAATTCGAGCCCGTCGTCGGGCAGTGGTATGAAAACATCGATGAAAGCGAAAGCTTTCGCGTCCTGTCGGTGGACGAGGACGCCGAGCTCATCGAAATCGAATACCTCGATGGTGACATTGAGGAGATCGATGTCGACACCTGGGCGGAGTTCGATCTGGACAAGATCGCCCAGCCTGAAGGCTGGTCTGGCGCCGCGATCGGCGCCGACGAGGATGACGACGAGGAAGAAGAAGATGACGAGGACTGGGACGATGATGAGGACGAGGACGATGACGAGGACGATCTCGACGAGGACGAGCCGACCGACGACAACTACTGAGCGCAGCGCATGAAGGCCGAACTGCAGGCGTTGCTCGACGCCTGTGTGGATGCGATCGTCATCATCGATCATCGGGGCCTGGTGCAGACCTTCAATGCCGCGGCCAGCAGGATCTTCGGCTACCCCGGCGAAGAGGTGCTGGGCCACAACGTCAGCATGCTGATGTCCTCGGCGGATTCGCACCAGCACGACGAGTATCTGCGCCACTACCTCGATACCGGCGAAGCGCGCGTGATCGGCATCGGTCGCGAAGTCGTTGCGCGGCGGCGCGATGGCAGTGAATTTCCGGTATCGCTGGCCGTGGGCCGTGTCGCGGGCGCCGAGCCGCCCCGCTTCGTGGGGCTGCTGCACGACCTGACCTCGCGCCGGCGCGAAGAGCAACAGCGGCGCGCGGCAGAGGAAGCGGTACGCGAATCGCGCGAGCGCCTGACGCATGTCGCGCGGCTCTCGACCCTGGGCGAGATGACCACCGGCCTCGCGCACGAACTCAATCAGCCGCTGACCGCGATCGCGACCTACGCGCGCGCCGCCGAACGCCTGGCCGCACAGGGCCCGGCGCAGCACGATGAAGTCGTCAGCGCGCTAAGGCAGATCGCCGCCCAGGCGCTGCGGGCCGGGGAAATAATCAAGCGCCTGCGCGCGCTGGTGCGCAACCGCGAAACGCAGGAGGAACTGCTGGATCTGAACGCGGTGGTGCGCGAACTCGCAGTGCTGGCGCTCTCCGACGCGCGCGCCAACAGCCTGCTGTTGCAGCTCGAACTCGCCGAGGCCCTGCCGCCGGTGCTGGGCGATGCGATCCAGCTGCAGCAGGTGATGCTAAACCTGCTGCGTAATGCCATCGATGCCGTTTGCGCCGACCCGGCCAGTGAGCGCACCATCTGGCTGCGCACCGCGCGGTGTGCCGAAGGTGTCGAAGTGGGCGTGCTCGATGCAGGACCCGGCATCGATCCGGCGATCCGTGAGCGGCTGTTCGAGGCCTTCGCCACCACCAAGCCGGAGGGCACGGGCCTGGGACTCGCCATCAGCCGCTCTATAGTCGAGAGTCACCGTGGCCGGCTGATGTGGCGCGCCAATGCGCCGCGCGGCAGCTGCTTCTACTTCACTCTGCCGGCGGTATCCGGAGGCGTCTGATGAAAGCAATTACGCCCATCGTATACATCGTCGACGATGATGAGGCTGTACGCGGATCGCTCCGTATGCTGATGCGCTCGGTGGGGCTGCAGGCGCAGGCACTGGGTTCAGCGCGCGAATTTCTCGACGGCTACGACCGGCGCCAGAGCGGCTGCCTGGTGCTCGATGTGCGCATGCCCGGCATGAGCGGTATGGAACTGCAACAGCAGCTCAACCAGCGTGGCGCCACCATTCCGGTCATTTTCATCAGCGGCCACGGCGATGTACCGATGGCGGTCGAGGCCATGCAACACGGCGCCTTTGATTTCCTGCAAAAGCCGTTCCGCGACCAGGAACTGCTCGATCGCGTGCAGCGCGCGCTGGCGCGCGATGCACAATCGCGCGCTTCGCTGGCGGCCGGGGCACAGATCCGTGAGCGCATCGAATCGCTGACCCCGCGCGAGCTGCAGGTGATGCAGCTGGTGAGCCAGGGCAAGGCCAACAAGGTGGTCGGGGTGACGCTGGGGGTGAGCCAGCGCACCGTGGAAATCCACCGTGCCCACGTTATGGAGAAAATGCATGCCCGTTCGCTGGCCGAACTGGTGCGCATGGTGCTCGATGCCGAGGATGCTACGCAGAATCCCTGATTTTGCCGCCTGCAGACCCAGGGCACCATCCGGGCCGTGCCGCCCGCCACCTTGCCAGAAGTGCTCTATCTGCAGCCGCAGCCCGGCGAGGGCGAAGTGGACAAGCTGCTGCGGGCGATGGGCGCGCATGTGACCCACTGCGCGCTGGGCCGTGAGGCGCTCGACATCGCCGCCTCGCGCTCGCTCTCCTGTGTGCTCGCGCCCGCACGGCTGGCCGACATGAGCGCGACCACGCTGATCGACTCGCTCCAGCATGCCGCGCCTGGCCTGAAGGTGATCGTGATCGTCGACAACCCGGCGATCAGCGAAGCGGTCGAGGTGATGCAGTTCGGCGCGCACGCCGTGGTGGACAGTCGCCGGCTCAGCACCGGGCTCTACGCCCACGTGGCACCCCTGCTGCGCGGCCAGTGAGCTGCCGCTGCGGGGCTGCGCCATGCCCGAGCGGCAGGCCAGCGATTCCCGTGCCGGCGACTCACGCACTCTGCTAGCCTTCCTGCATGAGCGACCCCACCGCCAGCTGGTATCACGAACGCGAGTCCGCCTGGCTCTACGAGGTCGTGGCGCGTGCGGAGAAAGATCCGACACACCGCCAGCTGTTCGAGTCGCTGGGCGCCGCGGCGCTCGAGCAGGCCACGCACTGGGCAAAGCTCGCCAACCCTGGGGCATATCAGCCGCGCATGCGCGCGCGCCTGGTGGCGAGGCTGATCGGTATTTTTGGTCCGCGCTCGCTGAAGCCGATCCTGGCCGCGATGAAACTGCGCGGCCTGTCGGTGTACGGCGCGGCGCCGGCAATCGACGGCCACCTGATGCCGGTGACAGTGCAGGACGTGGGTCGGCGCCATCGCAGCGTGACCGGCGGCAACAATCTTCGCGCCGCGGTGTTCGGCGTCAACGATGGCCTGGTATCCAACGCCAGCCTGATCCTCGGCATCAGCGGTGCGGGCGCCAGCGGTCACGCGATCGTCACCGCAGGCCTCGCGGGTGTGCTGGCCGGATCGCTGTCGATGGCTTCCGGCGAGTACGTGTCAGTGCGCTCGCAGCGCGAGATGTATGAATACCAGATCGGCCTGGAGCGCGACGAGCTCGAGGAATATCCGGCCGAGGAAGCCGAAGAGCTGGCGCTGATCTACCAGGCGCGCGGGGTGGAGATCGGCCAGGCGCGCTCGATCGCGCAACGCCTGATGTCCAATCCGGAGCACGCGCTCAATACGCTGGCGCGCGAGGAGTTGGGCCTGAATCCGGACGAACTGGCCTCGCCTTGCTCAGCCGCGATCTACTCGTTCCTCGCCTTCGGCTCTGGGGCGCTGATACCGCTCCTGCCCTTCCTGCGGGCGGGCACGAGCGCGCACGTGCTGTACTGGTCGCAGGGCGCGGCACTGGCCTCGCTGGCAGCGGTCGGCATGGCCCTGAGTCTGTTCAACGGGCGCGGCGCGCTGCTGGGCGCACTGCGGATGATGCTGATCGGCGCTGCCGCAGCGGCCTGCACCTGGGGCCTCGGTCATCTGCTGGGCGGGAGCTTTGGCGCCTAAGCTGTTGTTATCAATGGCCTGAATTTCGGGCCTTGAACTCTTGCGCCTCGCTATCATCATAACGTCTGATTGGTTACTCAACTGCCGAGGAATCTCACGACACCCATGAAGCGCATCGCACTGTTTCTGCTCACCAATCTGGCCGTCATGCTGGTGCTGTCGGTCGTCGCCCGGATTACCGGGCTCGATCGCTGGCTGGCCCTGCACGGCAGCGATCTCACCGGCCTGCTGGCCATGGCGGCCTTGTTCGGGTTCGGCGGTTCGCTGATCTCGTTGGCCATGTCCAAGTGGATGGCCAAGCGCGCGATGGGCGTGCAGGTGATCGACAAGCCCGCCAACCCCGAGCAGGAGTGGCTGCTCAGCACCGTTCGGGCGCTGGCCACCCAGGCGCGCATCGGCATGCCCGAAGTGGGCATCTTCGACTCGCCGCAGCCCAATGCCTTCGCTACCGGCGCACGCCGCGATGCGGCGCTAGTCGCGGTCAGCAGTGGGTTGCTGCGCGGCATGAGCCGCAGCGAAGTCGAGGCGGTGGTCGGTCACGAGATCACCCACATCGCCAACGGCGACATGGTCACGCTCACGTTGATCCAGGGCGTGGTCAATACCTTCGTGATCTTCCTGTCGCGCATTGTCGGCACAATCGTCGATCGCGCGCTCTCGCGCGACGGCGAGAGCCGCGGTGGCATCGGCTATTTCGTCACCGTGATGGTGACGCAGATCGTGTTCGGCATGCTGGCCAATCTGATCGTGATGTGGTTCTCGCGGCGGCGCGAGTTCCGTGCCGACGCGGGCGGCGCGCAACTGGCCGGGCGCAACAACATGATTGCAGCGCTCGAGCGGCTGAAAAGCGCGCACAACCCGGCGCTGCCCGCGCAGATGGCCGCATTTGGCATCAGCGGCGGTCTGGCCGCGGGCCTCGGCCGCCTGTTCATGAGTCACCCGCCGCTGGAGGAGCGCATCGCCGCGCTCCAGGCCAGCGTCTAGCGACCGGACCGCTTTTCCCCGCGGACGCGGTTTCCGGGAAGCCTGCGACTAACTGACGCGCCCGTTTGCAAGCTAATGGGCGCTTGGGTAGAGTCGGCCTGTCCCAGCTGAACCTAATATCGGAGCCTTGCGCCGTAGCATTAAGAATTCAATGACTTCCAACACTGTTCGCCTATCTCCCTCAGCATTGGCGCGCCTCAAGTCCCACCTGCTGCGCTGGTTCGACAACAGCCGCACCCACATGCAGGCGGTGCGCGATCGCCTGCCCGACCAGATCGACTGGGTCCGCATCCTGCCCTTCTTGCTGATGCACCTGGCCTGCCTCGTGGCCTTCTGGGTGGGCGTCAGCCCAGTAGCGCTGACGGTGGCGATCGTGGCCTACCTGGTGCGCATGTTTGCGATCACCGGTTTCTATCACCGCTACTTCTCGCACCGCAGCTTCAAGACCTCGCGGGCCGGGCAATTCATCTTCGGCCTGCTCGGTGCCTCGGCAGTGCAGCGCGGCCCGGTATGGTGGGCCGCCCACCACCGCCATCACCACGCCAATTCCGATCGCGAGACCGACGTGCACTCTCCGATGCAGCACGGCTTCTGGCGCTCGCACATGGGCTGGTTCCTGACGATCCGCGGATTCGCGCCCGACTTCCAGCTGGTGCGCGACCTGATGAAATTTCCGGAGCTGCGCTGGCTCGATCGCTTTGACCTCGTGGTGCCGGTGTTGCTCGGTGCGGGCATGTTCCTGCTGGGCGTGGTGCTGCACGCGGCAGCGCCGCGGCTCGGGACCAGCGGCGGGCAAATGCTGGTGTGGGGCTTCTTCATCTCCACCGTGTTTTGCTGGCACGCCACTTACACGATCAATTCACTCTCGCACGTGTTCGGCCGCCAGCGTTACAAGACCCACGACACCAGTCGCAACAACTGGCTGCTGGCAGTGCTGACGCTGGGCGAAGGTTGGCACAACAACGACCACTGCTATCCGAATTCGGTGCGCCAGGGTTTCTACTGGTGGGAGTACGATCTCACCTATTACCTGCTGAAGGTGCTGAGCTGGTTCGGCATCATCTGGGATCTGAAACCCGTGCCGGTAACGGTACGCGAGAACCCGGCGCGACGCCTGCAGCGCAGCGCGCATTTGCAGAACTAGAAATTTGCCAGCGCCGCGCTGGCAGGCATGACTCCGAAGGGCATGGGAGGGGCGCCCTCATGAAGCCGAGCATCATTCCGGTCGACGACAACAGCGTCGAGCAAGCGGCGTTTGCGCCCATGGCGGCGCTGGGCCGGCGCCTGCTGCGCGCACAGTTCGCGCGACTGCGCGACGGTGAGATCCGCCTGATCGACGAGCAGGGCGAGCGCTGTTACGGGCAACGCAGTGCGCGCTGCGCGCTTGGCAGTACGATCGAAGTGCGTGATCCCCAGTTCTATGCTGACGCCGCCTTCGGCGGCACAGTTGGCGCCGGCGCGGCCTATATCCGCGGTCACTGGCGCTGCAGCGACCTGACGGCGCTGGTGCGCATCATGGTGGTCAACCGCAAATTCATGGAAGACATGGACAGCCGCTGGTCGCTGCTCAGCCGCCCGCTGCTGCGCGCGTTCCATGCCCTGCACCGCAACAGCCGTGCCGGCAGTGCGCGCAATATCGCCGCGCACTACGACCTGGGGAACGAGTTCTACGAGCTGATGCTCGATGACACCATGGCTTATTCCTGCGGTATCTTTGCCGACAAGCAGAGCACGCTGGCCGAAGCCTCGCGCGCCAAGTTCGACGCCGCCTGCCGCAAGCTCGATCTGCAGCCGGGCGACCAGCTGCTGGAGATCGGCACCGGCTGGGGTGGATTCGCGTTGCATGCGGCCCAGCACTACGGCTGCCGCGTGACCACCACCACCATCTCGCGCCGCCAGCACGACTACGCTGCCGAGCGCTTCGCCCGCGCCGGGCTCACAGATCGCATCACGCTGCGGCTCGATGACTACCGCGATCTCGAGGGCCAGTACGACAAGCTGGTATCGATCGAGATGATCGAAGCCGTGGGCGCGCGCTTCCTCGACACCTACCTGCACAAGTGCGCCTCGCTCCTCAAGGACTCGGGCGCCATGCTGCTGCAGGCGATCACGATCCAGGATCAGTATTACCAGGCCGCGCTGCGCACCGTCGATTTCATCCAGCGCTATGTGTTCCC
>JAYUZE010000032.1:0-12891 GCA_043752035.1 Gammaproteobacteria bacterium
TGCGTGCAGCCTCGGCGCTACGCAAGGCCACCTTGTACACCGCGTCATCGAGTTCGTAAAGCCCCTGGCCGGCGCCAACCTGCCCGCCTTCGCGGAACAGCACCCGCTTGACGATGCCGCTCACCTGCGGGCGCACTTCCGCGACCTGGCGCGCGCTGACCAGGCCCGGCAGCTCGCGCTGCAAGGTGACCGGCGCACTCTTGAGTGTCACGACTGTGACCTCGGACGGCGGCGTGCCTCCGGGCCCGCGGGCAGCGCCGCTGCAAGCAGCCAGAGTAAGGAGAGTGATGGAGCCTGCAGCCACCCGTACGGCAGCTGAAAATTGCCTGAAACGCATGATCGACTATCCCTGAGGAGTGGCGGGCTCCGGGGAGCCGCAGTCCGCTATGATCGCCGGAAACGCCGCCGACGGCAAAGGTATCCGCCACGACTGGCCCGTTGGCCGCGGACGGCCCAGCGGCTGCAGGTAGCGCGCGTACCAGTCCTGTACGCGATGCGCCCGATCGACGATATAGCTCGGCCGCTCGAAGATATGAAACTGCCCTGGATAGACCACGAGTTCCGTTGCAACCTTCAGCGTCTGCAGTGCCTGGTACATCGGCTCGCCACCGCTGATCGGCACGTTGAAATCCTTTTCACCGCCGAGGAACAGCGTGGGTGTGCGGATCCGGTCAGCGTGAAAGAATGCGTATGACACCTTGAGCCACCGTGGCAGGTTAGTCCAAGGTGCACCAATCTCGTGCAGGTACTGGCCGGCGTATTCATCGCTGCCGAACATCAACAGCTGATTGGCGCTACCCGCCCCGCTCACTGCCGCATGGAAGCGTGTATCGCTGGCGATGACGCAGTGCGTGAGGATACCGCCATAGCTCCAGCCGCCGACGCCGAGCCGTGTGGGGTCGGCGATGCCGCGCGCCACCAGGTGATCAATGCCGGCAACCAGATCCTGCACCTCCAGGTGACACCAGTCGGCGTAGATCGATTTCTGGCAGGCCGCGCCGCGCCCACTGCTGCCGCTATAGTTTATGCGAATGACGACATACCCTAGTGCCGCCAGCAGCTGGCGCTCGAGCTGCAGCGGATAGCGATCGAAAAGCAGAGAGTGCTCTTCCTGGCCGTTCGGACCCCCGTGTATCCACAACACCGCAGGATAGCGGCGCCCGGCAAGGTAATTGGCCGGCTTGACCATCAGGCCATGCACCTCGGTGCCGTCACGACTCTTGAAACTCAGATCCTCGACGGCCCCGAGCGCTACTTCGGCCAGCAATGCATCGTTGTGGGCCGTGAGCTTCCTGAGCCTGAAGCCCTCGAGCGCATGAATTTCCGGCGCGTACTGGTCCGTGCCCACCGCCACTGCGGCATGCGCACCCGCACTCGAGAGCCCGGTCACTGCCAGCAGCGTTGTCGACAGGCGTTCGACTGCGCCCGTGGCGAGCGCTATGCGTGCCGGGTAGCTGACCTGGTCATCTTCGATCACGGCCAGGAACCCCTGGCCATCGCCATCGAAGCTGTAGTTCGTGATCGCCCGATCCAGTGCCGGTGCCACCGCACGCACGCTGCCGTCGGCCACCGTTGCGACCATCAGGCGATCATTGACGTAGGCGAGGAACTCTGGCTCCAGGCCCTGCAGGAACGCGACCCGCTTGCCATCCGGACTCCACGCGAGGCGCTGGGCGTTCGGCGCATAGACACGTGTCAGCAGTCGCGGTGTTGCGCCAACGCGAGGCTCTATGACGGCGATGTCTTCCATCCCGTCTTCATCGGGAGCCTGCTCATGGCTGCGAATATAGTCAATTGTGCTGCCATCAGGAGTCCAGGCCGCACCGTCCTCATGCACGTCGGCCTGCGCGCTCAAGGCATCGATGCGTTGGCTCTCGAGATCGACCAGTCACAGGCGGTGGCTATCGCTGGCCGCGACATAGCCCGAAATATCGTGCTTGAACCTGGCCGACTTGATCACGATCGGCGGCGGCACCTTGCCTTGCGCAGCGCCGTCCACGGCAACCACCAGCCGCCTTCCGTCTGGCGCCCAGGCGTAGCCAGTGACGGTGCCGGCAAACTTGCCCAAAGCTCGCGGCTCGCCACCGCGGCGATCGAGCGTCATCAGGCTCACCTGCTCCGCTCCTGCAGGCGTGGCGAGGAACGCCAGCAGCTGGCCGCCCGGACTCCAGCGAGGTGAGGCGACATCTTTCAGTGCCGAGGTCAACTGCACATGCTGAGTGCCATCCCAGCTGACCATCCACAAAGTGTTGCGTGTCTCCTCGGATTCACGATCGTTCGCAGACACCACATAGGCTACCCACTGCCCATCGGGTGAGACCTGTGGGTCGCTGACATCCAGGATCCGGTAGAAATCCTCGGGCACCAGCGCACGACGCCCGGCCGACGACGCCCGGGCATCGCACAGGACCAGGCCTGAGAGCGAGATAAGGAGCAATACCCGAAAACACGGGCGCAGGGCCATGCGAACTACTCCATTGCGAATGCATGATTTGCTGGTGAGTGTGCCAGCAATCAGCGCATGGCGCGCGGCGGTTGCCCGGCGTCGATGTCCATCCTAGACTGGCCATGGATTCGATATGTTCGTATCGATTATCGAGTCACCATGACCCGGGCAAACCGGGCTGTCTAGCCGTGCACTGTAGGGCTTCACGATGCGTTCTTCAAACTGCCGGACAGCAGGCTGCGAGCTGCGGCGCGCGGCGGGGTCGATGCTGCCGCCTGGGTGAAAAACCTTGCGAACCAGAATGATCCGGACACCGCCGCGATCGGCTTCGACTACAGGTTGGTCGGCGAGCCCCGCGCTTACGGACTCGAGGCGACGTGCCGTTTTTGAATAGTCTGCAGACCTGCGCGCAATCGTTGTGGGCGGCGACTGCGGCGCCGCTTGCGCCCTCGCCGCCTCTCACGGGCGAGGTGCGCGCCGAAGTGGCGATCGTCGGAGCCGGGTACACCGGCCTCGCGGCTGCGTTGCACCTGGCGCTGGCAGGCCGCAGCGTGGTGGTGATCGATGCGGCCGAAGTGGGTGATCGGGCCTCGGGCCGCAACGGCGGGCAGGTCATCCCTGGCCTCAAGTACGACCCCGATACACTCGAAGCGCTGTACGGCGACAGGCTCGGGCCGAAGCTCGTGGCTACCGTGGCCGCGGGTCCGGACCTGGTTTTCAGGCTGATTGCGGAACAACAGATTGCCTGCGACGCGGTACGCAACGGCTGGTTGCAACTCGCAACTTCGGAGTCGACGCTCGGGACCTTGCAGACCAGGGTCAGTCAGTGGCAACAGCGCGGCGCGCACGCAGAGTTGCTGACGCGCCTGGAAACTCAGCGCCTGACCGGATCGCAGCGCTACTGTGGGGGCTGGATCGACCACCGCGGTGGCACCGTGCAACCGCTCGCCTATGTGCGCGGCCTCGCGCGCAGCGCGCAGCGTGCCGGCTGTCGCATCCACGGATCGAGCCCCGCGCTGCGGCTCGTGCGCAGCAACGGCACTTGGCGCGTCACGACACCGCAGGCTGAAATTACCAGCCCACAGGTGATCCTGGCCACCAACGCCTATGCCGACACGCTGCACGACCCGTTGCGCCGCAGTGTGATAGCAATCCCCTCCTTCCAGGTGGCAACCGCACCGATACCTGCGGCGCTGCGCGCATCGATACTGCCGGAGGGCCAGGCGGTCTCCGATACCTGGCACCTGCTGCGTTACTTCAGGCTGGACGCCGGCGCCCGGCTGGTGATGGGCTCGCGCGGCGTATTCGGCAACGAACCGCCGACGGTCGCGGCGCGCCATCACTATCGCGCGGTGCGCGAGATCTATCCGCAGCTCGACGGCCTGCCCTTCGAATATCACTGGGGCGGCTTGGTGGCGATGACGCCGGATCATATGCCGCATCTGCACGAGCTCGCGCCAGGACTGCGCACTGCGCTGGGCTACAACGGTCGCGGCGTGGCGATGGCCACGGTGCTCGGCAGCTTGCTGGCGCGCTGGACCCTGGGCGCGGCGGCGGCGGAGCTCGATTACCCCGTGACGCCGGTGCGGCCGATGCCCTTGCATCGCTGCAGCCGGTTCGGCGCCCGGGTTGCGATACAGTATCTGCGCGGGTTGGATGGTCTCGCACGCGCGCGTGACCGGCTGCTGCGCAGATCGAGGGCGGCATGAACCTTCCCAAGGTGATCCTGTTCAGCGCACTTGGCCTCGTCGACGCGGCCTTCGTGCTCGCGTGGATCCATGCCGCGCGCCGTACGCCAATGCGCGAGCGGGTGACGCCAATCGATATCCTGGTCGGCTTTGTGACGGATTTCTTCGATACCCTGGGCATCGGCTCGTTCGCCACCACGACGGCCATTTTCAAACTGCGCGGCAAGCCGGCCGACGAATTCATTCCGGGCACGCTCAACATCGGCCACAACGCTTCGGCGGTGCTCAACACCATCATTTTTGTGAGCATCGTGGCCGTCGACCCGCTGCTGCTGGTGCTGATGGTGGGGAGCGCGGCGGTCGGCGCCTGGCTGGGCGCCGGCGTGGCTACGCGACTGCCGCGGCGCGCGATCCAGCTCGTGATGGGCATTGCGCTGCTGATCGCGGCGACCACCTTCGCGCTGTCGAACCTCGGCGCGCTGCCTGTCGGTGGCATGGCGATGGCGCTCGCAGGCTGGCGGCTGTATTTCGCGGTCGGCGCCAACTTCGTATTTGGCGCACTGATGAGTGCCGGTGTGGGTCTCTACGCCCCCTGCATGATCATGCTCGCGCTGCTGGGCCTGAACCCGATCGCGGCCTTTCCGATCATGATGGGCGCCTGCGGATTGGTGCAGCCGGTGGCGGGCCTGCGTTTCCTGACCACCGGTCGCTTCGCCTGGGGCCCAGCCACCGGCCTGATCATTGGCGGCATGGTCGGCGTGCTGGTTGCGGCCTTCATCGTCAAGCAGCTGCCGGTGACGGCGCTGCGGTGGCTCGTAATCGTGGTTGTGGCCTACGCCTCGATCATGATGCTGCGCTCGGCACGCCGGTGAGCAGGCGACCGGCAGGCAACGCGAAACCAACGGCGCGCAGTACCGCCGCGCCGCGCGTGATGCGTGCGCCGCGCAAATCGGCACCCGCCAGTCCACCCGACCCGCTATTCAACCAGTCGGTGGAAAAAGCGCTGGCGATACTCGATGCCTTTGGCGGCGAGCGCCGCGCGCTCAATCTGGTCGAGATGGCCGCTGCGACCGGCATGACCAAGAGTTCCTCGCAGCGCTGCGTGCACACGCTCGAGCGGCTGGGGTATCTGCGACGCGATGCCGACTCGAAGCGCTGGGTGCTTTCGCCGCGCGCGCTCAGCGTCGCCTACGCCTGCCTCGCCGGTCACCCGCTGATCGAACAGGCGACCACCCATTTCGTCGATCTGTACCAGGTCTGCGGCGAATCCGTGAGTCTCTCGGAACCCGACGATACCGAGATGGTGTACGTGGCGCGCTTTCCGAGTCACAAGCGGTTCTTCATTCACATGCCTATCGGCCGGCGATTGCCGATGTACTGCACGGCTGCCGGTCGCGCCTACCTGTCCGCGTTGCCGCGCACAGAGGCTATACAGATCGTGCGCCGTTCCAGCCTGCGATCGCTGACGCCGAAGACGATCATCGACCCCGAGGTGCTGATCGAACGCATCGACGCCGCGCGCGAGGCCGGCTACGCCTGGTGCGAACAGGAATGCTACAGAGGCGATCTGACGATCGGCGCGCCGATTCTTGGCGATGGCGGTCGCCCGATCGCCGCGGTCAACATTTCCGGCCCCACCAGCCGCTGGACGCTGGATGTGCTGTGCAGCAAGCTCGCTTCGGTATTGATCGAGACGGCGCGCGCCGCTTCGAGCGGTGTCGCCGCACACCTGTATTTGCTGACGAATTACCTGTCGAGTTCGCCCTTCGACAACACGACCACCCCATTGGTGCTGGTTCCGTTGAGAGTCACGCTGGCGCGTGCCGTCAGATGGCCATCGTCATCTACGTTGAAGGTAGAGACTCTCGACAGGCCGTTGGCGCGATCCAACGGCGCAAAGGGACATCAAACCTCAATCAAAAGCAGTGGGCCGGCCACTATGTCCTCGGCATGAACCTGACCTATGTGACCGGAATGGTCCGTCTATTTAGAGCTAGACCTGTGTAGCTTCAGCGACTTCCGGACAAAAGGCTAGCGTGGAAATGAGAGACTTCGAGCCGGTGCAGGCGGGTTGCACAGGGAGCGAAGTGTATGAGCAAGGGCGAACATCGACGATTTACGGTAAGCGTCCGGTCTTGGCCGCCTAGCTCTGCACAGGCGGTGCCCGTAATGATGCGCGTCTGATAGACGGACACGTAGTACGTGTCCGCTTAGGAGCGAGATGGACACGTCCGACGAGGGTGCAGTGACGGATTCTCTGGGTCGGCGAACGGGCCCGCGCCATCAGTACACGATTGCCGAGAAGCGGCGGGTGGCTGAGGAGTCGCTCGAGCCGGGATCGTCGGTCGCCGTGGTGTCGCAGCGCAGAACAACAAGAGGCACGATGAACAAGCGCCTGGCGGCTCGCACCCTCGCCCTCGGGACCCTGGCTCTAGCAATGCCAGGCATGGCGATGGCCTACATAGACCCCGGTACTGGAGCCTATGTCGTTCAGATGCTTGCCACGATCATTGGCGTGGTGGCGTTCTACATCGCTCATCCCATTCGCCTGGTAAAGATGCTCTGGGGCCGATTTTTTAAGCGAAAGTAGGTCGCAGTGACGCCACAGTCGCCGCATTCAAGTGGGCGCGGTCTGCCCGCGTATCAGGCTCTGGGATTGGGGTGTCTGTACGCCTCGGGTTACTACCTGCCACTGCTGGGCGCTGGCAGCTATACCCTGACAAATCTCGCTGCTCAGGTAGTCGGGCCCAGTCTCGTGGCAATAGCCGCTGCCGGCGCCACCGCCTGGCTGGCCGCGACAGTGCCGGGCCGCGGCGGACAGCTCCGCACAGGACTGGCTATCGCAGCGATCGCCGGTTTAATGCTGATGGCGGCCGCAGGACTGTTTTCAGCTGCCGGATTCTCGGTGTGGGGACTGGCGCTCACCTTGGGTCACCATGGCATGTCCTTGAATGGTACTCGTCTCTTCCGGGTGGCATTTTTGGTCGTGCCCGCTGGCCTCGCCCTCACTTTGGCATGGACTTTCCGGACTCGTTATGAGGCGCTCCTGCGTTTCCTGGGTCTGCTGGGCTACGGCTTTGCGATCCTCGCCGCGGTACGGGTCGGGCAGTTCGCTCATCACCTGTCACCCACCACAACACGCTCTCCACCGAGCGTATACCAGGCTGCACGGCACGAGCGTCGCGTTATCTGGATTGTGTTCGATGAAATGGACTACCAGCAGACCTTGGGTAGCCCTGTGGCACTCGCTCACATGCCAAACCTCGCCGCGCTGCAAGGGATGGCGGTATCTGCCGAGCAGGCCTTCTCGCCAGGAAAGGATACCGAGTACTCAATACCCGCCCTGCTCATGGGCTGGCCCATCCGCGGAACGCGCTTTACCTCTGACGGAGCCCTGTCACTGACGCGACTGGACGGCACCGAGGGAACTGTGGGAACACAGGGTTCAATCTTTGCGCAATTACCTTCAGGTCCTGACTCCGCCGCCATCCTCGGGTACTACCACCCCTACTGCAAGCTCTTTCCCGAAGTGTCGACGTGCTTCGCCATCTATGAAGGCAATGCCGGGCGCTGGTATGACGGCCTGCTGTTCCTCAGCGAGTACGCCATGTCATTGGCGCGATGGGTCCCTCACGCGATGAAACATCTGCCCACGGGAGTGCTAGTCCGGTGGGCCCCGATGTATCGGATAAGCGATCAAAGCATGCACGACTTGCCAACGCTGCTTCGTCGCAAGGATAAGGCGCTACTTTATATACACCTGAACATCCCTCACCCGCCGGCCGAGTATGCGGAGCGCTCCCTCGGATTGCCCACTTCGACCGATGATCGAGAGCACTATCGTCAGAATCTGCCGCTGGTCGACCACGTCCTGGGACAAGTCCTGTCATTGATCGGGCGCGATTCACCCACCCAGGAAACACTGCTGATCGTAACCTCAGATCACTGGCATCGAATGGACTCGCCGAGCGTGCCTCGACCGATACCTTTGCTCTTGTGGCGACCCGGCATGAGTGAAGGTCTCAGGATCGCTCAGCCCATCAGTACCGTCTACACAGGTCGCTATATTCTCGAGTACCTTAACGGACGGCTCAAGGAGCCAGCCGATTGGGTGCATTGGTGGGAGGCTCAGCCGTTCCATGACAGCTGGATTCAATTCAATTTCAAGCAATAGCCCCCAGACATATGCGGCATCTTGGCGAGATCCGAGTGGCTTCGTTGTTCGCCACAACGGACGTTTCTACCGGGCTGTAGAGTGGCCGGCTGTACCAAAGGTCGAAGCCCTCCTCACATCCGAATGGTTTCGGGCGTCCGTAATGGAGCGCAGTCTTCCCGCCACAGAGTGGACGACAGCGTTGCCTCCTTTCGAGCACGCCGAGCGATTTCGCTGGCTTGAACACGAGACCGTCTGGTTTCCGTGTTATCCACACGAGATGACAGCAATGCAACTCTCAGCTTCGGCGGCCCTCACGCTGAAGCTAGCCCGACGTGCTCTGGAACATGGCTGGCTTCTCAAGGATGCTTCGGCTTGGAACGTGCCCCATACGCTTGGCAGGCCGATTTTTTGGGACATCCTCTCGTTTGAGCCCTGGGACGGTCAGCGGCTTTGGCCGGCCTACGCCCAATTTCAGCGACACTTCATGATTCCGTTGCTGGCCCACAGATACGGTGGCATTGCGCCGAGCCAGATCTTCCTATCGAGCCGTGAAGGCCTTTCGCCGGAAGGGGCGCGGCCGCTCGTCCGGGGTCTTGGCACGCTCCGACCCAGTACTCTGGAAGCGATCGTCCTACCCAAGTGGTTGTCACGCGTGCAGCGCCCGCAAAACATTACAGGCCAAGGCCAACGCAGGCGACCCGCCAACGAGCTGAGCAAGGCGCTGCTAAGTCGGACATTCAGCCGCCTGGCACGTCAGATAGAGTCCCTTGGTAGGTCGCCCGGCCGCACCAGCGTATGGACAGACTACGAATCGCGGCGTAACCACTACACGCCTGCAGACGTAGAACTCAAGCGACAATTCGTAGCCGAGGCACTCGCCCCCACCACGCTACGCACGGTGCTCGATGTCGGCTGCAATGCGGGAGAGTACGCCCTCGCAACCGCCCGCCAAGGCAAATGTGTGGTCGGCATCGATACGGACGAAGGGGCCTTGGTTTCTTTGCAGAAGCGGGCGGCCATAGACAGACTTGAGGTACAACCTCTTTTCGTTGATATCGCTCGCCCTACCCCGGCGGTGGGTTGGCGTAATGCCGAGACCGCGAGCTTTCTGTGTCGCGCCGCAGGGCAGTTCGATGCCGTACTGCTCCTCGGTCTACTACACCACCTGCTGGTGATAGAGCGCGTTACTTTGCCCCAGGTTGCGGAGCTGCTGGCCTCATTGGCTGGCCACACCGCTATCGTAGAATGGGTCGCGCCTCATGATCGGCGGTTTGAGGAATTGGCAGCTACCAACCAGCGGCTATACGAACACCTGACCGAGCGCGACCTGTACGAAGCCATGTCCGTTTACTTCTGCCATGTCAAGACCGCGCCCCTTGCAGTAGGAACGCGATCATTGTCGACTTGGCGAAAACTATGATGGAAGCGCCCTGTCACGACTCGCGATACAGTCTTTCGTGATTGTCGCAACTTGCGGCACTTGCCGGAGGTCACCGTCAATTCGCCAAATTCCAAGCTCTAGTGGCATCTGTCTTACCTCATTTGCCCTTGCCCTCTAGGCTGCCCTGGCGGTTTCAGAGACGGCCCCTTTTGCTTCCGATATGTCACTTCGTCCATCTAATTGGCGAAGCGTCCCCATCCCACACCGCGCACGACGTCATGGGCTCGGCGCGTATCGCTTTGCAGACGGGCCATGTTTTTCTACTCGTCCGTCGTATCCGCAATGGCAGTTTGGGCAGTCCAGCTCGAATGCGCCTCGAGCCGCCTTGCGGTGCGCCTCGCTAAACATCATTTCGCTAAGGCGCTGTTCATGTAGATTCCCCAATCTGAACGTTACATAGCACAGTTGAACAGTACCATCGGCACCCACCCACACCAATCGGTTAGCGTCACACGGAACGCGCATGGCCGGGCCCAATATCACCCAATCCGGGATTGACCTGATCGCCGTCTCCGAGTGAATAAACCGATCTGGATCTTTCTTTTTGCGAGCCAGGATCTCACTGACGACTGCTTCCACAGCGGGTCGGTCCTCTGATCTGAACTGCAACTCCCTATCAGGACCCTCAGTAAAATATGGCAATGAGTAGTGAACCAGATCAAGCTGGATTTTGAGATCATATTTCTCTGCGAAGCGATACGCCGCGTCAAAGTCCGGAATGTTGCAGGACGGGCGCATTAGCAACCAGTTGATACGCATAAAGATGCTGGTGCCATAGCGCTCTCTGACCGTTGCAATGCTCTCCTCCATGCGCTTGAACGACGCGTTGCGACCAACATAGTTGTTATATTTCTGCTCAACGCCGTAAAAGCCAATGTTTATGATGCGCAGGCCCGCCTCATACAGCGCATCTATTCGCTTGCCAAGAAGTATGGCATTGGTCGTGACGTAAGGCTTCATGCCGTGGGCAACTACCGCGCGAACCATCTCTGGCAGGTCTTTGCGTAGCAGTGGCTCCCCACCGTACAGTCTCACTTCGCTAAAGCCGCACGAACCCGCGTCCGCAATCGCCTCGAGTATCTTGGGCAAGGGTAGTTCACTACCAACCATAAAGTCGCGCCCATATCGGCAACCCGTGCAGCTCAAGTTGCACTGCGCTGTGATAGCGATCGCCAATTGTCGTGGATCCGGTCGAATGATCATTGGAATATGGTCGGCTACCGCGGTAATGGCGCGATCGACGGTGCGATTGGCGCGCCTGACGGCACTGAGGGCTTTAGGGCTTCGGCGCAGCACCGGGGCGAGTGCTGTGTACACTTTGGATCTGAATGGCATGGCAGATGTATCCCTATTGAGTGGGTAACGTGCGTCGAGCTGAAATGTAGCTCAAATGAAAGTCCACCAGGTACGGCCGCCCAGTCTTGGCTCCAACAATCACATTACCCGCATGTATATCGCGGGGGAACACCCCAATGCTTTCAGTGCGTTGTACCAAGCGAACGACGGCCCCGCCGAGTGTGGTCGATTCTGGCTCGGTTGCCAATAGTGCGGCAAACCTGTGGTCGATGGCCTCGTAGTTGGGAGTAGCAGAGTTCACGGCCCAGAGCTGCCGCAGGTCACTACCGGCCACATAGTCCATCTCAATGACGCTCTGCCAGAGATTGACGATCCAGACTCGCGGTACGTGGGATTCCCCCCGGAGGCGTATCAGCGCCGCCGCCTCAATCATCAATGCCCAGCG
Source organism: Gammaproteobacteria bacterium (assembly GCA_043752035.1). Lineage (GTDB taxonomy): Bacteria > Pseudomonadota > Gammaproteobacteria > Steroidobacterales > Steroidobacteraceae > FEN-1191. The sequence continues at coordinate 11,473 of JAYUZE010000032.1, forward strand.
CAGCAGATGACGCGCATATTCACGCGAGTTCCTGCATGGTGCGTGGCCGAAGTCTTTTCGAACTCTCAATGTGCCGCCTCGCAGCACAATATCAACGCGATACTGCTTTCGTGCTGTCGGCCGATTAACCGCAGCGAATACACCTTGGTCAACACTGTCGACGGCGAATTGATAACCGTCTTGGTCTACTATCCCAACGGTCCGGGGACTGTGATTTCCGGCGAGCCAGGAAGGCAAGTCGGTTGCCGCCATGTGGTCAACGCACGGCTGTCCGCGGCGAAGCGTGCCTCGTAGCTTTGCACCTAAGACTTGCCACACTGCCGCGAAGTAAGATAAGAGCGCGCGTTGTTGCATAGCGTCAAGCTAAGGTGTCATTTCAGACGGTCACTCTACACGCGGCCAATCGCCGACGGTCACTGGCCACACCGGCAGCTATCGATAGTGCCAGTGCTCGAGCAGACATCGGCAACAATGGGGAGTGCCACTGTGAAACGGGGCCGGATCGCTCCGCTGCACGATTGACCGCACACAGACACAATCATGGCTCGCAGACCTCAATGGCCCCGATTCATTTACGTTGCTTGCGGATAGGCCGCGTTCGCGATTCTCGGATCGTCCAAGGTTCCCGGTCCCTATGGGTAGCCGTCCGTCGGCCCTTTTCGCGCGCAGCAAGCGCAGTGAGTCCGAGCTCCCGTCGCCCGTCCCCACCTACAACTCGCCCATCAACTCCTCGTCTTCGGCCCCGCAAAATACCAGAGGAGGAACCCCAGCACCGGCAGCAGGATCACGAGCACCGTCCACAGTACCTTCTTCGCGGTGTCGGCCGTGCTTTGAACAATGTTAACGACGGCCCGTGCCGGGAGTTCGATATCTCGCGCAAGACCGGCTACAAGCTCTACGCCCGCTACAAGGATTACGGCCTGGTCGGACTCACCGATCGCTCGCGCCGCCCGTATCGGCAAGCCAACCGCCTGCCCTTCCAGATCGAGGCGCTGATCGTCCAGCTCAAGCAGAAGTACCCGAGCTGGGGCGCGCCCAAGATCCGCGAGAAGCTCAGGCGTCGCCACAGCGACATTACGCTGCCGGCGATCAGCACCGTACACGCCGTCCTGGATCGGCATGGCCTGGTCACTCGTGGACGCCACCGCAATGCCTTCAAGTCTCAGGGCACGGGTTTATCCACGCCTAACCATCCGAACGATCTGTGGTGTGCCGATTACAAGGGCGAGTTCATGCTCGCCGACCGCCGCTACTGCTATCCGCTCACCATCACCGACTTCGCCAGTCGCTACCTGCTGTGCTGCGAGGCCCTCGAAGCCACCCGCTCGCTCGACGCCTTCGAGGTCTTCGAGCGCACCTTCAAGGACTTTGGGCTCCCGCGGGCCATCCGCACCGATAACGGCACGCCCTTCGCCAGCA
>JAYUZE010000033.1:0-17514 GCA_043752035.1 Gammaproteobacteria bacterium
CTTGCGCATCCTCATTTCCACCGGTACCCGCACCCTGCAGGACCAGCTCTACATGCGCGACATCCCGCTGCTCGGCGGGGCGCTGGGCCGGCCGCTGAAAACCGCTCTGCTCAAGGGTCGCGCCAATTACCTGTGCCGGCTCAAGCTGCTCGATGGCGGTACGCAGCAGACGCTGTTCCCGCGCGAGGATCGCCCCTTGCTGGCCGAAATTGCCCGCTGGGCCGAGGGTACACGGAGCGGTGATCTGGCCGAGGTCGCGCAGCTCGGCGAGTCGCATCCGCTGCGCACTGCGCTCACCAGCACGCGCGAGAGTTGCGGCGGTGCGCGTTGCACGGAGTTCTCGCGTTGCCATGTGTTCGCGGCGCGCCGTGCGGCACTGGAGGCCGATCTGGTCGTCGTCAACCATCACCTGCTGCTGGCCGACCTCGCGCTCAAAGAAGATGGCTTTGGTGAGTTGTTGCCTGGCGTCGATGCACTGATTCTCGATGAAGCACACCAGCTGCCCGACCTGGCTTCGGAATTTTTCGGCGTCAGTTGTTCGAGCCGGCAGCTGGAAACACTGTTGCAGGATGCGCGCCGTGAACTGACCGCGCTCGGCGTCGTCGCCGGCGCGATCGCCACGCTGAACCTGGAACTCGAGCCGCCACTGCGAGCACTGCTGGCGCAGCTCGGCCGCCAGGAGCGCCGCGAGGCGCTCGAAGATCTGGGGCCGGCGTTCATCGGCGACTGCCAGGCTTTACAACAGGCGCTGGGCGGATGGGCGAAGGCTATCGACACGCTGGCTGAAGGCCCCGGCATTACGCAATGCGCGGTGCGCGCTCGCCTGCTGGCGGCGGACATGGCACAGGTGCTGAGCACGCCGGGCGCCGCCTCGGCCGCGGCGCCGAGCGAGGCGCAGGACGGTGCACGCAGTCTGGCGGTGACTCCACGCGGATTCACGCTCAGCCTTCTGCCTTACGATATTTCGCAGCGCTTTCGCGCGCTGATGGATCAGCATCCGAGCGCCTGGATCTTCACCTCGGCCACGCTGGCACTGGGCGAGAGCTTCCAGCACTTTTCGCAGCGGCTGGGCCTCGAGAGCGCGGCGACGCTGTGTCTGCAAAGCCCCTTCGACTATGAACAGCAGGCCCTGCTGTACCTGCCGCAGGGTCTGCCCGACCCGGGTTCAGCCGACCATACCGCGGGCGTGCTGGCCGCCGTGCGCCCGCTGCTGGAGGCCAGCCAGGGCGGTGCTTTCCTGCTTTTCACCAGCCATCGCGCGCGGCGCGCCGCGGCGCGTGAACTGCGCGCGGCTGAATGGCCAGCCGGCTGGCCGCTGCTGGTGCAGAACGACGCGCCGCGCGAGCAGCTACTGCGGCGCTTTCGTGACAGCGGGCACGCGGTGCTGCTGGGCACGGCAAGTTTCTGGGAAGGCGTCGACGTGCAGGGCGCGGCGCTGCGGCTGGTGGTCATCGACAAGATTCCCTTTGCGCCTCCCGATGATCCACTGGTGCGCGCGCGCGTGCAGTACCTGAAGCAGCAGGGTCAGAATCCGTTTCGCGACTACCAGCTGCCCGAGGCGGCACTGGCGCTGAAGCAGGGCGTTGGCCGGCTGATACGCAGCGAGGAAGATCGCGGTGTGGTGATGATCTGCGATCCGCGCCTGCGCAGTCGCGGCTACGGCCGCTCGCTGCTGGCCGTGCTGCCGCCGATGCGGATGGCGGAATCGGCCGACGAAGTCACGGGCCTGCTGCGCCGCTGCGCACGTGAGCTGCCCGCAGTGGAAGTGCTGTGAAACTGCTGGCGTTGGAAACCGCGACCGAGTGCTGTTCCGTGGCGCTTATGGTCGCTGGCGAAATCCGCTGGCGCGCCGCGCGCGCCGAGCGTGGGCACGGCGAGCATGTGCTGCGCATGATCGATGAACTGCTGGCTGAGGGCGCGATGCCCCTGCAGCGGCTCGATGCCGTTGCCTTCGGTGCGGGGCCGGGCGCGTTCACGGGTGTGCGTCTCGCCGCAAGCATCACTCAGGGGCTGGCGTTTTCCTGCGGACTGCCGGTGTTGCCGGTTTCTACTTTGCGCGCCAGCGCCCAGCAGGCGCTGTGGCCACCGGCCGGGTCGGCGCCGTCCGAGACGGCGACGGGCGCACTGGTCTGCCAGGACGCGCGTATGGGCGAGGTGTATTGGGCGCTGTTCCGTCGCGAAACCGGGGTAGCCGTTGCCGAGGGCGCCGAAGCGCTGGGGCCGCCTGCGGCTGTACTTGCGGCGCTGCGCGACTACCGCCCGGGGCAGTCGCTGTGCGGTGCGGGCAGTGGTTTCGCTGTCTATCGCGAACTGTCGGCTGGTCTCGAAGACCGGCTGACGCCGATATGGCCCGGCCTCGAACCCCATGCCCGCGAGATTGCGTTGCTGGCGGCGCACGCCGGGCTCGCGGCTGCGCGTCCGGCGGCGGAGGCGCAACCGGTGTACCTGCGCAATGATGTCGCGGCGATACCTGCCCCCCGGCCCGCCGGTGCGCGGTAATCTAGCCCTGGTAACGAATCTGTAACACAGCCCGCCTAGGGTGACGCCGCCCGTGTTTTGAGTCCCTCATGCCATGACCGCCAAACACATCCTCGTGGTCGAAGACGAGCGGCCGATACGCGAGATGATCGCCTTTGGACTCAAGCGCGCCGGTTTCGAGGTCAGCGAGGCCGAGGACAGCCGCAGCGCACGTTCAGCGCTGGTCGATCGCCGGCCTGACCTGATGTTGGTGGACTGGATGCTGCCGGATACCAGTGGCCTCGAGCTCACACGTGCGATCAAACGCGTGCGTGAGACCCGCGACCTGCCGATCATCATGCTCACGGCGCGCGCCGCCGAGGCCGACAAGGTGGCTGGTCTCGATGGCGGCGCGGATGACTACCTCACTAAGCCCTTCTCGCCGCGCGAACTGGTGGCGCGCGTCAACGCGCTGCTGCGTCGTACCGCCGGCGCCGAAGCCGGCGAAGAAGTGCGGCTGGGCAAGCTGGTGCTGGACCGTGCCGGGCATCGTGCCAGTTCGGGCGGTGTACCGGTGGTGCTGGGGCCCACGGAGTACCGGCTGCTGGAGTTTTTCATGCTGCACCCCGATCGTGTATACAGTCGCGAGCAACTGCTCGATCGCGTCTGGGGGGGCAATGTCTACGTGGAAGAACGCACGATTGATGTCCACATCCGGCGCCTGCGCAAGGTGCTCGAGGCCCACGACAGCGATCAATATATCCAGACCGTGCGCGGTTCGGGTTACCGTTGTTCCGAGCGCGTAGATACCTGAGGCCCGCGCGGGCCAGGCGCCGATGAGCTCATCGCTGTGGTGGTGGCTGGCGGCCCGCATTGCAGCCGCCCTCGCATTGGGCGTGCTGCTGGGCCTGCCCTTCGGGCACCCGGCGGCCGGCGTCGCGATCGTCGCGACCGCGATGGTCGCGCGTTCACTGTACCTGTTGCGACGTACTCAGCGCTGGTTGCGCGGCCTCAGCGGCGCGGTGGCGCCTGACGCTGGCGGCGCCTGGGGCGAGAGCGTCACGCTGATCGCACGATTGGAGCGGCGCAAGCAGTATCACAAGCGCCGCCTGATGCGCTTGCTGCGCGAACTGCGCCGCTCGACAGCGGCGATACCCGACGGCGTGGTGGCGCTCAACCCGCAGGGCGAAATACTCTGGTTCAACCGCATGGCCGCGCGACTGCTGCACCTGCGCGCGCGCACCGATGTCGGCTTGCGCATCGAAAACCTGGTACGCCAGCCCGAATTCGTGCGCTATCTGCGCAGTGGCGACTATGCGCTTCCGGTGGTGGTGGCCGCCACCATCGATACCGACCTCTACTTGCAGGTCCACCTCGTGCCATACGGCGACGGGCAATCGCTGATGCTGGTGCGAGACGTCACGCGTGCGCAGCGGCTCGAGGCCATGCGCAAGGACTTCGTCGCCAACGCCTCGCACGAGCTGCGCTCGCCGTTGACCGTGATCGCCGGCTATCTTGAATCCCTGAGCCAGGATGCAGCGCTCGATCCGGCGCTGGCCGGGCCAGTGGCCGAGATGCGCCGGCAGTCGGCGCGCATGACCGGCATCATCGAGGATCTGCTCTCGCTTTCGCGGCTCGAGGCCGGCGACGGCGTCGCCGATCGCACGCCGATCAATGTCGACGCGATGATGGAGCTGCTGCGCCGCGACCTGATCGCCCGGCTGGGCGAGGACACTACGGTGCAGGTCGAGTCGTCGTCCAGTGCCTGGCTGCTGGGTGACGAGGCGCAGATACACTCGGCCTTCGCCAATCTGGTGGACAACGCCGCCAAGTACACGCCGCTCGGCGGCACTATCACCATGCGCTGGAGCAGTGATGCGGCAGGCGGCCATTTTGTGGTTGTGGACACCGGTATCGGCATCAGTCCCGAGCATATTCCGCGCCTGACCGAGCGTTTTTACCGTGTGGACCCGGGTCGCAGCCGCGCCACCGGTGGTTCGGGTCTGGGGCTGGCCATCGTCAAGCATGTGTTGCAGCGACACGGTGGTACGCTTGCGATCACCAGCAGCGAAGGCCGTGGCAGTACCTTCAATTGCCACTTCCCGATCGACAGATTGGTGACGGAGTCGAAAGCGCCGTGAGCGCCGGGCGCGCATGATTAGGCCCCAGTTACGCTATAGTAAGCCCATGGAAGCAGCAGATCTTTCGCATCACACTTCACGCCGTTTCAATGAAGACCTCGAGCGGGTGCGCAGCAAGGTGCTGGCGATGGGCGGGCTGGTCGAGGAACAGCTGGGCGGCGCGCTCAATGCGTTGATCGACGGCGACAGCAAGCTCGGCCAGGCGATCGCGAAGAACGACTACCAGGTCAACGGCATGGAAGTGTCGATCGACGAGGAGTGCAGCCGCATTCTCGCCACGCGTTCGCCGGCGGCCGGCGACCTGCGCATGATCGTGGCCACCATCAAGACCATCACCGATCTGGAGCGCATCGGCGACGAGTGCGAAAAGATCGCACTGATCGCCGCGCGACTCGCCAATGAAGAACGTCCGGCCGACCACTACCGTGAGGTCAAGCACCTGGGCCGCATCACCAAGGCCATGGTGCACGATTCGCTGGATGCTTTTGCGCGGCTCGACGCCGAGCTGGCGATCACCACGGCACGGAGCGATCGCGTGGTCGACGAGGAATACGAGGCGATTCAGCGGCAGAGCATCACCTTCATGATGGAGGACCCGCGCTCCATCCGGCGCGCACTCGATATCATGTGGGTGGTGCGGGCGATGGAACGCATCGGCGATCATGCCAAGAACGTGTGCGAATACGTGATCTACATGGTGCACGGCAAAGACGTGCGCCACACCTCGCTCGAGCGCGTCGAGCAGGAAATCAAGAGCCGCAACGCGCGCCCGTGAAAGCTCCGACGCGGCGCAGTCTGAATCTTGCCGGGCTGCTGTGCTGCGCGGCGCTGCTGGGTTACGCCTGGTATGTGCAGGGCGTACTGCGCGTCGAACCCTGTCCGCTGTGTATTTTTCAGCGCGTCGGCGTGGCTGCGACCGGAGTGCTATTCCTGATGGCCTGGCTGCACGCGCCCAACGGCTGGGGCGCGCGCGCCTACGGCGTGCTGATTTCACTGGCAGCGCTGCTGACGATGGCGATCGCAGCGCGGCACGTGTGGATTCAGCACCTGCCCGCAGGCGCAGTGCCGGTCTGCGGCGCCACTTTGAATTACATGCTCGATGTGTTCCCGCTCAGCGATGTGATCCGCAAGGTACTCACCGGCTCGGGCGAGTGCCATGTTGTGTCCTGGAGTTTTCTCGGACTCGCGATGCCCACCTGGGTGCTGATCGCCGCGGCGGGCCTGGGGTCGCTGGGCCTATACGCCAGCTTCAGCGTGCGGCGCCGCTGAGTCGCCGCCGCGCGAGGGCGCTGCGCCGTGGTGGCGCGGCGTTCACAGCAGGTTGCGCAACGCCTGCAGGTAGATTGTGTGCAGCGTGTCGATATCGGCGATCCGCACACTCTCATTCACCTTGTGGATGCTGGCGTTGGGCACACCCAGCTCGAGCACTTCGGCGCCCATGCGGGCGATGAAGCGCCCATCCGAAGTGCCGCCCCCGGTGGAGAGAGCCGGAGCGTTGCCGGTAACCTTGCGCACAGCCGCGCTCACACCGGCCAGCAGTTTCCCCTGCTGCGTGTAGAAGGGCTCGCCCGACACATACCAATCGAGCGTGTAGCGCACGCGATGGCGTTTGAGTATCTCCTCGACGATCGCCTGCAGCCCCGCAATGCTCTGCACCGGTGGGTAGCGCAGGTTGAAACGCGCCTTGAGCTCGCCCGGAATCACGTTGGGCGCACCGGTGCCGGCGTTGAGGTTCGAGATCTGGAACGAGGTGGGCTGGAAGTGCTCGTTGCCCTGGTCCCAGACGCGGCTGGTGAGTTCGGCCAGCGCGGGCGCCAGAGAGTGCACCGGGTTCTCCGCGAGCTGCGGATAGGCGATGTGGCCCTGCACGCCGTGCACGGTGAGCCGGCCCGAGAGCGAGCCGCGCCGGCCGATCTTGAGCGTGTCGCCCGTGAGTTTTTCGCTGGAAGGCTCACCGACGATGCACCAGTCGATGCCGGTGCCACGTGCCATCAAGGTGTCAACCACGCGCTTGGTCCCATCGATCGATGGGCCTTCCTCGTCGCTGGTGATCAGGAAAGCGATCGCGCCGCGGTGTTTGGGATTCTCGGCGACGAAGCTCTCGGTCGCAGTCACCATGGCGGCGAGCCCGCTCTTCATGTCGGCCGCGCCGCGGCCGTAGAGCACGCCATCGCGAATCTCCGGCTTGAAGGGGTTGGAACTCCACTCCTCGAGCGGGCCCGTGGGCACCACGTCGGTGTGGCCCGCGAAGCAGAGCAGGGGTTTGGCGCTGCCACGCACCGCCCATAGGTTATCGACGTTGGCGTAGCGCAGGTGTTCGATGCTGAAGCCGATCGCGTCCAGACGCGCGGCCACCAGTTGCTGGCACCCCTCATCGGCGGGGGTTACGGAGTTGCGTGCGATCAGTTCCTGGGTCAGGGCGAGTGTGGCGGACATGTGATCCCGGAAGGTGGCGGCAAGTTGAGCGACGAGGCTCGCGCCTTATACGGTGATGTGGCGCGCAGGGCAAGTGGGCCGTGCAGGCCGTTTACCGCAATACAATCAGGGGGATGCGCGCTCGGCAGGCGCTATGACACACAACTGTCATAAAGCGGGACTATAACCGCCCAGGATCAGACGCGCTTCCAGGCCAGACTACTCAAGGGGACAGACTAGTGAGCGTACGCAGCATCAAATTCCTCGCCGTTGCCGGCGCACTGGCCATGGGCAGCGCCGTAGGCGTTGCCTCGGCGACCGATATTTCCGGCGCTGGCGCCACCTTTCCGTATCCCGTCTATTCCAAGTGGGCCGAGGCCTACAAGGCCAAGACCGGCGATGGTATTAACTACCAGTCCATCGGTTCGGGCGGTGGAATCAAGCAGATCAAGGCGGCGACCGTGACCTTCGGCGCTTCCGACAAGCCCCTCGACGCCAAGGAGCTGGCGGCTTCCGGCCTGGTCCAATGGCCGATGGTGATCGGCGGCGTGGTCCCGGTGGTAAATATTCCAGGCATCAAGCCCGGCGACCTGCAGATCGACGGCCCCACGCTCGCCAGTATCTATATGGGCGAGATCAGCAAATGGAACGACGCGCGCATCAAGGCGCTGAACCCCAAGGCCAAGCTGCCGGACCTGGCGATCGCGCCGGTGTACCGCTCGGACGGCTCGGGCACCAATTTCCTGTTCACCAACTATCTCTCCAAGGTCAGCCCGACCTTCCAGAGCAAGATCGGTGTGAATGCATCGGTCGAGTGGCCGACCGGCATCGGCGCCAAGGGCAACGAGGGTGTGGCCAACATGACGGTGCAGACTTCGGGCGCTGTCGGCTATATCGAATATGCCTACGCTAAGCAGAATAAAATGGCGTACCTGCGCATGAGGAATAGCGCCGGCAAAGTAGTTGCGCCGGAAGCCAGCGCCTTCCAGGCGGCTGCCGCCAGCGCGGACTGGGAGAAGGCCGAGGGCTTCTACCTGATCCTGACGGATCAGCCGGGCGCGGCGAGCTGGCCGATCACGGGCGCCAGTTTCATCATCATGTACAAAGAGCCGAAGAACGCCGCTGAGTCCATCGCGGCCCTGAAGTTTTTCGCCTGGGCTTACAATAACGGCACCGACCTGGCCAAGCAGCTCGATTACGTGCCGCTGCCCGAAAAGCTTGTTAAGCTGGTGGAGAAGACCTGGACAGCCTCGATCATGGCCGGTGGCAAGCCGGCCTGGACGGGCAAATAGTCCGCCAGCGCCCGCGCAAGGTGGTCAGTTGATACGCAGCCGGGGCGGAGACGCCCCGGCTGCACAATTGCCTTTGGGAGAGCCATTGAGTACGCCTGCACTCGTACTGCCCGCGCGCCTGCGTCGAGGAGCCCGCGTCGAGGGCGTATTCCGCTTCGCCACATTGGCCTCGGCATTGCTGGTACTGGTGCTGCTGGCTGGCGTGCTATTCACGCTGATCTATGGCAGCTGGCCGGCACTGAAGACTTTCAAGTGGTCGTTCGTGACCGGCGAGCGCTGGAACCCGGTGCTCGATATTTATGGCGCGCTGACGCCGCTGTACGGCACCATTGCGACCTCGATCATCGCGCTGCTGATCGCCGTGCCGCTCGCCTTCGGCATCGCGGTGTTCCTGACCGAGATCTGTCCGCGCTGGCTGCGCAGTCCCATCAGCACCGGCATCGAGCTGCTGGCCTCTGTGCCGAGCATCGTCTACGGCATCTGGGGTCTGTTCGTGCTGGCGCCGATCCTGCAGCACAGCGTGCAGCCCTGGCTGATCGATCATCTCGGGCCGCTGCCGGTAGTCGGCGTGTTGTTCCAGGGACCGCCGTACGGCATCGGCCTGCTGACGGCGGGTCTGGTACTGGCCATTATGATCTTGCCGTTCATCACCTCGGTGATGCGCGAAGTGTTCCGCATGGCGCCCCTGTCGCTCAAGGAAGCGGCCTATGGGCTCGGCGCCACGCAATGGAACGTGGTCTGGGATGTAGTGCTGCCCTGGGCACGCACGGGTGTGATCGGCGGCATCATGCTGGGTCTGGGCCGCGCGCTAGGCGAGACCATGGCCGTGACCTTTGTAATCGGCAATGCGCACCGCATCAGCGCCTCGCTGCTCGCGCCTTCGACCACGATCTCGGCGGCGGTCGCCAATGAGTTTGCCGAGGCCGTGGGCGACCTGTACACCTCGGCGCTGCTTGCACTCGGTCTGCTGCTGTTCGTACTGACTTTCACAGTGATTGCTGCCGCACGATTGCTGCTGCTGCGCCTCGAGCGCGGCGCGGTGAGGCGCGCATGAGCACGCTGCGTCGCCGCCGCATCGCCAATGTGATCGCCTTCGCGATGTCGACGCTGGCCACGGGCATTGGCCTGGCCTTGCTGTGCGCGATCCTGTGGACGCTGCTCTCGCGCGGCTTCGGCGCGCTGTCGATGGCGGTATTTACCCAGATGACCCCGGGCCCGGGCAGCGCCGGCGGTTTGCTCAATGCCATCTTCGGCAGCCTGGTGATGACCGCACTGGGCATCATCATCGGTGCGCCGATCGGTTTGCTGGCTGGTACCTACCTGGCGGAGTACGGGCGCAACAGCCGCCTCAGCACCGTGGTGCGCTTCATCAACGACGTACAGCTCAGTGCGCCATCGATCATCGTCGGCCTGTTCGTCTACATGCTGCTGGTGATGCGCATGGGCCATTTTTCGGCGATCGCCGGCGCCGTGGCGCTGGGCATTATTGCGATGCCCGTGATGGTGCGCACCACCGAAGACATGCTCAATCTGGTGCCCAAGAGCATGCGCGATGGCTCAGCCGCACTGGGTGCGCATCCCTGGTACACGATCACGCGCATCGTCTATCCGGCCGCCAAGAACGGCCTGGTGACCGGCGTGCTACTGGCGGTGGCGCGCATCAGTGGCGAGACGGCACCGCTGCTGTTCACGGCATTCAACAATCAGTTCTGGAACTCGAATCTCAATCGCCCGATGGCCAACCTGCCCATGGTGATTTTCCAGTTCGCGATGAGCCCCTATACCGATTGGCAGCAGCTGGCCTGGGTCGGCGCGCTGCTGATTACGCTGTTCGTGCTGTTACTGAGCATCATCGCGCGTTCCATTTCCTCGCTGTTTGGCCAGCACGCCAATCCAGGCGAATAGGAGGGCGTATGGAAAAAGCGGATTTCGGCCAGCATATCCTCAGCCGCTTCAACGAGGATCTCGAGCGGCTGCGCAGCGACGTGCTGCAGATGGGCGGGCTGGCCGAATCGCAGCTGAGCCAGGCGCTGCAGTCGCTGGCCATCGGCGACAGCGCGCTCGCCGCCGAAGTGGTACGTGGCGAAGCGCACGTCAATCGCATGGAAGTGGAGATCGATGACGAGTGCAACCGCATCCTGGCGATGCGGGCACCGGCAGCTTCCGATCTGCGACTGGTGCTGGCGATCATCAAGACCATCACCGACCTGGAGCGGGTTGGCGACGAAGCGCATAGGATTGCCAACATCGTCGGCCGGCGCGGCATGGACCGTGGTGGCACCGATGGTTACCGCGTGGTACGCCATCTGGGCAGTGTCGCGCTGGCATTGCTGCGCGACGCGCTGGATGTGTTCGCGCGTCTGGATGCACAGGCCGCGCTGGCGGCGGTCAAGCGCGATCGCCTGCTGGATGAGGAATACGATGCGATCCAGCGTCAGTGCATCACCTTCATGATCGAAGATCCGCGCACCATCCGCGCCTCGATCGACCTGCTGTGGGTCGCGCGCGCGCTGGAGCGCGTCGGTGATCATGCCAAGAATATCTGCGAGTATGTGATCTACATGGTCGGCGGCCGCGACGTGCGCCACGTGTCGCTCGATGAGGTCGAGCGCCAGGTGCTGGCGACAGCTGGCGCTGACAGCGCCCAAGCCGCGCCGCATTCGGGCGGCACAGCATGAGTGACGGGCCTGTCGAGGTCGCGGCAGAAACGGCCGCTACGGCCGATCGCGCGCATTGGCCCGGGAACGCGCGCGCGGTAGTCAATAACCTGAGCTTCTATTACGGCGCCACGCAGGCGCTGAAGAACATCAGCATGCCGATCGCCGACCGTCAGGTGACGGCACTCATCGGGCCCTCTGGCTGCGGCAAGAGTACCTTCCTGCGCTGCTTCAACCGCATGCATGATCTGATCGTCGGCGCGCGCTATCACGGTTCGATCATATTGAATCCGGAAAAGATCGATCTGGTGAGCCGCGCGGTCGATCCCATCGATGTGCGCATGCGCATTGGCATGGTGTTCCAGAAGGCCAATCCATTTCCGACTTCGATTGCCGACAATGTTACCTATGGATTGCGCCTGCGCGGCCAGCGGCATCGTGGGCAACTCGCCGACGCGGTCGAGAGTGCGTTGCGGGGCGCGGCGCTGTGGGACGAGGTCAAAGATCGGCTCAATGCGCCGGCACAGGCGCTCTCGGGCGGCCAGATGCAGCGCCTGTGCATAGCGCGTGCGCTGGCGACCAATCCGGAGATGATCCTGTTCGACGAGCCGACCTCGGCGCTCGATCCGATCGCCACCGCCAAGATCGAGGAGCTGATCGCAACTCTGCGCGAGCAGGTCACGGTGCTGATCGTCACCCACAACATGCAGCAGGCGGCGCGCATCTCGGATTTTACAGCGTTCATGTATCTCGGCGAACTGATCGAGTTCGACACGGCAGCGAAGATCTTCACGAACCCGGCCCGCAAGGCCACGGAAGATTACATTACGGGTCGCTACGGCTGAGGGCCGTATGTTTGAGGCCCGTTTGTTGTAGTTTTACCACGCGCTGCTCTGTGTAATCGTTTTGTCATACATGCTGTGTACTTTGCCCGCCATTGCGTACGGCGGCCCCGGTGCCGACCAACGGATGACAGACACCAACGAGACCCTTTGAGGAGCGATACATGTCCAAGCAGATCTTTGCCGCGGTAGCCGTGGCTGCGTGTGGTTTTGCAGCAGCTGCGCAGGCCGACACTGCGATTACCGAGAACACTACCGTCGGTGGCAAGGCCTATGTCGACCTGACCAGCCTCGACAAGAAGGCCGCCGGCGTCAAGGCGGCCACCAGCGGCGTGGGGCTCGACGTCACGCGCTTCTACCTGGTCGTTAATCACACCTTCGACAGCGTATGGTCGGCAAATCTGACCACCGACTTCAACTACGTCAGTGCCGACGCCAGCAAAGAGACCCAGCTGTTCGTAAAGAAGGCCTACTTGCAGGCGAAGATATCCGACGCGTTTTGGGTGCGGGCCGGTTCGGCGGACCTGCCGTGGATACCGTTCGTGGAAGACCTGTACGGCTATCGCTACGTTGAAAAGATCCTGGCCGATCGCACCAGTCGCGGCACCTCTGCCGACTGGGGCGTGCACATTGGCGGTAAACTGGTCGACGGCAAGCTTGGTTACGCGTTGTCAGCGATTGAAGGCAACGGCTACAAAAATCCGACCCGCTCCAAGACTCTGGACTTCGAGGGCCGCGTGAGTTTTGTGCCGGTGTCGGGCCTGACTGCCGCGGTGGGTTTCTATAGAGGCAAGCTCGGCAATGACTTCGAGGGAACAGTGACTCCCGCCGTGCACACGGCGACGCGCTTCGACGCACTGCTGGCCTATGCCCATGAGGGAGTGCGAGTGGGCGGTGAGTATTTCACCGCCGATAACTGGACCGCCGTGACCAAGACTGCCACTGACAAGTCAGACGGCTTTGCGGTGTGGGGTTCATACAGGTTCTCGGACCTGGTGTCGGGCTTCCTGCGTTACGACAACGAGAAGCCGAACAAGAATACCGCCCCCACTCTGAAGGATGAGTACTACAACATCGGCGCTACCTTCAAACCTCGCAAGGCTGTAGACCTGTCGGTTGCCTACAAGCGCGACGAGCAGAAGAACAACACCGCCGTCAAGCCGCTGGAATCCGACGAATTCGGCATCTGGGCGCAGGTCGCGTTCTAATCTGGAACGCGCACACCGGTGGCAGATGTAGGACCTAGCGACCACCCGGCGCCGCGACCCATAAATCGCGGCGCTGGGCCCGGCATATACAGTAGTCTAGTGGCTACCATGAGTACTCACGGCGAGCGCGGCGCAGGTCAGCTTGCAACCTCACAAGACGAGCTGCCAGGTTTTCTGCTTCCGGCGAGCGATGCGGCTACCGGAGTGCTGCCGCCGTCCATGGGGCGGGTCCGGCCGGCCGCGCAGAAATTTGCGATCAATGAGACACGACGCACACAGGCGCTCAAGGCGCCGGTAAAAGCGCGGGTCGAGAATCTCAATTTCTATTACGGCACTGTCCGTGCGCTCAACGGCTTGAACGCCGAGATCCGTGAAAACCAGATTACCGCGCTGATTGGCCCTTCGGGCTGTGGCAAGAGCACCTTTCTGCGTTGCTTCAACCGCATGCACGACCAGCAGGCGGGCACGCGCTACGAAGGCAGCATCATGCTGCATCCGGACGAGATCAACCTGGTCGGGCCGGACGTCGATCCGATCGAAGTGCGCATGCGCATCGGCATGGTGTTCCAGAAACCCAATCCGTTTCCCAAGTCGATCTTCGAGAATGTGGCTTATGGGCTGCGGGTCCGCGGTGTCCGTTCGCAGCTACGCCTCGCCGAAGAAGTAGAGCGGGCGCTGCGCAATTCTGCATTGTGGGACGAGGTGAAAGATCGGCTCGACAGCTCGGGCCTGTCGCTCTCGGGCGGTCAGCAGCAGCGCCTGTGTATTGCGCGCGCACTGGCGACTGAGCCGGAAATATTGCTGTTCGATGAGCCGACTTCCGCACTCGATCCGATCGCTACCGCGCGTATCGAAGAACTTATTACCGGCTTGCGCGACCGCGTCACTGTCGTTATCGTTACCCATAATATGCAGCAGGCGGCACGTGTGTCGGATTTCACGGCCTTCATGTACCTCGGCCGTCTGGTGGAGTTCGACGAAACCAGCCGCATCTTTACCAACCCAAGCCAGAGGGCGACCGAAGATTACGTTACCGGCCGCTACGGCTGAGCTCTGCGGCGCAGGCGCGCCAAGGCCGGCGGACACTAATCCATCCGCAGCAATTCGTTGATCGAGGTTTTGGCGCGGGTCTGCGCGTCGACACGCTTGACGATCACCGCGCAATAGAGCGAGTGGCTGCCGTCGCGCGCGGGCAAGTTGCCTGATACCACCACGGACCCAGGCGGCACATGGCCCTGGATGATCTGGCCGCTGGCGCGATCGAGGATCTTCGTGCTCTGGCCGATGAACACGCCCATCGAGATCACCGAACCCTCGCCGATGATCACGCCTTCGACGATCTCCGAGCGCGCACCGATGAAGCAGTTGTCCTCGATGATGGTCGGGCTGGCCTGCAGCGGCTCGAGCACGCCGCCGATGCCGACGCCGCCCGAGAGATGCACGTTTTTGCCGATCTGCACACAGGAGCCCACCGTAACCCAGGTGTCGACCATCGTGCCGGCATCCACATAAGCGCCGATGTTCACATAGGAGGGCATCAGTACCGCGTTGGGTGCCACGTAGGCGCCGCGGCGCACGATCGCGTGCGGCACCACGCGCACGCCTCCGGCTGCAAAGGCTGCCGCATCGCTGCCGGCGTATTTCAGCGGCACCTTGTCGTAAAAGCGGGTGTAGCCGGCGTCGACCACTTCGTTGTCATGGGTGCGGAAGTACAGCAGTACCGCTTTCTTCAGCCATTCGTGCACCACCCATATGCCGGCGACGCGCTCGGCCACGCGCGCCGCGCCGCGATCGAGCAGCCCGATCGCGCTGTCGATCGCAGCCCTGAGCCCGGCATCGGCGTTAGCGGCAGTGATGTTCTGCCGCTGTTCGAACGCGGCTTCGATCACGGCCTGCAACTGCACCGGATTCACTAAGCAGTTCCCTGTGGGGGACTCAGCGTTTCCATCAGCCGTGTGCGCAGGCGCTCGGCAGCGGCCTCGTCCAGCGGCCGGCGGGCGCGATCCGTTATATAGAATACGTCCTCGGCGCGCTCGCCCATGGTGCCGATCTTGGCGGCATCCAGATCGACGCGTTCTTCCCACAGAACCTTGCCTACATCGCACAGCAGGCCGGGGCGATCGCCCGCGACCAGTTCCAGCACCGAGCGCGCATTGCGTTCATCGACACTGATGGCGATGCGCGTCGGCGTCTTGAATACCCGCAGTTGCCGCGGCGCGCGGCGCAACACCGCCAGCGGCGCTTCCTCGGGCCGTTGGAGCGAAGACCACAGGGCGCGTTCGATCTCGGTCAGGCGTTCGGCATCGTTGATCATCACGCCGTCTTCTTCGAGCACATGATAGGTGTCGAGCGAGAAACCATTGCCGACCGGCGTGATGCGCGCATCCACGATGTTGAGGCCGAGCTGGTCGAGCACTGCGGTGGCGCGCGCGAAACTGTGGCGGCGGTGCGGCGCGTAGATCAGCACTGCCGAGGTACCACTCTCGCTCTGGGCCTCGACCGCGACGCGCGCCTCCTCGCCGCTCTGATCGCTGCGCACCAGCACGCGCGTATGCCGCGCAATTTCTTCGGGCGTGTAGCGCAGGAAATAGGCTTCGGGGAGCGTGGCCCAGACTTTGTCGATCGCGCCGGCCTCGAGTGCCGCGCTGGCCAGCAGCGCACGGGCGCCCGACTGGTTCTCGCGCACCAGCTCGTCCTTGTCGACCGGCGTCTCGAGGCCGCGGCGCAGCGCGCGGCGCACTTTCTCGTAAAAATCGTGGAACAGCGAGGCCTTCCAGGAATTCCACAATTTGGGATTGGTGCCACGCACGTCGGCGCAGGTGAGCACATACAGATAATCGAGATGCGCTTCGTCGCCGACCCTGCGCGCGAATTCGTTGATCACCTGCGGATCGCCGATGTCCTGCTTCTGCGCGGTCATCGAGAACACCAGGTGGCTCTTCACCAGCCAGGCCACCAGGCGCGCGTCGTAGCGTGACATGCCCTGCTCGAGGCAGAAGGCCTCGGCGTCGACCGCGCCCAGATCCGAGTGATCGCCACCACGGCCCTTGGCGATATCGTGAAACAGCGCGCCCAGGTACACGATCTCAGGCTTGGGCAGCTGCTGCATGATCGGCGAGACCAGCGGCAGTTCGTGGTTCAGTTCCGGAATTGCCAGCCGCCGGGCATTGCTGACCACGAACAAGGTGTGCGCATCGACCGTGTAGGCGTGGAACAGGTCGTACTGCATGCGCCCGACCACGCGGCCGAAGGCCGGAATGTAGCGGCCCAGCACGCCGTAGTTGTTCATGCGCCGCAGCTCATGCGTCACGCCGCGCGGCGCGCGCAGGATCTCGAGAAACAGTCGGTGATTGCGCGGGTTCTGGCGGAACTCCTCGTCGATCAGCCACAGATTCCGCCCCACCGCGCGGATGGTGTCGGCGCGCACGCCGCGCAGCTGCGGGTTCTGCTGCAGCAGCACGAACAGCTCGAGCAGTGCCGAGGGTTGCCGCGCGAACAGGTCCGGCGTGCTCGCCTCGAGGTAATCGTTGCGCACCTGGAACTGCGCGGTCAGCGCGCGCGCCGGTGTATCGTTGGTGAGTATCGCCTCGCGGAACAGTTGCAGCAGCAGTTCGTTCAGCAGCTGCACGTCCATCACGGTGCGGTAGTAGCGTTGCATCAGCTGCTCGACCGCCAGGGTGTAGGAACCATCCTCGTAGCCGAAGCTGTGCGCCAGCCTGGTCTGGTGATCGAACAGCAAGCGGTCTTCGTGCCTGCCGGCGAGTACGTGCAATCCGAAGCGCACCTTCCACAGGAAGGATTGCGCCTGCTTGAGCCGCCGCAGTTCCGAGGGTGTGAGGAACCCGTGCGTCACCAGCTCGTCGAGCGATTCCGCGCCGAAGTGCCGCTTGGCCACCCAGCCGATGGTCTGAATATCGCGCAGTCCGCCGGGGCCGGTTTTGACATTGGGCTCGAGATTGTAGGCGGTGTCGTTCGCCTTCAGGTGCCGCTCCTGCTGCTCTCGCACCTTCGCAGCAAAGAAATCGCGCACCGGCCAGACCTGATCGGGCGCGAGCGCTGCGCGCATCGCGGGCAGCAGTGCGCTGGCGCCCGCGAGCCAGCGCGCTTCGAGGAGCGTGGTCATCACGCCCACATCAGCCAGGCTCTGCTCGCGGCAATCTTCAATGGTGCGCACGCTATGACCGACTTCCAGACCGATGTCCCAGAGAAAAGTCACCAGCTGTTCCACCTGGCCGCGCTCGCCATCGCTCAGCGCGTGCGGCACCAGCACCAGGAAAACGACATCGGAATAAGGATGCAGTTCGGCGCGGCCATAGCCGCCGACCGCAGCGAGCGTCAGCAGCGCCGCGAGATTCGCATCGAGCTTGGCGTGCCAGAGTGAGGCCAGCAGGATATCGGTGAAGGCGGCGCGTGCACGCACCAGGCCTTCGACCGGTTCGTCATCGCGAAAGCGCTGCTGCAGTTCCTGCTGGCCCTGCGCCAGCAGCTGACGGCACACCTCG